>NZ_CP081903.1:6308132-6621935 GCF_020091405.1 Bacteroides cellulosilyticus
CATTAATAGTAAGGGGAACAGCTGCTAAAGTTTCAATGCCTCCCCCACCTTGCACAATCCAGGAATTGGGATATACATCCATCTCAATCCGCTTCTTCAAATGAGATAGAATCTTATCCGAGGGATACCCCACACGCACAGCTCCGGGATAGCAGGTTTCAATTCCATTGTTAGATGTATTTCCCCAATCATTCGGATCACGTTGTTTATCTGACCAATGCGCCACATCTTCCAGCAAGATAGTATTGAAAGCCGCATCTGTCATGGGTCCCACAACACCTGCAGGGAGAATCAAGCCATGAATAGACACCCTGTTCAGCCCCGATGGACGTACTTCTTTATCCTGAGGTCCCTTCTCCATATTCTTCAAACTTTGACGTCCGCCTTCTGTAATTCCCAATGGGTATTCACTCAGTTTCTCCAAAATATCCTGCCAGCGGGATTGCCGTATCTTGTCAATGGAAAGGAAATCACTCATATCCATCACACCCTGAAACAGCATACGAACCAAACCCAACGAAAGAGTTGAATTAAAATCACCTAACCGATTACGCCAGACACCTCCATTGCGTTTATTAGGCATCACCTCGTTGAAATGATCCATACGAATGACATAACGTCCATTCTCTAGAGAGAGATAATCTTCCCAAAAATCCGCACAGGCCAGAAGATACGGATATACTTTACGGGCATACGCCTCATCATACGTACTGTAATATCGCATCAACATATTTCCAACACTAAACACCGCATTGATTTTCTGTCCCAAAAACTTATAACCGCCATCAATTGTATTTTCACGGGTCGAATACTTTTCCTGCATTTCTTCAGGAGTTAACGGCCACATAGCTGTACATAAACCTTTAGGACCGATACCTACCGGATAATAAATACCTTTGCAATTCAGCAATTCCTGCGCATGCTTCCGTCCAGCCTCCATATAATCTAATAGAGGCTGATCAAAATTATCCGTCAGACTAATATGATTGGAAGAAAATGACGCCCAGTAAGGTGCCTGATAATTGTAATTCAGATGATAATCACCTCCCCATGCCGCTTCGTCACGCGTAACAAATGGTCCCCAGATACCAGGCGCAAACTTACCCTCACGGGAAGAACAAGCAAACAAATATTGCGATTGATAGTAATACTTTTCAAAATAACTATCATCTATATTAATATGAGACTGTTTCCAAAAATGATTCCACCAGGAATGATGTTCTTTCCGTAATTGCTCGACACCCGCTTCCGTTACTTTCTCTGCTTCTGTAATAGCTTTGTTTTTCCAATCCGGTGTATCATGATTCGTATAAACAGATATAACCAATTGTACTTTCTTACCTGGAATCAAGGAAAACTCATCAGAACTTGAGTTTAGAGCCAATGCCACATGAGTAGACCAACGCAGCAATTCCGTATTTTCAAAGGAACGACTTACCCACATTACTTTATCTTTGCCTCCCGCCGTAGTCGAAGTATTACTTTCCGCAGCCCATAGACGCAAATGGGCAGTAACGGCTTTGTCCGATTGCAATTCTATAATAATCTTATTATCCGTTGCAGCAACCCATGCAGACAAATTCAACTGACAATGAGGAGTTGTGAATTTAGTTCTGATTTCAGCAGATCCGGGCAATTGTTCCGCATAGTAAGTAGCTCCTTGCAGTTCTTTTATCTCTATATTCAGTCCACCCGGAAGCGCAATTCCTCCCGGATAAACAGGATAAGCCCTCCAAAAATCATTTTTACCAATATAAAAACAGAGTTTATCAGGAGTACCTCCCATTGTGATACCGATATCTCCATTACCGGCTAAAGGAGCATCCGGAGTTTTGGTAGTGGGAACATGCTGTGGGGATGAGGTAAAGACAGCTTTATAGTTATCAATGGCAAACTGAGCCTTCACCCCAATAGTGCTCAGCAATGCTACGCCCAAAATAAAAGCCTTGTGTGTATTCATAGTCTATAATCATTTATCTAAAAACAAAAATAGACGTATCTTACCAACAAGGCTTGCAATATTATTTCAATCGTTTGGAGAAATGGTTCAAAATGTGTTTTTTAACGAATTAACCCACTATGGAAGTTGTTTTCCCCTTCTCTTTTCCTTCGGGAAGAGAAATACGTACCTTTTTATGATTCAACTCAAGTTCTGCAACGCTTCTCTGTTGAGTCGGATCGGCATAGTTTATTATGTACCGACCGGATTCACTTTTCCGTATCATATAGATTCCGGGAGTTTGAATATTCAATATCAGATCCGTACTTACAGTTAATTGTACCGGCTGATAAGCGGCCACCCAACAAGTAGTATTTCCTTCACTATAGACAGCCTGAACAGTAGCATCATTACGGAGTATCCGTATATCCGATAAATTAAAAGCAGCCACATTTTCTTTGTCCATTTCGGGCAATATCAAATATTGATATGCGCCTTGCTTAGGTGCAACGCCATGCGTCAAATAGATGGCGGTCACCTCTCCATGTGTTTCTTCCGGGTGATACATTTGCATCACATCATACCATGATCCCGTACGTTTTGCTGTTTCAGCTACAACTTCATGAGTATTGCCCCATACAATATATCCTGTATGATCATGAAAATAGCGCTGTTCCTTTCCCTTAGCAGATTGCTTTGTATTCACAACATTCCATCGTGCATTTTCCCAAGAAAGCAGTTCCCCATTTTTATGACATTGCTCTATAGAAGTGGTAACAACAAGATTACTATCTGACTGTATACCTGCTCCCAAACAAAGAATAAAGTCATCCGTACAAACCCATGCCTTATGAGCCTTCACTCCGGAACGATCTAACTCCATAACAGTCATTCCTTGTTTTCCATCCGAAACAGCTCCTACAAAAGTTCCTTTATTACGAGGTTGATAACTTTTAATCAGAGGCATAGGCGCATTATCTTCAAAAGCTGTTACTCCCGGTAATTTCCGCCAGTCCCAAAGAGGAAAAATATCCAGATACTCCTTACCATCTTTATAAATATAAGTAGCTCCATCTGCCATATAATACCCTTTCATATTATCGCCATTCATCATTTCCGTACCGATAATACGGTCAGAAGCCATTTTTATAGACGCCATCCAGGAAGGACGGCGATGAATTGTATAATCCGACTGCCAGAAATGCTTATGTCCTGTAAGCACATTCACTGCAGGTGCAGGATAATTATCACGAAGCAAAGCTGTTGCCACAGCCACGCACTCATCTGATTCACCTCCACCTAACTCCGAGGCTGCAAATGCAAGACTCAGTGCTTTATGTACGGGAGCATGATGAAACAGTTGACGTCCCAAAGCATTTACATCCATCATTCCTTTCCAGATTACCCAACGATATCCCTTATCAATCAGCGTACTCAGAATACTCAACTGTTTATCATCAAATGCTAACGACGTCCCTGAAAATAACCCAGAGAAGAAACTCATTCCGGATACGAACGAAAGCCCATAATTACCAAATTGCTGCTGAGCACCATGCTGGTGAAAGCACCAATCGTCTTTTATACCTTCTGCTCCCCCCGTGACTATTTCAGATGCAATGGTATCACGCGCCATCTTTACCAACTCATAATCATTCTGTAATAATGCACGCATCATCACATTTCCGGCAAGCCATACCTTATTCTGTCCGGTCATCCCAAACTTAGCATTCTCCATTACAGTTATAGCGTTCTGTTTCTCCACAGGGGTCAATTGCTTCTCAAACAAGATAAAAACCGTACCCAGTGTTTTAGGAATACCTATTTGATTATACCACCAGTTCAAACATACCGGTTTAGCAGTAAACCAATAATTCAAAGCTTTATGAATAATCGCTTCCACCTCCGAAGAATGATAGTAGGAAGTCTGATCGGAGCTATAGAGCTTTACCAGCTCCAGAATACGTTCCGCATGAATTTTAGGCTCCCAGCCGGAACGCTTTTTGTCATCGTAATTAATATCCGGCCATGTTCCTGCTTCCGTGAAAGAAGACAGATAAGTTTCTACTTTCTTTAAATCAAAAGGATATCGCTGATGCAACTCTACCACAACCTGATCCGAAATCTCTGTTTCCGGTTGAATAGACGAAAGGATGGACAATAAACCAAACGGATCTTTACCAGAAGGAACCAACATTCGGGCATAATTTTGCTTGATACGCACCAACTCATCCACACCACTTGCCTGTACAGTAACAGATACAAGTAATACACTAATTATAATCAGATTACGCAAAATTCTCATTCCTGTTTATTTTTTCAGTTGTTCTGTTTCCATTATAACAGCCGCCCACAATATGCCGGCAACAGCCTCTTTGGCATTCAATATTTTGGGAACAGTAACATATTCTACAAAATTCTTTTTAATCACAACTCCATCACATGCTCCTATCACATCCAGTAAGCCTCTGTCATTCACCTGTATAAAAGGAAAGAGACTTTGATATCCCCTATATGCAACCAGAGTATATTCCTTTGCTTTTAAGAGCCCTAACTCTACACCACGCTGAATAGAGTATACAAACATAGCAGTTCCGGATGGATCTACAAAATTTAAAGGATTATCTCCTTTATCCACAACCATAAACCAACCGCCGGTCTTCTTATCCTGCACTTCTTTCAGCCCTTTACACATTTTCAGATAAATATCAAGGACCTGCTGATAATTCGGATGTGTTGTTGGTAGTAAAGCCAGTAGTTCAGGTACCACCAAAGTGTACCACCCCATGCCTTCACTCCATACCTCCGGTGACAGTCCGGTAGTTTTATCCGCCCACACAGCCCTTTCAGGCTCTGTAGTCCATGCATGAAGGATAAGTCCATCCGGGCGTTGCAAATGACGGGCAGCAGTAATAATATTCCTACATGCCACATCATAGCAATAATCGGCTTCCCCCACATATTGTGCACAACGTATAAGGAACATCTGCATCATAAAAACACCATCTATCCACATATTAGGACTCCGGTTTCCGTGCCAGAACTGTCCATCAGAACTGGGATACTGATCCACAGCTTTCAATATTTGCAAGGCAGCTTTCTTATATTTCTCATCACCCGTACGCCCGTATAATGTACAAAAGGCCGAACCAGTCATGAAATTATCGAGATTCGTTAATCCACCTCCTTTGTAATTACCCGCTTCATCGACGAAATGATCCATATATTTCTTTATATATTCCAGATACCTGCTATCGCCTGTCAATTGTCCCAAACGGTCTATAGCCTCAAACATATATCCCTGCACATATGTATAGTCTTTCCAGTAAGCCATCCGATAATCCGGATACCTCGCCATGACAGTTTCCGACAAAGGTATAGCCAAATATTCCGGAGTAACTCCGGGGGTATATCCCAGTTTAGCTTCCGGCACTCCCTGAGAAGTAGTTCGCCGATAGCGGGTAGTAGTCTCCTGAGAAAAACTCGTACCGACTGCACATACGATATAAACTCCTACTATTATTTTCCGTGTTATTATCATAGCATCATTATTAATGATTAAATCCAAATCAACGGATTACGTACAGGCAGATTACGCACCACTTCATCGGTTACAGGGAAATGCTCTAACTTCTCCCATGCTGACTGCCAGTTTTTATTATGAATCTGTAACGCACCGAATATCAGGAAAGGATGTGCTACCGGCCATTCATCCCAATACATTACATCTTTCGTATAATTCCATCTTTCTTTATCAATGACATAAGGATAGATAAAATTAATACCTTTCTCCATATTCTTACCTCCCTCTGCCGTATAAATCCATAAATTATCATTCTTATCCGAAAGCGTCTGGCATATTGTTGCCATGGCATCCAGATTAAATAAAGAATAACCATAAGGTTTTGTACGCGCTGTCTCTAACGGAAAACTTCCGTCTTCTGCCATCTGCTTAGGTAAAAGTACTTCTTTATAACGCCGCTTACAAAAATCCATCGTATCCTTATCACCGGCATAACGGGCAAATACAGCAGCCTGCATCACCCAACAGGTACCATGATTATTCTTAGCATTCATCTCGTCTATGCCATACTGATGTGTGAACATCCATTTCAAATAATCAGCAAACCACTGTTTAGTAGACTTTATATCATCCTTAGACAATACTCCAAGCTTTTCTAACTGCCATAACGATTGGGCTACTTCCATAAGATGTACCGTATCAATGATGCCAATACCACGTCCTGTAGCAATTCCCTTAATAGCTTGCGCATACTGCAAGTTAGGATTCATTTTCGTAGACTCATTCACAAACCAGGCACGCACATGCGCCAGTATCGCATCTACATATTCTTTATCCTGAGTCAATAAATAAGCAGAGGTCAGATTACCTACGATTGAACTAAAGCGTATCATAGCATGACGATGAGCTACAAAATTATCCGGATTGGTCTCACCATCCCGACGCACATAAGGTCCGTCAGGGTTCAAAGTATCCGGCCACCAATAATCACCCTCCGAATAAAAATCATGTATATCCCCTGCACTGCGTTCCGCTATAAAGGCGGTAACCGTTACCGGCTCCTCCTTTATATTCATAGCGGCACGTTCCAGTATACCCTGCTTTAAAACGCACTTCACAAAATCTTTACCGTCTTTATCCGATGTACACGAAATAGCCAGAAAAGAACATATCCCTAAAAATAACATACCTACCTTTTTCATAATCTTACTGCACCGTTATAAATGATGTTTGGACTTTATCAGCTTTTACAGCTACACAGGAAGTACCGCCTTGCGTACGAACCCGTATTTGTGCCCGCCCGTTACGTGCCTGTACTTTGCGGGAACCGGTTGCCGTGCCCTGATTCTGTATCAGTTCTCCGTCACCGGCAATATCGAAAGAAACAAAAACTCTGGAATCAAGACACCTGATACCATTACTATCTACCAGCTGGGCTTCAACTTCAACAATTCCGTCTTCTTTAGGAGTAGAAGTTACCCGGAATGCATGTTCTTTCCCCCACTTCTCGGTCTGATATTCAAAGCTCAATTCATCAGCAAGAACTTCTTTTCCAGCAGCCACTGCACGCAATGTATTCTGCCCCTTAGCAAGCTTCACATTCCAGCGCAAACCCGCTGCGGGAAAATCCTGACTATTACGCTTGCGTATCCCCTGGCTTTGTCCGTTCACAAACAGTTCCACCGATGGACAGTTAGAGTAAACCAAGACCTCTTTTTCTTCATCGGCATCTCCCCATCTCACAGGCCAACCATGCCCATAGATATGAACCATAGGCTTTTCTGTCCAATAGGATTGGAATACGTAATAACTTTCCTTTTTCGTAAAGTCACGTTCCACCACTCCTTTCTGATTCATATATGGTACCGGATTATCCGGACGCACCGGTGTGGAAAAGTCCTTAAACGGCCAATAAGCAGCGCCGGTCAGCCAAGGCATATTCTCCTGTTCCTTCAAATGCCAATCTATCAGCTTAACGATATAACTTTCCGACCAGTCTCCTTTCTTCAACACCAGAGCCGAACCGTTCAGAGCTGCATCGCCATCACTTTCACCTTCTTTTCGTATAGGAGCAGTAGCCTCCGCATGACGTCCGGCATGGCTATCACCCCCCCACTCTACATGCAGAAAATGTTTCACCTTCTCCATTTCTTCTTTGGACATCTGCTGATAATCTGTATAAACCCCACGATACCAACCGGCCCAGATCGAAGGAGAATATACATCTACAATATCGCTACAGAATGCACAACGGCGAATTGCCGTCTTGCGTTCGGCATCAAGATGATGTGCCAGTGTATTCAACTCACTCATCAGGCTCCGTATCTCGCGTTGTTCAAATTCAGGAAAGTCATTCGGCCAGTCATTCTCATTACCCAATCCCCAGATTATCACTGAAGGGTGGTTATAGTGCTGGGTTATCATATTCGTCAACATACGTTTCGCTTGTCCGCGATAAGTTTCATTCCCCACACCACCACGGCACCAAGGAATTTCTTCCCAAACCAGAATACCCAGTTCATCACAAAGATTCAAAATGATTTCAGATTGCTGATAATGTCCCAGACGGATGAAATTCACTCCCATCTCTTTCATCATTTTCATTTCCTGTATCATCTGCTCCTCGGTCATGGCAGCAGCTACTCCTGCATGATCCTCGTGCCGATGTGTTCCCCGCAACAAGAGGCGCTTTCCATTCAGCATGAAAGGCCCCTTATCTATAAACTTAAAAGAACGGAAACCGAAACGTTCACTCGCTGTCACTTTCTGCCCATTAGCAGTTACAGTAACCTCGCAAGTATATAATACCGGATGATCTACATCCCAAAGTTGTGGTTTATCAATCTGAATACCCAACATATCCAAATCTCCCAACGGAGTTATTTTATCCAGCGTACGGGTAGATACCACTTCACCTTTAGCATTCTTCACAGTAACTTCCACCAGTGCTTCACGCACATCCGCAGGATTATAGAATGTACCGGATACCTTTAACATCCCCTTTTTCAATTTAGCGTCCAATGCCGGTTCTATCCGGAGAGAAGCCACGGAGACTTCCGGAAGATACACCAGATTCAGATAACGGTAAATGCCGCCATATAAATTGAAGTCCGATAAATCCGAAGGTATCATTTCAGCATCCCGGGTATTATCACAACGAATACTCAATGGAATTTCACCTCCAAAACGTTCAGCATCTTTGCTTACCAGAAAAGTTCGCACGGCATCTGTTATATCTACATTCCAACTATCATATCCACCGACATGACTACCCACTTTGGTCATATAAACATATACATCCGTCTTCTGTCCCGCTCCTTCGAATTCCAATACCACCCGTCCGTCAGGATATGGATTATCCAGTTTCAGGCGTGTTTTATACCACCCCGGTCCCTGATAGTAATTCAAATCCGGATCGACAGCATCCTCCGCATTAAAGCAGTGGGGCAACGTAACTTTTGTCCATATAGGTTGTTCTTCCGGCTGGCCTTTCTTTACAGGGCGTACCAGTTCCCAAATATTGCCCACATCCTGACGGAGAAACTCCCAGTTATCCGTTAACCGGATCTTATTGCCCATCACAGGTACCTTCGCAAAGGTACCTGCAACAAAGCAACTCATCACTAACAATGCAATTATACGTCTCATACCTATTGATTCTCCACATTTACAGAATAGCCGTACCTTCTTTCTCTAATTTAGCTTTCTTAAGCAAAGCTTCCAGGAAGTAATAGTCTGCATAAACCAAAGGCACGTCTCTTTCAAAGTTACGGGCACCTGTGCTGTGCAGAAGCAAGAATCCACGGTCACCCTCCAATTGCGCACGATAGTTCTTGCTTAAGCTCTCAACAATCGTATCCGCCCATTTCTTGTATAATGCAGCTTTCTCCGGATTGTACATAGATAATTCGTACATGGCACAAGCCATCACTGCGGCAGCAGAAGCATCTCTCGGTTCGTTCGGAATACCCGGAGCATCAAAGTCCCAATATGCAACCATATCTTCCGGCATGGTAGGATTGGTAAAGATGTAATTGGCTATATTCTCAGCCTGCGACAAGAATTCCGGAAGTTTCGTTTCACGATAACACATGGTATAGCCATACAAACCCCATGCCTGACCTCTTGACCAGGCAGATTCGTGATTGTATCCCTGGTGCGTATGCTTATGAAGTACGTCGCCGGTGATTGTATCATAATCGATTACATGATAAGAGCTATAATTATCGCGGAAATGATTTTTCATTGTAGTGCGGGCATGTGTATTCGCAATGTTATAATACACGGAGTCACCGGTTTCCTTAAATGCCCAATACAGCAATTCAAGGTTCATCATATTATCAATGATAACCGGACATTGCCACTTGTCCCGACTGTGATCCCAAGAACGGATACAATCAATTGTAGGCTTATAGCGGGTAATCAATGTGGCTGCAGATTCCAGCAGAATATCTTTGTAGTTCGCATCATTGGTCAGGCGATAACCATTACCAAAGCTACAGTACATTTTGAATCCCATGTCATGCGTTCCACCATTCGTTTTCTGGTCTTCTATATTAGCAGTAAACGCCTGTGCCTGCTTCTTCCAGAAATCATCTTGTGTATACTCATACATATACCACAATTCACCGGGAAAGAAACCACTGGTCCAGTCTCTTGATGCTACCAGGCGCAAGGCACCGTTATCTTCTATCGTGCGGGGAGAGACCGGCTTCCTTTTCAGTTGTTCCTCCGGCATGCTTGCTTTAGCAGAATCTATTTGCGTAAATGCATACTTCAACTGCTGTCCGGCAAAATCAAAACTGTCTTTTACGACATCCGTTTCTTTTGTCGCTTGGCTGCATGCTCCACATACGACCAATAACGATACTAATCCTGTTTTAAATTTCATAATAGTTATTCTTACTAATGTTGATATTGATTTAAAGATTAAATTCTCCATAAAAAGATTGCGCTAAGATAGGCGATTTATCTTAGCGCAACTTTCAATATTGTCTTATTCATTTGAGATTCTATTCCAAACGATATGTAAAACATAAGCTATTTGGGAGTTTCTCCCTTATCATTATGCCTTTGTACCCACTCTGAAGGTGAATAGCCATAAAATGACTTGAAGCAGTTGGTGAAATAAGCATGACTATTGAAGCCTGTGTAGACCGATATTTCAGAAACCGTATAACTGGATTCCAACAAGAGTTTGGCAGCTATCTCCAAACGTTTATTACGTATCAACTCTGTTGGAGAAAGCTCCGTTACCGCTTTCAGTTTCCGGTACAGGTTGGCACGGCTCAAACCTAACTCCTGGCTCAACAAGTCCACTCCAAGCTCCGGATTAGAGATATTCTTCTCAATGATCTCAAAGAAACTCTGCGTAAACCGATCATCCCCCGAAACAATCTCGATACCCATCGCTTCCGGAGAGAACTTCTTTCCATATAGTTTCTTCAGTTTCTCACGGGATTCCAGCAAACTGTTGATACGGCAAATCAACACATCCATACTGAAAGGTTTCACGATATAGTCATCGGCACCAACCGAAAAACCTTCCTTGATATGAACCACCATGGACTTGGCCGTCATCAGTACTACCGGAATATGCCCAAGCTGTAAATCCTGCTTCACACGTGAGCACAGTTCCAATCCGTCCATCTGCGGCATCATGATATCACTCAGTATCAAATCCGGATATTTCTCCAGACTCAGTTCCAGTGCATCCTTACCATTGTTTACATCCAGCACATAGAAATAAGGATCCAGACATTCTTTGACGTAAGCTCTTACTTCATCATTATCTTCCGCCAGAAGTACAGTCCACTTCTTCTCTATCTCAAAGTGCATTTCCTTGGCTGACGGGATAACGTCCTCCACTACCTGCTCTTCATCATCCTCCACTAACTGCTCCTTGCCGTAGACAGAATTGCTGATCGGAATATAAACTTTGAAGATCGTACCCGTAGGCTGATTATGGGATACGGAAATAGTGCCTTTATGCAGAAGCACGATTGAGCGTGTCAGACTCAGACCTATACCCGTACCCACATTCTCTTTATTGTCATCTTCACCCTGATAAAAAGGTGCAAATATATTCTTCATATCTTCCTCCGTAATACCCTTCCCGGAATCGGTAACCGAGAGACAGGCAAACCTGGTATCGGCAGGCATCTTATTCAACTCCGCCTGCTGTTCCGACGGAAGTTCGGCAAAGGTACACCGGGACAGTGAAAACACAACTTTACCATTATTCGGAGTAAACTTCATCGCATTGGACAAGAGATTGAAGACCACCTTTTCTACGATAGACTTGTCAAACCATGCTGACATTCTCTCCTCATTCTTCTCAAAAGTAAATTCTATGGATTTCTTTGCTGCAAGATGGTTGAAGGCATAGTAAATCTCTTGCAGGAACAGATTCATATCCGTTTTGGCAATATGCAACTTCAATTTACCCTCCTGGTTCTTGCGCAGATCCATCAACTGATTCACGAGCAGCAACAGGCGTTGGGCATTACTGAATATCAGGCTCAGCTTATTCTTCACGCTGGAAGAGAATTCCGGCATAGACACCAGATCCTGTAAAGGTGCAATAATCAGTGTAAGCGGAGTGCGGAGTTCATGGGAGAAATTGGTAAACATACGTATCTTCGCCTGATGGAACTCTTCCAGTTGTAGTTTCTCCTTCTGTTTGAATTGCAATTCACGCTCCAGCTTTTGCTTTTTCGATATATAATACATGATGAGTGTCATTATAAAGACAAAAGCAATGGCATAAAACAGGTAAGCATACCAGGTTTTCCACAAGGGTGGATGCACAATGATGCGTATCTTACGTGTCTGTTGGCTCCAGACTCCATCATTATTAGAAGCCTTCACTTCAAATACATAGGTTCCCGGACTTAAGTTCGTATAGTAGGCTTCCCGACGATTGCCAATATAATTCCAGTCTTTATCGTAGCCTTTCAGGAAAGTGGCATACTGATTCTGCCGGGCAAAAACAAAGTTCAGTGCGCAGTAACCGATAGAGATATTATTCTGATTATAACTCAGTTCTATTTCTTCCATACCGTCCAGCACGGTGTCCAATATTCCGGTTTCGTCTTCCGGTTCAATCACCTGGTTATTCACTACCAATTTCGTGAACACCAATGGCGGTACAAAAGAGTTTAATTGCAACTCCTGCGGGCTAAAGGTCACAAAGCCGTTGTTACCACTAAAGCAGATTTCTCCATTGGGCAGTAATAAACCACTATGGGGAGTAAACTCATAGACTCCGATTCCATTCAGAGAATTGTAATTGGTAAACTCCTCTGTCTTCAGATTGTATTTCGAAATACCATTGCTCGCACTGATCCATAGGTTATTGTCGCTATCTTCCACAATGGAGCAAATATCATTCTCTATCAATCCCTGTTCCTTCGTTACGGTCTTTACAATTCCTTTCTCTTCATCGTACAAAGCGATACCGCCACCAAACGTACCAATCCAGATACGACCGGAACTATCACGCACAATACCCGTCACATAATTACTAAGCAACCGATGAGGCTCTTTCTCATCCGTATCATAGTAAACCACCTCTTCCCTATTTACATCGTACTTTATCAGACCATCATTACGGCTGCCAATCAGCATTACCCCATCACGCAACTTCAGTATGCAGCGCGAACTGGCAAACAGGCAACTGTCCTTTCCGCCATTAATAGGAAAGTGTTTCTGAAGTTCCTTTTTATCCGACAAGCGCATCACTCCCATACGCGAATCGGAAGTTATAACCCACAGACTATTATCCTTATCACGAAGCATGGAGTAAATGGACATTTCCCCCGGCAGCTGATAATAGAACGTATATTTCTTAGTACGGGTATTGAATTGATAGATAGATCCCTTATTCGTTCCGCACCAAAGTATATCATCTTCCAACAGAAGCCCTTTTATAATATTCTGGCTGTACTGCAACCGTGAAGCCTTATCTATCGGGTAATACGCATACTGCCTGTTTTCCAGATTATAATCGAGCAGCCCTCTGCCCTCCGTTGCCATATATAAAGAACCGCCGGGAGTGGAAACCATACAACCGTATATCCCAAACAATGCATCAAACACCGTAGCAGGATCATGGAAATCAAAGCGGTTGTTAAAACGGCTGGAGAAACTCACTCCACCGGCATACGTCCCCACCCATACCGTCTGACTCCTGTCTACAAACAACGAATAAATGGAAAAGTGACTCAGATTCCCCTTTTCAAGGGAAGCATCCGTATGTTTCCAGAAAGAATTAGTGGAAAGATCGATGGTATACAGCCCGTCGAACGTACCGACAAGCAACATTCCGCGCAACTCCGATATGGCTCTGACGCTATTGCTCGTCAGGACACTGTTACCCTTATGGTAGGTCACCATTTCCTCCTTCTCAAAGTTTATGCGATACAATCCGCTCAGTCCGCTTCCCACCCATAACGTTCCGTTTGAATCTTCATAGATAGTAGAGATGCTATTGCCAAGCAGATGAAGCCCCGGCGTCCGGGTGGTCAGTTGCCGTTGCACTTTCATGTTCATATCGCAGACAAACAGGCCTTTCGTAGAAGTGCCTATCAGAATCTGATGCTGCTTCGTTTCGTAGACTACAGAGATAAATTCATCTTTGATCTTCCCGTTCAGGTCTATACGCTGAAATACATCCATTGCAGGCACATACAGGTACAGCCCCTTGGTAGTTCCTATCCAAAGGCGATTACGAGAGTCTACCGTCAGGCAGCGTACTTCACTTTTGGCAAAAGCGCCGTATCGTTCGTCAACAAACGGCTTGATACGGTTGGTTTTCAGGTCGAGTTTATTCAATCCGCGTGCCGTACCAATCCACAAATTGCGGTCGTTATCTTCGGCTAAACTCCAGATATGATTATCACTCAGGGTCAGAGAGTCTTTCGGATCATGTTTATAGATCACGAACTCACTGCCATCATAACGATTCAATCCGTTGCGCGTACCAAACCAGATGAAACCTTTGGTATCCTGGAATATTTTAAGCACAGATATCTGAGACAAACCATCTTTCAGATTCAGGTTCGAGAAATAGAAGTTCTCATTATTCTGCGCGGTTACTTCCAGGGTCGCCAACAAGGTTATCAGCAAAAGAATATGTTTTCTCATAGGTCAAAAAGAAATGTGATAGGCTTTATTTCGTCAACAACTCCGTAGCGCACCATAACAATGGAGCGTGAGCGTGCAGGTCACCGGTGATTTGCTTGCGGTTCATGTAATGGTTCTTGTCATTCTTGATATTGGTTCCCTCGCATACGTTTGTTACCTCGTCTTCATCATTGATATAAGAAACCAATGCCAGCCATCCTTTTGTAGCGGCAGGAGCATAGGTTTTCTTATCGAGCCAACCGTGTTTTACACCCACCAGCATGGCATAGGTGAACATTGCCGTGCCGGAAGTCTCTTTGTACGAAGCGGGTTCATCGATCAACTGGTGCCACATGCCATCGGGGTCCTGATTTTCGAGTAAGGTAGCCATCATCTTTTTATAGGCTTCCATAATAACCGGGCGGTTCGGATTATCCTTCGGAAGTACGGAAAGCAGACGGGACATTCCGGCAGCCATCCAACCATTGCCACGTGCCCAGAAGAAAGGGGCTGTGGGGGCGTGATAGAAAAGACCGTTCGGTCGTTGTATCTTCTCCAGATACATCGCCATTTCAGCAGCGGCGCGGTCTATATACTTCCGGTCACCCGTAGCCAGGTAGGCTTGCGACTGTATGGTGGTTATCATAAACATGTCGTCAATCCATACACGCGTTTGCCAGGAATAGCCCTGTTCGGCATACGCTTTCTCCTCCGGCTTGGCATCGGCAGGAACTTCCCATTGGGTATCGGCATACTTCATTCCGAGATCGAAGTATTTCCGGTCGCCCAACTTCTGCATATGGATTTCGAGGGGAACAGCCCCCACCACGTTATAGTCTACGTGCACCATGCGGGGGAGCATCTTCTTTTCTGTAGTAAACAAGGGTTCAAAGCGTTCCTTCAGCCGCAGTTGCATATCTTTATTCTTCACGGCTTTGCTGAACCATAAGGCGCCCAACCAGGTACAGGCATCAGGATAAGTCACATAATTGGGAGCTTTTTCCGCCCGCGGATTTCCAAAGCGGGTATGAGGGGTGACCAGGAACTTATTGACTATACGCGTACCTATCACTTTCGGATCGGCATCTTTCATACGTTTCTTCAAATCGGCATCCTGGGCGTTCATTGTTCCACACCAGCCTGAAAAGGCGGCAAATAGGATAAGTAAGATCTTGTGCGTCTTCATTCCATAGCATTGTTAGCAGATTAATAACTATGGCAAAATTAGGGAATTTGGGGCTGAGGGGTTTGAAGGATCGTTCCAAAAGCTTGAACTATTCGCTCAAAATAGCGTATATAGGCCTATCTTACAGCATCTTCCTCTTCTGCCGGCTCCTCGCCCACCCTAAGCACTTTATGGTCCACCCACCGCACCGGTTCTTTCAGCGGTGTAGGTTTGGTGCAGCACTGCGAACTGACGGCCAGGCGATAGGTTCCATCGGGCAAATCTTTGGGCAGACGGAAGAAAAGGCGCGAACGGGTGTTCATACTCCCCAGCTCTGCGGCAGGGAAATGGTGTATCACTTCTTCAGTTTCCGCATCCAGCAGTTCCACTCCGCGCAGGGGCGAATCACCGTTCATCAGCAGCAGGCGTCCTTTGAGAAAGACGTAACCTCCGGGAGTGAGGCGTTCATTGTGCGTGCCGCTCTCCATATCGCGTATATCGAAGATGAAGGGGCCTTGTTGAAGGGAGTTTTCTACGTGGAAGAGAGGGTCTTCGAATACTTTTTTCAGTTCGGTGCTCAAGGCGTAAGAGAGCGATGCCTGGTTCTGTGCGCGGGCGGCAGGGTTGATACGGTTGAAATTCCACATACCACGCACGACGGGGGTGAGCCGTCCCATAGGCGTGTTCAAGGCATAGCCGTCTACAAGCGCGTCGCGGGCAACGGACATGAGTTGGTTTACAATCAGTTCGGTGTCGGCGGCACGGTAGATGCCCCGGCTGCGCTCTTCGAGGATAAGTGCCAGGTCGTGCACATCGAGTGTGCCCCGCAGCACGACGCGGGGATGGAGGTCGTCACTTTCTTTCAGGTTGTAGTGCTGGAGGCGGACGCCCCATTCTACACGTTTCTTGTATTTAGCCATAATGATGGAAAAGTTTTATTCAGAGAGGTAAAGGTAGGCAATGCGTGTGAGAGTATGATGGTAGTGGCGGTTAAAGTGTGTGAAAGGGTAAGGATGAAGTTCATATACGCTCCGATATAGTGTTTTATACCGAAGCGTATATTAAATTATACCGCACGGTATATTTATTTATATCACTCGGTATAAACAGATATACCGCACGGTATAATTAGATATACCGAATGATATAATTCAATATATCGGATGATATGTATACTTCATCCTTAGGCTGTAGGAAGGTATAACAACAGGAGGAAGGGAGGAATGAAGAATGAGGAACGAAGAATTACCTTGCGGCATGCTTGCATAGCGCAGCCAAATTCTTCATTCTTCATTCTTAGTTCTTCATTAAATTATCATTTCCCAAAACGCGCCCGCCTATACCCAGCATAAATCATCAGCGCAAAAGCGCAGGCATACGTAATGAAGACGGCAGTCAGTCCCGGCGGTGTATCACCTCCGCCATACGAATGAAGACCGGACAGATAGTAGTTCACACCGAAGTAAGTCATCAGTACCGAAGCAAGTCCCAGTACGGACATGACGCTGAATGCATAATCCGAACGGAGAACGGGAAGAAAGCGTGCATGCAGGATAAAAGCATAAACTACCATCGTAATCAATGCCCAAGTCTCTTTAGGATCCCAGCCCCAATAACGTCCCCACGACTCATTTGCCCAAACAGCACCAAGGAAGATGCCCGCCGTCAGCAGATAAAGCCCTATATGCAGGGACATTTCATTGATGATGCGGAGTTCACGGATATGGGGCTGCAACAAGGCTACTTTCGACGGATTGCCGGCACTCATGAATGCAAGGGTAAGCAGACCGAGCAGGAAACTGATACCGAAGAAGCCATAACTTGCCGTAATTACAGCCACATGTATCATCAGCCAATACGACTTCAACACCGGAACCAGGGGAGTGATTTCGGGGTCCATGAAGTTCAGGTTGGCAACAAACAGGATGATACCTGCGAAGAAAGCCGCCAAAGCCAACGTCATGGAGGAACGCTTGATAAACAAAAGTCCCGCCAACGCTGTAGCCCAGGCCACATATATCATGGACTCATAAGCATTGGCCCAGGGGGCACGCCCGGATATGTACCAACGGATACCGATTCCGGAAGTATGCAACAAGAAGATCAGTACGACCAACGCCACCAAGGGAATGATAACGGTTTTCAGCAGACGGCGTCCGGGCTTCAGCAACCGCCCTACCACGAATATCAACAATAACAGTCCGACCGCCATATACCCCATAGCCGACCAGAAGAACAAACGTGCTTTATTATAAAACAATTCCCACGACACTTGCTTCTCCGTCAGCAAAGGTGTGGCGCTCTGCTTCTGTTGATACACGTTCATCATGGAAAGCACCTCTCCCGCGCTCTCCCATGTACCGGTACGCAAGGCATCAAAAGCTTCTCCCAGATACCACGGCATGATTTTCGATACGAACAGAGAGTCTTTCCCGGAATACACACTCAGATCATCTCCCGGAGAATACCATTTGCCACTCGTATCTCCCGGCAACGGGAACAGTGCAAACATCTTTCCTTGTTGCAGGGAATACAGGATATTAATCTTTTCGTCCAGCTTCAACAGGTCTTTTTCAAGCCGCGAACGTTCGGCTGCCGGACGGGAATATGCCTTGTCTACGGCATCGGAAATCAGATAGCTGCCATCTTCACTGAATACATCAAAGAAACGGATATATTTGCCTTCGGGCAGAGCGTAGGCTTGCGGCAATTCTTTATTAGTCTGGCGGATAAAGGGAATATTTCCCCAGTAAGACGGATTCATAAGAAAACCGATAATGACCTGTTCGGAACTAAGTCCTTCGAAAGTATCGCTACGGTAGATCTTGCGCAAGAGTTTGTCCGTATAAGTATCTACTGGTTCAATACGGCCTGTAGGACATTGTATCTGCATTCTCCCCCATTGTTCAGCCTGTTCCGCAGGGATGGTGTTCTTCAGCAGATGTTCCGTTTCTGCCTTTTGCGCAAAGGAAAGGGTGGGAAGAAAAGCCAGTAGCAAAAGAGGAGTCACCTGTTTCAATTGTTTTGCCAGTTGGCGGAAACGGGATTTTTTATCTGCCAGAGTCAGCAACATACCGGCAAGCAGCAGCAGATATCCGGCATACGTAATACCTGTTCCTGCCGTATCATTGTTGACGGTCAAGACGGTGCCCTGTTCATCGGCATCATAGGAGGACTGGTAGAGCCGGTATCCCTGTTCGTAAATCACCTTATTCATGTAGATGTGTTCGCTCCGTTCTCCCTCTTCCGTATGAATGGTAAGGAAACTCTCAAAAGAAGAAGGGCTATGAGAACCGGGATAACGAACTAACTTAAAGTCATCCAGGCGGATGGAAAAAGGTAACGGGCGTTGGTCTTCCGTTGTACGCATATGGGACACGGTTTCTCCTTCCCTGATATGCACAATGCCCTCAAAACCGAACATATTGGTCACCAATGCTCCCAGCAGAATTACAATGAAGGAAATATGCAATAGTAAGACTCCGTATTTGCGCCGGCTCCACAGACGTGCTTGCCAGGCAGTAGCACAGAAATTGAGTACCAAGAGAAATTGCAGAAGATAGAAAAGCGGATTGTTATAGATTATTTCCCTTGCCATTGCCGTCCCTTGCGCCTTCTCGACAAAAGTTGCGGCAGCCAGCAAGATCACATAATGCACCAGCAATATCAATGTTATCTTCCACGAGGTGAACATCGCTTTCAGGGAGGAGCTTACTTTTTTCATGCGCGGATATATCCTTTCAATTGTTTTATGATTGATCTGTCATTCTATTGAAACATTGTTATTCTATTGAAACATTCAACGTAGCCAACAATTCTGCCAGTGCCGGTGGTGTCAGTTGCTGGGCAGCATCAGAAAGAGCTTTCTGCGGACAGCAATGCGACTCGATAAACAGACCGTCGGCGTGCAAAGATATGGCTTTCTCGCAAATAGCCGCCAATAATTCACGTTTTCCTCCGATATGGCTCGGATCACAGTAGAAAGGCAATTCAGGAAAATGAGTATGAAAACGTTCCGCCAACTCCCAAAGGGGGGCATTGCGGTAAGGAGAACTATCTACCGTGCAGAAGCCACGATGAATGATGCGGATGTCTTTCAGTCCGGCCTGTTGAAGGCGTTCTACCGCACCAATCCATAAGTCTACGTCGGGACATACAGGATTCTTCACCCATACCGGCATATCGCACCCGCGCAGGGCTTCTGCCAGTTCGTGCATCATAAAAGGGTTGACCGTAGTACGCGCACCAATCCAGATCATATCCAGACCGGCTTTCCGTACAGCTTCCACGTGGCAGGGAAGTGCCACCTCAGTCATAACCCGAAGTCCCAGTTCCTGTTGTATCTCTCGCATCCAGTCCAGTCCTTCTTCGCCAACTCCCTCAAATGTTCCACAACGCGAACGGGGCTTCCACAAGCCGGCACGCAGAATGCCAACGCCCATCTCTTTCAATCCTCTTGCTGTTTCCAACATCTGCGTACGACTTTCCGCACTACACGGACCGGCCACTAAACCTATAGTTTTCATATTATAATAGTTACGAGTAACGAGCTAAGACAGTTACAGGCTACAAGCTACAAGTACCTTTCGGCATAATAACCGAAGTATCTCAATTCTCCTCCTCTTGGGAATTTAGATAGTCTGTAAATAACACGCCGAAAGGTACTTGTAGCTCGTAGCTCATGTAGCTCGTAGCTTTCTCACTCTTCGATAATCACACGGAAACCCACATTGTATACTTTCTGCCAAGGCAAATACGATCTGCGGTAGTATGTGGTGGACGCTTTCGGATGATCATTCCATGATCCGCCTCTAACCACTTTTTCCGCACCCGTACCTTGCGCCTTTTCATTGTAAGGATAAGGCAGATAATCAGAGGATGTCCATTCGGCAACATTACCCTGCATATCATAGAGCCCCCACGCATTAGCCTGGTACTCACCGCCTTTCACCATCAGCATATTGCCGTCATCCACACCATTCTCCTTGGGTTGATACGTGTAGTACTTATACCACGGATCATTCTCCCGCATCGGCATCGGATTCACTCCCTTCACTGCCATCTGATTCAGGTGCTTGTCAGCCAGATTCTCAAACTTACCAAAGTCTGTGTTCAAGGAACCATACCAGAACTCACCGTCGCTACCTGCACGGCAGGCCCACTCCCACTGAACCTCGGTAGGAAGAGTAACGGTCTTACCGGTCTTTTCACTCAGTTTCTTGCAGAATGCCATTGCCTCTTCCCAGCTCACACGGATGGCAGGCTGTTCAGGGTTGTTGGCAGGATAGCCCTGGTGTACATGGTCTTTCCACAATTGGCGGATGAAGCGGCTGTCATGTTCCGGGAAGATTGTGCGGAACTGTTCATTGCTGACTTCTATCTCACCCATCCAGAATCCTTTCTTCACAACTTGCTTATGAGCAGGAGAGTAATCGGAATGCCCTCTGTTACTACCCATCACAAATGAACCGGCAGGAACACGGACAAAATTCATCTTTACGCCCGGAGCCAATTCAATGCTCATTTTCGTTTCTCCTTCTTTGGCAAGCATAGTCTGGGCAGCGGCTTTATCAAACGGCCAGCCTTTGACTTTTACATCCTTGTCTTTATACTCCTTCCTTTCCGGTTTCACTGGGGCCGGTTTCTCTTGTCCTTCCAGGTATTTGGCATACGAACGGATCTCAGCCTGCCAGTCTACACCGGAGCGGGCATATTTCTCCGTCAATTCCGTACGGCGGCTGATTTGTTCCACTCCCTTAAATTCATTGGCTTTGAACTTGCCATGATAAGGAGCATTGAAGTCAATCCAGTTGTACAGAGCTTGCCATTCTTTGTCAGTCAGTTCCACTCCATGATGCCCCGTCTTCAATATCTTGATCAACGGACTCACGGAAGCATGATATTCATACGGATCGAGCACTTCAATCTCCGCTTCCGGACCTTGACGGTACACATAAGGATGCAGATTCAGGTAACTGACTCCAAAACCGGAGAACTTATCTATCTTTCCACCTGTAAAGTCAGCCAGTTTATTGGAACCATCGTGGCAGGCAATACAAGCACGATCCAGTACAGGCTGTACTTCCAGATCAAAAGTGAAAGAACGTACTCCACCTTCCGGCTTCGTAATCTCATGGGGCGCCATTGCCGAAGCTTTCACACGTTTCGGTATAGGCAATTGGTTCTGGTCTTCGTGGCAACCTACACAAGAAACAGTTTCTCCCGGCATACCGGTCAGCCAGCTACGCATCCACTGAATGGCACGTCCTTCCGAATCCAACGGCTGCAATGAAATTGGTGTATTGGCAGGAATCTTAAATATCGCGGAACCGTCTTCTTCTACAGGAACGGTCCCCAACAAGCGCTTGATATCCCAGCCGCTCTGAACACCTTGCGCCCAATGGTCGGACGGAGTTCTGTTATAAGCATATTCATAAGCAAGCACACGGAATGCTTTTACTGTACCACGGGGCACACCTTCCAGACCTTCACCCTCGTATATATCCTGAATGAATACGGTAGCCTCTTTACTGGCCGGATTAATCTTTTCAGGAATCACCGGAGGTACCGGACGCTGCACAACCGGAGTCGGGCAAATAAGACCTTCACCTTCAAATTCGGCAATCAACGTGAGGTTATCGTATATATCAATCAGATAGACTCCCCACAGGGCACTTTCATTCAGCTTAGCAGTAACCAGGAAATATTTATCGGTCAACGGATAAGGCTTGATAAACTGAGGCCATACGCCATCTACCAAGCGGTCTTTCACAATCGGTTCTATCTTACGGTCGCGGAAAGGCAATTCCTGTAACATACCTTTCTCCGACTTACGACTCTTTGAAGGATCAAACAACATCAAACGGCCGGAACGTGTCACACCATGATGACCGGAAATCACACCGATAAACTGTGATGAACCACCGGGCAGAGGTTTGGCATCGAACGTACTATTCGGGAAGTAAGAACCACTACCATACAAAGACTTCTGTTCCGTTCCGTCCGGATTCATGTGCATTACGAAGCGTGAGAAATAGTGAGTCAAATCCGTATATTCCCAACGTGTGTACATGATACGGCCATTATTCATAACCGTTGGCGCCCAGTTGGCATCCTGGTCAAAAGTCAGACGACGCAAAGAGCCATCTTTCGGATCATACAAGCACATATTACCTACCTCATCATTACCATTCACGCAAGGTACACCGTTATAACCGATATTGGATACAGCGATAAGCTTGCCGGAAGGCAAATAAGTAGCATCAAAGAATTCCAAATCCTTTTCCGGAGTCTCTATGAGTTTCTTCAAACCGGTACCATCCAGCTTCACCTCAAATACTTGCCAGCGGCGGTCGGTATCTACCATAGAGAACATCAAACGGTCAGCATCCCAATGTAATTTCAAATCAGGAACAGAGGAACCGTTGGTAGGTTTAAAGATAGTACGGGTCTTAACATCTCCACGCAAGTTGGATAACTCTGCAATCTCAGCATTAAAACCACCGCGTGAAGCGGAAGTCTGGTTGGACCAATTGTTATTCTGAGTACCCAGAGCACGCGGATTCACCTGACGGGCGGAAGTACCTATCTTGTAACGGCCGACAATGATCTTATCCATATCCAACGCTGTATTTGCCAGCAGGATATCACGCTTCAGTTGCAAAGCTTTGCTGGCAGCTTCCAGTGCAGAAGCTTCATTCTTATAAATACCGGAGAAACCTTTTCCGGTCAACAGCTTCAGTTCGGCAAGTCTGGCCTGGTTCGCATTCTTATCATAACCGGCATCTTTTGCCATATCATTATAAGCCTCTTCAATGGCACGCATATTCAGCCAACTCAGAGACTCCTGCAACTGATATACTTTCATAGCCTCCTGTGCCAGATTCAAATAGCCGATAACCTGATCGTCCAAGGTCGGTTTAGAAGCAATCTGGGCAATCTGGGCAGTGAAATAGGATTTATCATTCAGCAAATTAATGACTTCCGTTACTATATGCTTTTCGATACCGGCATCATAGGTCGTAACCAACGCTTTCATATCGCTTCCGCCGAATGGCAGGAACAAAGTAGCCTCTGTCGGATATTTAGCAACAAGATCCGAAGCAGCTCCGGCACCGGTAATCCCTTGGAGACGGAAAATCACCGTACCCGCAGAAGAGCGGTTTTCCAATCCGATCTCCGCCTCAAAGCGGGTATATTTCTTATCCAGAGGAACCACGATTTGCGCATTGGCATTTGCCATGATCGTGCGTTTGTAGGTTTTACCTTTCATAACCACATCCTGTCCCTTGGCATTCTCATTAAAGCGCAGACCACCGCTACCTGTTTTCTTGAAAGTACTTCTCAGGTCGTTCAGCCAAACCGAAGAGCCGTCTGCCGCCACTAATTTAGCATTTGCCCATACAGCCTGGTCATCTCCTGTACCATCTACAGTACCCCAGGTATAAAGCACCATTTCATCCAGTCCGGTTATATCCGCCGAGAAAGGCACTGCCGCCTCTTTTGCCTTAATTACCTTCGATGCAACCGGCAAACAGGTCTTTTGCATTTCCGCATGGGCCTGATTCTTAGCCGCAGCAATGCTTTCCGCCCACGTAGCAGGCGCTTTCACCTTCGCACTCGCCCTTCGCTGTGCCATAGTGGGAAGCGACAGGGCAATGCATACAGACATTACTAATAATTTCTTATTCATAATACTTTGTTCTAAAGTTAATCTCCTATTTTAAGTTCGGTAAGCGAAAATTGTCTATATAGCAGGCAGCGGATATCTTACCGACATTCTTCTTATCATGCAAGTTCCACACCACTTTACCGTTTTTATCTATCTCTATCAATTGCGGTTCATCCACCGTGGTATCTTTTGTATGTCCGTACCAGTTACAAATCAATAGATTCCCATTCTTCAATTGCAGGATTTGCCCTACAAACAATAAAGCAACTCCTTCAATATCCAGTGCATTTACCCGTTTCAACTCTTCGCCTGTCTTGCGGTCGATCACGATGTAACAATGATTGTCGCCACAAGGCAACAGCAGATTTCCATCAGGAAGTTCAAGAGACGAGAATGCCTTGCCCTCAATCTGATGCTCAGCGATGATCTTCCCTTTACGGTTTACTTCCAGCACTTTCTGTTTTGCCATTACCGGTATCAGATAATTGCTGTTCCGGAGTTGGAATACTTGTCTGAACTGGCTGTGGGGTCTTTCCACCTCCAGATTCAATGTTACTTTGTTTACTTCTTTACCTTTCTTATCCAATTCTATGAATTGGGCAGGAACACCACATATTCCCAATAACACGCCACCGTTCTGCAACAAGGTAGCTGATTGTAATTCTGTCTTGTCCGGTGTTTTATAATCCCAGACCACCTGATGGTCCCATGTCACGAGTTTTGCTCCCCGCTTATACGAATACAAGATTTCTCCCTTTTGAGTCAAAGCAACCGCATTACATTCTTCCCCTTTCTCCAAAGCATGCTGCCATTCCACTTTCCCCGTCTGTTTATCCAGCAGCAGAATATTCGGATTTCCGGAACCGGCAACCAAGAGTTTATCTTGTGCTGCCGCCCGAAATCCCATGGAAAGAATGATCCAAATAATTATATAAACCCTCATCATTCTTTTTGTAATCAGTGTTACTTATTCTTCAGTTCATTGAACAGTTCGAATGCCTGTTCCGGTTTCAGGTTTTCGTGTACCACTGCATGAACGGCCTGTATCATAGCGGCAGGTGCTTCCGACTGGAACACATTACGTCCCATATCCACACCGGAAGCACCCTCACTGATTGCCTTATAGCACAGTTCCAACGCCTCCAGTTCAGGAAGTTTCTTTCCGCCTGCAATCACTACAGGAACAGGACATGCTGCCACCACCTTTTCAAAACCATCACAATAATAGGTCTTCACGATATTCGCCCCATTCTCGGCAGCGATACGGGAAGCTAAACCGAAATAACGGGCATCACGTGCCATATCTTTACCAACAGCCGTCACTCCCATCACCGGTATTCCGTAACGGGTACCTTTATCCACTGCCTTGTACAGGTTGGCAACCGTTTTTGCTTCGTGGGCTGCATCTCCGATAGACAGCATGATTGCCATGGCCGATACATTCATACGTATCGCATCTTCAACGTCAATCAAGACATTGTCATTCAGTTCTGTAAGAATAGAAGTGCCGGCATCCGAACGAAGACAAACAGGTTTATTGGTACTGGGCGGTATTACCGTACGAAGAATACCGCGTGTACACATCAGGCAATCTGCATATTCTATCAACGGAACGATGTTCAAATCGATACGCTCCAAACCGGATGTCGGTCCCATAATAAAACCATGGTCAAACGCCAGCATCACGGTTCTGCCTGTCTTCGGATTGAAGATACGCGATAAACGATCCTTCATACCCCACGGAAGATGTTCCGCTCCTTTTACATGAAAACTATTATTAGTAGAAGCTACCCCCAAACCGAAATTGCAGCCTTCTCTTAAATCATCTAAATCAGCCATTTCTTATCTTTTCATTAGTTATTTATTATAAAGCTTTTGCGAACGCATCAAACATACACGACCAGGATGAAGCCCCGGAATCCGCGTACCCGATAGAACGTTCGCCGTAATTACGGGCACGTCCGAAGTTTGCTTTCATATCTTTAGTAGCTTCAGCACCTTTCACAGCTGCTTCGGCACCCGCTGCCAGGATAGCCTTCACATCAGCAGAATCACAAGCCTGAATGGCTTCCACCGCCGGTATCAGGGCATCCATCATTGTTTTATCTCCCTGTTTTGCTTTTGTTTGTTTTCTCACACCTTCAAGTCCACCTGCAAACATAGCTTTTACGCCTGCCACATCCAGTTCGATACCTTCCGCATGGTCGCTCATTCCCAGGAAGAATCCCCCCAGTAATGTGCTGGTCGAACCGCTGATCTCAAGCATCAGGTTAAAACTCATGTCATTCAGCATCGCCTTAAACTCAGTGCTCTTATCAGCCGTAGCAACAAGGGCGGACATGGATTGAACGATAGCTGTTCCATGGTCGCCATCTCCCAATACCGCATCCAGTTTTGAGAATTCGTCGGAGCGCTCCGTAATGCACACCAGCGCATTACGAAGCATCTTCTTGAAATCATCTATAGTCAGTTTATCCATCTTTTATTTACCGATAGTCGTCCAATAAGGAGCATTAGACATTTTATTGTTCAGATAATCGATGTGATCGTCATCCAGCAAACCAAGAATCATCTGGAAACCTGCCTGTTCCTGAACGGTCAGCAACTCACCGATACGGGCAGCAGCCACTTCGATTCCGGCATTTTCCAACACCTGATGCGCTTTGCGATAAACGATATTCATCTCCATGTGCGTAGTTGCCCCCACACCGTTAATGATTAATAAAACCTTGTTACCGGCTTTCGGCTGTAACTTCTTCATCAGCAAACCGATCATTTTTTCGGCTGTTTCATCGGCAGAAACCAATTGCTTGCAACCGCCGCCACCTTCTCCATGCTGCCCCATACCGATTTCAATTTCACCGTCCGGAAGGTCGGAGATGGTCATGCCGTTTTGCGGATGGGTACAGGATTTCATAGCCACTGCCAACGTAGCCAAACGTGCATTGAAACGTTCACCTATTTCAATAATCTCGTCCAACGACTTACCTTCTTCAGCGGCAGCTCCAACGATTTTAATCAAAGGAACACAACCTGCCAGACCACGGCGATCTTCATCCGGTGCATCCAATCCGGCACTGATATCATCGTGTGTCAGGATAGTCTTTACCTTAATGCCTGTACGTTCAGCCAACTGGCATGCCATGTTTGCACTCATGATATCACCGGAGTGGTTCAACACCACAAGCAAGATACCGGCCTCACGTTTGAACATCTGCAAAGCCTGGAACAAGCGTTGTGCACCCGGAGCTGCAAAAATATCACCGACTACAGAACAGTCCAACATTCCGTCGCCCACGAAACCGCTTAATGCGGGTTCATGACCGGAACCACCCAAAGTGATCACAGCTACTTTATCTTCAGCTTTCGCATGTGCACGCACAATAATATTTTCTCCGCCGATGGCTACCTGATTACTATAAGCCATTACATATCCTTCCAGCAATTCAGCTGTCAGATTATCCGGATCATTTATGAATTTATTCATCATAGTTTCTTTCTACTAATTGATTATTTATCAAACTGCATTAACTCCAAAGCAATACCTTCTTCTTCAATGAAAGCAATTGTCAGATTCTCTCCACCCGGCATCGGTTCAACCAATACTTTTGCACCTTCCAGTTCGGCTGCCAGATCATCTACTTCATAAGCGATATGTGCTACTTTCTGAATCAGCTCAGGCATCCAGCTGCCTTCTTCGAAACGCAAGTATTCTATCTTATTGGGGCTTTCATTAAAGTTAGTCAGCCATACCTTCAATCCTTCCGCATATACCTCACCCGGTTGCGGTGTGGTGGTCGGTACTCCAAAATGATTAATCTTTCTCATGGTATTCTTAATTATTGAATGATTTACAAAGCAGCCTGTCCATTAGTAAAACGCAGACCATCATTATCATGGTAACATGCCCACTCATCTACAATGGCTCCCTCAGGACCGGCCATCATAAAGTGGAAAGTACCCAGCTCTTTCAGACGGAGAACATCACCCACACTCTGTTTCACGAAATTCTTGCTCTTGATAGGACCGTGAGATGCCGGAACCGCAGGAGCATTCGGAGTTTCATCTCCTACTTCGGAGAAGTTATAAACCCAACCGTGATTTACCATCCACGACTCGTGTTTCGCAGGGAATGCCGTTTTTACATGGGCATGTTCCGGAATCATCTGTCCCGGCAACAAGTAAATAGCATGTGCAAAATAACCATATTCTGGATCGTTTACCCAGAAAATGCCTCCCATACCTACATTCTCAAAGTCGCCCAAACCGAAATCTGTAAACCAGATATCTTTCTCCATCAGTGGAGTGTAAGGCACGCCATAAAATTTAAACATATCAAGGAATGCTTCTTTAGCAGCTTCCTGGTCAAACTTTCCGTCTTTGTAGAAGTCAGCATTCGTGTACTTCTTCTGATACGTTGCCTTTTCCTGTGTCATAACTTGTTCTGTTTTTTTAGATTCTGCCGTACAAGAAGCGAGTCCCATACCGCAGGCGGCAATTAATGCCAGGGTTAATACTTTTTTTAATCTCATGTACTTATCTATTTTAATGGTTAATAATCAGCCTCAGCAAAGCACTCCCATTCCTTCTATCTCTATCAATAGTTCCGAACGGCACACATCTGTTAAAGTATAGATGGCAGGTAAATCGGGATATCGTCCTGTCACTACCAGTTTTGCTTTTTCCATATCTTCCCAACGTTTCACGTACACGCGGAAGGTGATAAGGGTAGCATTCTCCGTAGCAGGAATACCGGAACTATTGAGGTTATCACGGGATACCAGATATTCTATATTCTCCAAGGTAGTCAGGGTTTGCTGTTCAATACCAACGCCTTCCAGACTCTGTTCACCACGAATAGCTGCTGTGCCCGATACGTATACGAAACCATGATCCTCTTTCCATACAGCCTTGGCACGTTCGAACTTCGGAGTGCTCTTTTGAGGAAGAGCCGCATCTTTTTCTCCCAATAATACATTCTGCGAGTAAGCATGAGCGGCAATCTGCAAAGGATTATCCACCCCAAGGATCCGGACACTTCCATCTTTACAAAGTAAGGCATCCACATCAATCATAACGCCACCCCACTGAGTCCCGATACCGGTAGCTGCCGGATAACCGGTAGTCCATTCCACACCATTATAGAATAGCGAACGTGCATCATTGAAATCCTGATAATGCTGGTGACCGGTTGCATCGCAAGCTGTTATCTTTTCAATATAGTTCCATTGACGTATGATTGAGGAAACAGGCATACCTTCCGTTTCCAATACCCTGGCTATCCTGGAGAATACTTCATGAGATTGCTCACGGATATTCTGATGTAGTACATCTCCTGTCACACCACTCAGAAACAGGCGTTTACAACCTTCTCTTTCGATCGTGATATAAGGCAAATCTCCCAGTATCCGATATTCAATGTGATCTTGCTCTGTCAGTTGCACTTCATGCACTTCCATCACCAATCCCATACTCTGAGGCGGTTGTGCCACATAGCTTACGGAAGGTTGCTTCTCTTTAAAAAGCTCTTGCACCGCTTCCCTGATGCAAGCAAAGCGGGCTACATATTCTTCATTATCCACCGGTGCATCGAATATCACTATACGTACAGGAGTATGAATAGCTTTATATTCCGCCAGTAGCTGCGCCAACATTTCCTCAAAGGGAGCTTTATCAACCAACAGGAAATAATGGATAATCTCTATATTTTCGTGTGTAATCATGGTCTTCTTATTCTATTAAAGTGAATTCACGTATTCGGCAAGTTCTTCCGCTTCTTTAGCTGATATTTTCTTTTCAATACCATGCTTATGTACCGTGAACACTTCTTCCATAGTGGCAGCACGTCCGTCAAACAGATAAGGAGCCGTACGCCAGACTTCACGCAGCGTCGGAGTGTCCCACCCGTTCTCAAATTCGATATCTTCACCGATACGGTGCATCTTCATATCCGTATAATAGGGACCGGAATGACATTCGTCGCAATTAAACTTTTCATAAACCTTACGCCCCCGTTTAGCCTTTTCCGAAAGCTCACCATTTACCAGATACGGACTGGGAACGGGTTTCAGTGCCATCAAATACTCATCCACACACTCTGCAAATTCTTCCGGCAGATCACTGAACTGAATGAGCTTATATCCGGCACGAACAGCAATTTCGGCATGAGCACGAATACCGGAAATCATACACGGCGGAGTGACATGGGAGAATAACAGGCTCTTGCAGTTTTTCGAGTTACCAATACCATCATTCATCAAATCCCAATTCATGGCATCCATACGCGCATCTCCCGGATGGCATCCGTTACACGACTGCCAGTTCTGAAAACAATGTTCCGCATCATTGAAGTATTTCTCACCACGCTGTATTCTGCTCTCCGTACGATTCTTCACCATAGCAACCGACTGAACATTTGCCGTATTCAAATCCACGATATTCAATGTATCAGAGAAATAAGTAGGAACAACAGCCGTTCCGTCCTTCAGCATCATACAACGCGGTCCATTGCCTACCAAGGCTACACGTTTACGCATACCATATAAAAAGCGTAAATCATATGCCAAAGCATCCTTTTGAGGATACTGCTCAAACTTCTGAATAAATGCAGGATAATCTATCACACTAACCTCATGGGTACCGGAGTGACTGACCACAATCTTATCCTCCGTACACTTCACATCCCAGATACCTGCTGCCCCCCGTTCCGGTTCATCCAGCAATACGGCACCCTCAAAGTTCAGAGTAGCCAGATTAACGATACTGATGGCACTGGTATTCATCCAGCCCTGTTGCAACTGGGATGTCGGAACCTGAAAACGACCCAGATTATGAGTAACCAGCAAATAACGCCCGTCCGGAGAAAGCGACATTCCACGCAAGGCATTACTTCCATTGGCCAGTTGAATATCCTTTATCTTCCGGAAACTGTTCATATCAATCACTGATACGCAAGCAGCTACAGTATCTATATCCGCCCGTTGCATAGGTAGGAAATTGGTAACAAACAAATGTTTCCCTTCTTTATCAAAAACAGCAGATTTCGGTTCACGCAATACTTTCACCGTTCTTACCACATTCTTTCCATTCTTATCCAACTCTGACACTGTGCCGGCAAACTGGTTGCAAATATATAACTTGCCGTTACCCGCATTTACCAACGGAGCGCAGGCACCGGATGCTGTTTCCACAAAGACTTTTTCCGAAGGATTGGAAGCAGACAGGAAATAAACACCATTCTTATGTTCACCTGCCACCGTTGCATAAATCTGATCTCCATCTGTAGCAACTCCGGTAGGGACTTCATCCAATTCCCACTCTTGCAAGCGTTCTTTATAATCTGATGAATAAATAGAAACCTTCTGAACGCCCTTCTGAGATACGATCATTCCGGATTTATAAGGAGTGATACCCGTTATAAACAATGGAGTTCCTTCCGGCTGCTCCGCAGTATGAGTAGTAAATGCAAATAGAGATACCACTAAAAACACAGGCACTATAACCTTTGCGATGCTACGACTTTTATACTTCATAGTGATTGAATTAAGCTTGTTTTTCACATCACAAAGATAGGGCATCACCGGTCTGAGGGGTATCAATTGTGTATCATTGACTTGCAATAATGTCTCAAAACAAATGTAGTAAGCATTTTGAGACGGTAGTGGGAATCGTTTGAGACAAAAAAGGCGGAAACTCCTTTCCGCCTTAAATCTTATTTTTCATCTTATCTCTTCTCTTTGTTCGCACTGTTCATCTGTACGAACTCCGTAGGCGTGAACCCATAGAACGCTTTAAACGAATTGGAGAAGTAGGAATGACTGTTGAATCCCAACAAAGTTGCCACTTCCGAAACGCTCATATTCGTTTCCTTCAAATAGCGCAATGCCACCTCCAGACGCTTATTACGTATCAGTTCCGTGGGCGAAAGCTCAGATATAGCTTTGATTTTGCGGTAGAGATTGGCGCGGCTGATACCAATCTGGTCACAAAGCATCTCTATACCCAGATTCTGATCAGATATATTCTTCTCAATAATCTCATACAGTTTCTGTGAAAAACGTTCATCCGCCGAGGTAGTACTTACACCTACCACTTCGGGCGAGAAGCGTTTGCCATACAGTTTCTTTAATTGCTCCCTCGACTGCAACAGGCTCTGAATACGTATCCGAAGCACATCCATACTGAAAGGCTTAATCACGTAATCATCCGCCCCTGCCTCAAACCCTTCCCTGATATGCATCACCATGGAGCGTGCAGTCATCAGTATCACCGGTATATGTCCGATACGGATATCATTCTTAATCATGGAGCAGAGTTCAAGCCCATTCCGTTTAGGCATCATAATATCGCTCAGCACCAAATCGGGAAAGAACTGTACCGCCTTGTCATATCCTTTGATACCGTTTGCCGCTTCAATGATCTCATAGTCATTCTCCAAAGACTTATGTAGGTAATCCCGTACGTCTTTGTCATCTTCCACCAAGAGAACCACCGGCTTTTTGGATGCTATTTCTCCAATGGGAGATGTTTGCGGTTTCTCCACCGGCTGTGCAAATGCCGTATCGCCAATCGTTTCCACAGGCATGGAATCCGTCTCTTCCTCTGTGAAAGCTTCACGGGAAACAGGCAGCAGAACAATGAACCGTGCTCCTTCCGTCCCATCTTCCCGGTCTTCAATACGGATCACTCCCTTATGCAGCTTCACAATGGAATATACCAGACTAAGCCCGATGCCTGTACCCGGTACATTTACCCCTGACGTTTCAGGTACCCGGTAGAAAGGTGTGAACACCTTATCCCGTTCCTGCGGTGGGATTCCACAACCGGCATCCACAACCTGCAACATCATATACAGGGCAGAAGGGGCTACTTCTTTTCGATACGATTCTTCCAACTCTCCGACAGAAATGCAATCTACTGACATACGTATGTCTTTACCGGAAGGAGTATACTTGAATGCATTGGACAGTAAATTAAATACGACCTTCTCAAGCAGCACTTTATCATACCAAGCCTGGAACTCCCGGTCCCGGCAATCCAGTGTGAAAGTAATTTCATTGGTTTGCGCTATCTGATTGAACGCACAGTAGATCTCTGTGACAAACTCATATACATTATTTTCCGTGACCTGCAATTCCATTGTACCACTCTGGTTTTTCTGCAAGTCCATCAGCTGATTGACCAACAAAAGAAGCCGTTGGGCATTTTTATAAATGACCATCAGTTTATCCCGCAGTTCCAAAGTCACATCCATCCGCTTCACCAGCTCTTCAAAAGGAGTGATGATCAGCGTCAGTGGAGTACGTAGCTCATGGGCGAAATTCGTGAACAGATGCATCTTTGCCTGATGGAACTCTTCCTGTTGCAGTTTCTCTTTTTGCTCCATTTGCAGCCTTTCCCGCAAGCGGCGACGGGCATTAAAATAATGGAATATTGCGTAGAACACTCCTATCAGCAATAGTCCATAAATCAGGAAGGCATACCAGGTAGCCCATAAAGGTGGGGTAATGACAATCTTCAAAGTCTTCCCTTCCTCATTCCATACCCCATCGTTATTACAAGCCTTGACATGAAAAAGATAGGTACCGGGACGCAGATTGGTATAGTAAGCAGTACTACGCTCTCCCACATGATTCCAGTCTTTATCATATCCTTCCAATTTATAGGCATACCGGTTCATCTCCGGATTGATGAAATTCAACGCTTTATAATTGATTGCCAGATTATTCTGATTATACTGCAAATTGATACCCTCCGTTTCATTAAGCAACCCATTCAAGATTCCTGTTCCATCATCTGCACGCACCACACGATTATTCACCAGCAGGTCTTCCAATACTATTGGCGGTACAAAACGATTCATCGGCATCTCCGGCGTATAAAAAGTGATAAAGCCATCATTACCGGTAAAACACAATGTACCGTCCGGCATGGCTACCCCACCCCGATACGTAAACTCACGCAAATGAATACCATTATTGAATGGAAAGTTTTTAATCTCCCCGGTAGATGGAGAATAAGAGGAAATACCCTGCAACGAACTCATCCATAGATTTCCATCCGCTCCCTCCAGCAATTTACAAATATCCTCCCCCATCAATCCCTCTTTCTCTGTTACCCGGCGAAGCACACCACCACGTTTGTCCAGTTGAAAGATACCGCCTCCATAGGTAGATACCCATACATCACCGGATCTGGTTGATAATATGGAAGATATATAGTTACTTGGAATTTGCATTTCCTGCTCCGAGCGCGATGTACGAAAGACGGTCATTTCACCTGTACGGGTATTAAAACGGTATAGTCCGGCAGAACGCATACCTATCAATAACACACCGGGACTCTCTTCTGCCATGCAACGAACGGAAGAAAAGTGCAATTTTTCTCCTTTCGGTCCGGTAAATTCAGTCTTCCGCTCACCGGCAGGAGTAAAACAAGTCAGTGCATATCCACCTTTTGAAGTTCCTACCCATAAATTACCGTCTGCATCACGCACAATACCATAAACAGCAAGTTCTATGGGATATTTATAGAATAAAGAAAAACGCCGGGTAGCAAGATCAAAACGATAGACCTCCCCCAATACCGTACCACACCAGATACAGTCATCCTCAGCATATACCGTCTTGATAACATTCGAATTATGCACGGAATAACTCTCCTTATCAATCAGGTAAAAGTTTCCCTCTCCTGTCGAGATTTCGTATTGGAGCAATCCATACCCTTCAGTAGCTATCCATAAATTTTTCTGTTTATCGACACAAGCCGTTCCATAGATTCCCGTTTGCTGATTCACCGCCTTTCCCGGAGTATGATGAATGAAGCGGTCGGTAAGCGAACTCAGCCAAGTGACGCCACCGGCAAAGGTACCAATCCACAACGTACCGGTATGGTCACGACAAAAAGCATAAATGGAAAAATGCCCCAAGCCACGTCCGGGCTCGTCATAACTGCTCACTTTACGAATCTGATCTTTCAACGGTGCATAAGCATAAATACCATCAAAGGTACCAATCAGCATCTCTCCATCCCATTCGGCAAGACAGCGGACATAATTATTCTTCAGACCACTGTTGGCAGATGTATAAGAAGTTATTTTATGGTTACGGACATCAATGCGGTTCAGTCCTCCAAATTGACAACCGACCCAGATACGATGATAAGAATCTTCATAAAGAGTGGAAACACTATTGTCCGGTAAACCGGCACGACGGTCATAATGATTCATCACCTGCATCTGTTTGTTACACTGGTAAACTCCGTTCACTGCCGTACCTATCCAGAAGTTACCTGCCTTATCCTCCATCAAGGCAGTGACGGAACTATTGAAATTTTCCACAAATTCCACCCTTTTAAAGTTGTCTTGTTCGGGAATATAACAACAAAGCCCGCTACGGGTACCCACCCATACTTTGCCGGAACTATCAACTAAAAGAGAAAGGATACTTGCACTGGAGAGTCCATCTACATTAAAATAATTGCGGATACGTTCCGTACGAAGGCACATCCGGCTTAATCCCCGACTGGTAGCTATCCATAAATTCTTGCTATGATCTTCGCGTATTTCATTGACTTCATTGTCTGCCAAACTCAATGAGTCCCCCGGATGATGGCGAAAGACGGTATATTCACTGCCATTATAACGATTCAGTCCATTACGCGTCCCCAGCCAAAGGTATCCCCGGGTATCCTGGCAAATAGTCATCACGGAGAGTTGGGAAATCCCTTCATTCAGTTTCTGGCTGTAGTAGAATGAATATTTAGAATGTTCTGCCCACACGTACAAGGCTGAAAATGAACAGATTAATAAAGTCAACAATATTTTCCTTTTCATCAGTATAGATATATTTACTGCACAAAAATAAGAAAAGCGTAGAAATAACATAGGATATAGTGCAGAAAGGTATGGAAATAGAATAAGACGAGCAAGGGTCAGTGGTAAACCCATACTATCAGAAGTTACGACAGAACTTACAATCAATGGTATTGATTGTAGGAATCATTGGCAATGATTGTATGAATCATCGGCAATGATTGTAGACATCATCGGTATTGATGATAAGATGTCTCTTACACTTATCTATCCTGCATGCATTATAGATTCACCCTCACTGCTACACCTTCCGTTATATTCTTCCTTAATATGGGCTTGCCACCTTTCAAGACTTCTACATGCAGTTTCTTTCCTGCACGGGATACACGAATATCAAACTCCGAATTGAAAGCACGTACACAATTCAGATTCATATACTCCCACTCCTGCGGCAAACGGGGTGTCATCTCGAAACTGCGTAATCCTGTGGGACGGATGCCAAACAGACCTTCGGTATAAATACGGCAATACAGTCCGCTTTCAGCAGAGAGATGACGCTGATCTCCTTCGGGCCACGCTTCAATGGCATAAGGCACATGATCGCCCAACAAACGACGGTGCGAATACTTCTTAAGGAAGCTCATGCCTTTCTCCACTTCTCCGGCTGCAATGGTGCCACGCAGGGCATAGAGAGTACTACGATCCCAAAAGGTTTCGGTACCGGCTTGCGTCAGTAACCCATCGTCCGTCCATAGGCGGGGTGAGAAGAGAGCATCAATAGTGCCTTGCGCACGGGTGTAAATCCCCATAACAAGAGGCATACAAATCCAGGAACGCAGGATATCATTACCTTCATAATAGCGGTAGCTGTGGAAACCTTCTATCTCGTAACCAAAATGTTTTTCTATGGCTTTCTCTAAAGCATCCGCTTGATCACGATACGTGTTCAATTGCTTTGCCGATACTCCCAATTCACGTCCCAGCATAACGGCTGAACGCAAAGCGTCATAGTAAAGCGTAGAGGTACAGAGGTTTGCATCACCAGCCGGAAAGCGGTTCTCCAATTCATCCGAATTCGATGCAACCACGCCAGCCGGAGTTAGTTTACGGTTGCAATACTCCAGACACCATTCGATCAGAGGCCACAGTTCACGCGCTTCCGCCTTATCTCCACGAGCCAACGCATAGCGTGCAGCACCGTAAGCAATCATCGCACCGTCTCCCCTATCTTTGGCTCCATGCCAGAAGCTGACACCTTCGGAGATGATGGAACTCGGAATAGGTTTATACTCCGGATTCATATAGCGGGCAAAGTGGCGGAAAGAGTTCAATGCGGACTCATCACCAATCTCATAACCCAGGAAAGGGAAGAAAGGATTGATATACTCTGCCTGGTCGTTAGCCCAGACAGCCGCATAATAGGCTTCACCACCGGGACCATGCATCAATCCGCCTTTCGTGCGGTAGATGCTTTCAGCACCACGCAGTTTGGCGAAGGCAAACATACGATTGAGCACGGGATCAGGGGTCTCCAAAACCAAATTGCCCCACCACTGACTGATAAGCGCTTCACGCGCGGCACGTTCACTAAGGATGTTGATGTGTGAAAGGCCGGCGTTGTTTCGCCCGGACGAGGCATCCGCCAGTTTCCTTCCGGAAAAGATTGCATAGAATTCAAGCGTCTCTCCCGGTTTCAAAACAAAGACACCACTTTTGGAAAGAGCGGCTTCAATGCAATAAGCACCATATACACCGGCTTCCTCAGGAGTAGTATATGTTACATTCCACTCAGGCACTCGCAGCGTTATCTGATTCGGACTGCTATTCTTGAAAGTATATTCCTCACAATAGCGTGCGGCGTTGGTGGAGGGATAAAGTACACGAGTCAATTGTACGGCATCTTTCAGTTCCTTACGCCGGTACACATAGCCGAAACTGCTTTCCACACGCATGATACCATTAAAGGTTACGTCGCGTACTTCTTCATTCAGCAGGGTTTGATCGTCCACTGTTACTAAAGCGGGAATATTCACATCGAAGCGTTGCTTCAGATTGTTCTGTGTCTTGTTGGGATGCATGCGAAGCATAGGAAAAACAAGACTGCGGTTCAGATGAAAACGCTTCTGTGCATCTACACCGTAACGAAGGACAACGGAAAGTTGCTGCCCACTCATCTCAAGATGATCGTCATGTGGAATATTATCATTGATATTCCAGCGGATGGCTCCATCATCCTGAATAGTCCAACGGTCTTTCGGTTGTGCAATGGCCAGTGAACCGACCAAGATAAAAGAGAAAAGTAATAAGCTTCTTCTCAAGTCCATAAGGTTATTGTGTTTAATTGTTAGCTATTAATATCAATACTGCACTCTCAAACTGGGTATTCAATGGATTCTCCAGACCTTTCTCCATCAGTTCCGCTCCCGTAAATACCTTGCCATTGGCAGGGAAACGGGAAGTCACTCCCTTTGCCTGACTTACTTCCTCCACACGATATTTCTTATGGGCATCCAGGCCACCAAGCTTTACACGAGGTTCATTACCATCTTTAGTCTGGTAGAAGTAAACAACTGCCTTTTGCTTATCTGTTGAAACATAACTCAAAGAAGCCAACGGAGACTCATAGGGAGAAACCAAGCGATAAAGCTCACCATGCATCACCAACGGACGGATACGCTCTTTATATAATTTCACAGCATCGGCAATCTGCGCACGTTCTTCAGCCGTAGCCTTATCCAATGCCAGGTCTATTCCGAATGCACCGCTCAACGCCACATCTATGGCCATCTTCAAATGACGTTTCCCCATACGGGTGACGTGAGCAGAGATCGTATTTGCAGGGAAGAAATGTGAGAAGCCCCATTGTATCTTGATACGTCCCAACGGGTCTGTGTTGTCACTGGGCCAGAAGGAATGGAAATAGGGCATTGCACCATAGTCCACACGTCCCGATCCACCGGCACAAAGCATGGCCATCACATTGGGGAAGCCTTTGGCGAAACGATCCATCAGACGGTAAAGCGCCCAGTTATAGTCTATCCAGAGATGACTTTGATCAGCAGGCTGCAAATAAGAAGACCCGGGTTGGGTGATGTAACGGTTACAGTCCCACTTCACATAAGTGATATCCGGGTTAGGCCGCAAGGTTTTGTCGATAATATCCCATTCAAAAGCCTGTACCTCGGGGCGGGTAAGATCCAGTATTTCCTGATGACGACCCAGTATCGGTTCACGCTTGGGTTGAGTAATGATCCAATCCGGATGTTTCTGATAAAGTTCACTCTGAGGATTCACCATCTCGGGTTCCAGCCAGATACCGAAGCCAACTTTACGCTTCAATGCTTCTTTGGCAATATATGACAGACCTTTGGGTAACTTCTTGGTAGAAGGGGCCCAATCTCCCAGACCATGCTTATCATCATCACGGGAGTAAGGGCCATTACCGAACCAGCCATCATCCAATAAGAAAAGTTCAGCACCCACCTGGCGGGCACCGTCAAAGAGTTGTTTCAGGCGGTCTTCATCAAAATCGCAGTGTGTAGCTTCCCAGTTGTTCAACAATACAGGGCGGTCTTTCTCTGCATCGCGGATGGCATTTGCCATAGCCCAACGATGGAAACGACGGCTGGCTTCTCCCTTACCCTGCTTACTATACGTGTAGAGAATGGCGGGTGTAGTGAATGTGCCGCCACGCTCCAGATTGTATTGTGAGCCCAAAGGATTCATACCGGTCAGCAAACGCAGGTTCTTGTTCCAGTCTACATCGAAAGCGAATTGGAAACTGCCGCTCCAACGCAAAGAAGCAGCCAGTACCTCACCTTCATTTTCTTTAGCCGGTCCGTTTAGAGAGAGGATAAAAGAAGGAATACGCATCTGATGCGCACGGATGCCTAATTTGGAATCCAGAATCTTGACTCCTTCCGAAAGGCGTTCTTCATTGAGGGTTGCTTCGCGCTTATAGTTACCGGAGAATTGAGTAAGCCAGTATTCCTTTGCCTTTACCACCGGGGCAGCTGAAGCAAAACGATGCAGAATAACTTTACCTTTCTCATTATGCGTAACAGTATTCCATATCTCCATCATGCTATTGTCTGCATAGCACTTGATATAGACATCTACGGTGAAAGGATAGGCAGGGTCTTTCAGTGAAATAACGGTTTGTTCGATACCCGGTGTCAGCGCTTCCGTACGATGTCCGGCGTAGTGAAGTTCCGTAGATGTATTTCCATCTACATGAGTTGCCTGAATAGCCGGTTCTGTCAGGACACCGTTTCCATAAGGAGGAAGAAACTCCCATTCACGTGAGGGTATCTTAGCAGGAGGCTCTACTTCACGGGCAGCATCTCCAAAACCCAATTGGTAAAGGCGATTGTCCGTACCCACCATAAAGGTCAGTTTCAGTTCGCCGGATGTAACGGTGAAGAGCTTCTTCACATTCGGATTATCTGCTGCATGCACCGTGAGGAGAAGGCAGAGAAATAAACAGGTCGTCAATATATTCTTCATAATCTTATCATTCTTCTGTCATAAACTTCCAGGTAACATTGTCAATACTGTTCGGCTTACCTTTTTCTGCTTTGGATATAGCACCCTTCAGCTTGCCTTTCTTATCGCGTGTCACAGTGATATCACGCCAGGAATAGGCGCCTTTCTCATAATCGAATGTTTCTCCGTCATCATCATACAAACGGTAAGAACCATCCGCTTTTCCATAATGGCGTATTTCCAGATTCACCTTCTCTCCTGCTTTCGGTGCATGCAGGCGGGGTTCCATAAATGGCAGGATAGCTCCATCCTTTACATATACCGGAATACGGTCCAAGCCCGGCGTAACAGTAATCTTCTCGCCATTGCCCGCATATTTACCTGTATAGAAATCGTACCAGTCTCCCTTAGGCAATACCACCGTACGTTCTTTCTGACCTTTGAACATGGGAGCCACCAACAGATATTCACCAGCCATATACTGATCCTTAATTTCCTTGGAAACAGCTTCCAGATAAGGATTCTCTTCCAGATTTGCATCCGACAGTTTCGCTGTAGTTCCTTGTTCCGGGTTGAAACCAGGTTCCAGATTCATGGCACGGAACGGAGGAATACCATCGAAATGATAACGTGCAAATTCACTATACCAGTAAGGCATCATCTGCATACGCAGCATAGCATACTCTTTTATCTGATTCTCTACTTCGGGGAAAGTCCAGGGTTTCGTACCGCTTGCCCAGGCATTAATCATTGCCATCGGTGAGAATACTACAGACTGGAAACGACGTAGCCAGTCTTCCGATGAACTGGAACTACGTACTTCCGGAGTCCACAATACGCCACTAAAGCCTGAATTAATCAAAGCAGTGATAAAGTCCTGATGGCTGTAATAGTCATTGTAAATCACATAGGGGAAAGAAGTCGCACCGGCATTCGATGCGCGAACCAATCCGAAGGTACGCTGATTACGTTTCTTGTACAGTTCCGCAGTAGTGCGTTGAACCCACAAACCATAAGTCTGGCGCATCTGCTCGGCAGCAATTCCACTGGGGAAAGTGGCTACATCCGGCCACACATAACGGTCGTATCCGTCTACTTCATCCACTTTATAACCGCTGACACCGATATTCACGTGTTCCTGTTCCAGCTTATCCATCCAGATTTTGCGGGCTTTCTCGCCTGCCAGGTCGGGCACGATGCCACACCATACGGTGTGTGAGCCGCTTACCGGATACATTTCCTTATATATCTTTGAATCAGGAGATACGTATGGGTTTGTCCATAAGTTGATGCGTACTCCTTTAGCCAACATATCTTTCACAAAACCGGCGGGATCCGGATAGCGGGTAGCATCCCATTCAAAGGTACAAGGATACGCTTTGCTTTGCCAGCCCGGTTCCAGTCCGATGAAGTCCAACGGGAAACCGCGCTGTTCAAACTCATCCGCCTCGTTCTTCACGTCTTCAGCTGTATAGAGCTTCTTTGTACGTTGCGTAAAGCCCAATCCCCAGCGCGGAGGTAATGTACCTCCTCCACAGAGCAGGTTATAACGACGGACAACATCCATAGGAGTAGGTCCGGCAAACAGATAAATTTCTGCACCCGGGGCAGGAACCAAGATAGAAACGGCATCCGAGTAAGGAGCGGATGTCCAGGTCTTATCCATATTACGGTCTTTGGCTACCGGAGCATTCGGACTATCCTTACGTGCGCCGCTACCAGCATACACCGTCAGATAACGTGCCGAATTGATCAGTACCCCATAACCTGAACTGGAAATATAAAAGGGAACAGGAGCATGTGTGCGTCCGTTGTCACGTCCACCGTAATGGTCTACATGCAGATTCAGAATCTTGCCGCGCTGGTGTACCGTCTGGAAGTTCAGTCCAAAGCCGTACAACTGTTCCTTACGTTGCAAAGGAATGCGGAAACTTGTTTTACCATCCTGTATGGAACCCACAATTTCATTCGCTAATTGGGGTAATGTCACCTCCGGTAAGCGGGCAAAACCTTCCTTTTGCGGTGTGACACCGGCCACTCCCAGTAATGAATACTCTTCAGGAGTACCTACCACGCCTTTCCAAACACCGGGCTCCACTTGCTGCCAGGCTATCTGCGCTTTAACAGGGCAAAGCATCACCAAAGCCATTGCCCCTACAATCAAAATCTTCTTCATTCTCTTCATTTTATTATAATAGTGTTATTCTCATTTCATCGGATTATACCGGCAAAGCCACCGTTCGGAAGCACCTTCACTTTTACCGTTCCGTTCATATTCTCCACAGGCATGTAGTCAAAACTATCCTTATCTTTTCCATCTATAATCATAGTAAATGGTTTACCTTCACATCCGGCAGGCAAAGTAAATTCTATTTCACGCTTCTCTTCCTTACCACTGATGCCGCCGATATACCAGACATCACCGGAACGACGAGCTACAACAGCATAATCGGCCGGATAACCAGCCAGCAGGATACTTTCGTCCCAGGCAGCGGGTACTTCTTTCAGGAATTGTTTCGGTTGTTCCGATAGAGAAAGATAAGACTCCGCCTTATCAGCAAAACATTGGAAGCCGGATTCGAAGACAACTGCAAGGGCTAACTGATGCCCCATAGTCGTCTTACGTATAGCAGGTATCCCCTGACGCACTTTATCAGAGAAAGTCACCGGAGTATAATCCATCGAACCGACTACATTGCGTGTGAAAGGTACAGTAGCATTGTGCTTTGCCGCCTGGTCACAACGTTCCTGACGTCCCAGGGTTTCTGCACCCCGGATAGCTTCCGTGGTCAGCATATTCGGATACGTACGTTCAAAGCCACGGGGTAAAGTAGCACCATGAAGATCTACCAGCAAATGATTATCTGCCGCATCTTTCAATAAAGCCGGATAAAGTTGGATAATACGTTGTTTGTCTGTATCAAAGAAATCGACCTTGATTCCTTTCACTCCTACTTCACTGATGTGTTTCATTTCTGCACGACGTAATTCCGGATCACTCATCAGACGATGCGTCGGTATAGAGTCGCTGTCACGCCCTGCACCGGAATGGTACCATAACCAGACACCCACTCCCTTTTGCTGCGCGTATTTCACGACATCTTCCATAGTGCCACCGTTGCCCATGCTTTGCCATCCGGCATCAATCAGCATATATTCCCAACCCATTTCTACACTAAGATCCACATACTTCAGTTGTGCTTTATAATCACGGGGAGTACCGCCATTAGACCACCAGCTCCAGGATGCGCGTCCTGCCTTTATCCAGGACTCATCGCTCACTACAGACGCAGGATTCAGGTGTGAAATCATTTGTGTCTGGAATATGGTATTCAGATTATCTCCTATGATAATGGCACGCCAGGGAGTGAACCACGGTAATTCCGATACCGGCTCTACTGCATCCGGTACAATTGGCTCATCCGGTTCTGGAAAGCGGATTTTATATGCTTTATCTGTTCCGGCATTATCTATATGAGTAGCTGGATATGAACCATCCAGATGAGCTTCTGTGATCATCATCCAGATTCCGTTAGTATTGAATAGCATAGGGAATGCCCAACCACGCCCATGTCCACATTCCGAACGGATATCTATTTCACTCCGGCAATATTGTTCATAGCTCGGTTTATGACGATCGTTCCAGTCATACGGATGTATCCACGCTTTTCCATTTACGGGTACGGCAAACTCTGTATGTTCGGCCTGGATAGTGTGCATTTGTCCATCCTCTCCGGGTAGTTCATAGCGAAAAGCCACTCCGTCATTATATACCCTTACGATCAAATTAAATTGCTTATCCTCTTTGGTACGGAAAGTAAAAATCTGCTCACAGCACTCATCCGTAGCATTCAATTTCTTACCGGATTTTAACTGATAAGCAGTAGAAATATCTTTCACTGCAGAAGCGGAAACAAATTGTGCGTCTTTTCCATACTCACAATTATCCATAACCAGCCCTAAAAGAGATTTCTCCATTGCCTCTCCGTTTTTATAAAATACAGAGTAGCTAAGCGCCGTACTTCCATTTTCCTGTTTATTCTCCAAGGCAAAGCGAATATTGCTGTCCTTAGACACTAATTCCCATGCATCAGGAGCCGTACAAGAAGTCATTAATATTACAAACAGAAACAGTGCTGTATTCAATAGTTTTTTCATGGTATTCATCATTTATAGATTTGCATATCTCCATCTTCACAAATAATCTCCGGACGAGCATCGGGATTCTTCAACTCAAACGTAACATTCTTCAGTTTCAATCCTTTCACATGGCGTGCCCATACCCCGTATGCCGGAATCTTAGGACCGAAAGTTTTCACTTCCGGATATTTGTCTATAGCTTCAGGCACCTGAGACAAGGCATCTTCAGGAGTTCCTGTACCCAATAAACGAATATGAATATTTTCCAAAGTCAGGTTTGTAATATAATGTCCCGGAATGCCGGTAATCAGAATACCGGAAGGAGGTGTCAGTTGAGCTTTATCGGCAGCCACTGCCTTTACGTTGCGAATCGTCACATTTTCAAAGACTCCAATCGGTTGCTGACGGTCTTCTTTTTTGCGAAAAACACTAAGACGGGCACCCAAACGAAACAGCATCGGTGTACGTACTTCGTCCATTGTGATATCAGAGATTTCCACATTACGCAAATGGGCTCCATCTACAGAGAATAACTTAATACCTCCATTCTTGGTGTCGTAAATATGACAATTACTGATCTTGATGTTCTCAAATCCTGCCATGGATTCTGTTCCCATCTTGATACCTGCCTGATTACTTTTCAACTTCATGTCCGTAACAATGATATCATCACATCCCATTTTACTGGCAGTAGTCTTAAAGCAAAGAGCATCGTCGCCACTGACAATATCACAATTACTAATGCGTACATGCCGGCAACCATCAATATTAATACCATCGTTGTGAGCCACTCCAAAGCTACGTATCGTCACATTATGGATATTCACATTGCGGCATTGGAAATAATGGGAAGTCCAGGCACCTGCATATTTTAAAGTAACTCCTTCTACGCGTACACCTTCGCAACGCACCCAGCGAAGCAGGAAAGGACGCAATCCCCAACGCTGTCCTTCCGGACGGGTATCTACTTTTATATGCCGTTCTTTCAAAGCCGAACCTTGACCATCGATAGCACCTTCACCCTCCAATGCCACATTTTTAGCATCCACCGCTACCAGTAATGCCCAACCGACATCGATACCCAGACCTTCGGTAAAAGGATCAAGGTTATCATAAGCTTTATAATCGGTAGTACCCAGAATAAGGGCATCTTTCTCCAAATGCAAAGTTACATTATCTTTTAGCACGATAGTAGCCGACAAATAGGTTCCGGCAGGCACAAGCACCGTTCCACCACCTGCTTTATGACAAGCATCAATTGCTTTCTGGATGGCCGGTGAATCCATCCTTTTGCCGTTTCCCCGTGCACCGTACTTCTTTACATTGAATGTTTCAGCCTGCAAAGTAAATGGCAGTACAAGCAATAGTGACAACAGTAATAAATTCTTTTTCGTTTTCATGATTAGTATATGTAAGTTAACTATTTAATTTCCTTTGCAATATTCACTGTATAGATCCTGTTACTGCGCCGTCCCGGATGTTCCAAACGCAATTCATTGGTACCTTTAGCCAACGCTACAGGGAATACAAACTCTCCGCGTTTCCCACCAAATGTAGCCAAATAACCGATATTCTCACTTCTTTTCTCTCCATTAATATATAAGTAAGAAGGAACCGGATTGCCACCCGCATAAGATACTACCAAATAATATTCACCTTTATGTGGAATGTTGACTTTCCAACTCACACTTCCTTCTGAACTTCCTTTCTCGCCTTTGAATTCTACCGAACCATCCTCATTCAAGGATGCAGATCCCTGTCTTTCCATATCTTTAGCTTGACATATCTCTATATTTTCCAAGCGACGTACCACTACACGTTGTGAAGATGTTACTTTTCCATTTGCCAAAGTCTCCAGATTAAAATCAGTCGTTTTAGAGATAGATAAAGGAATGACGCCTTCTGCATCTTCCAAACGTTTACCATTCAATCGCACTTCCTCTGCATGGGATGTTTTATAATGCAAAGCATTTTTATCTGCGTAGAAGTATTCTATTGCCGGACGTTTTTCATGCAACGGAACTCTGTATAATTCAATCCCTTTACCTGTGCCCAGATTACGACTGTACATCCGGTGCGTTGGATTATTCCAATGCTCATGTACGCCCAGGCTACCTTGCTCTTTTCCAATATAAGCTATTCCCGAAGGAGGATTCCCTATATTCGCCGCCTCATGAAGAAAATTGTCGGCATTGGCACATAAAGGAAGTTCCGAATAAATAAAATCAAGTACCACTGATTCGATGGCAACCTGATCATTGGAAGCCAGGAAACTGGAAGTCCAGCCATTATTGAACGGGGGAAGTTGGAAACGTACCGCTTTCCCGTTATGCTTGGGATTTACGTACATAGCATCCACCAGATACACCAAGGTATTTCCACCTATACGTTCGTGAGCCATCAGATCGACAATGCAGTTATAAGTACCCATACCACGGAAAGAAGACCAGTCACGAATAGAAAGATGCAAAGGCGGTACATTGCCTATCGAACCGAACTGATTCTTACCGGTAGCCGTTATAGCTGTCTGTCCGGCACTGTCCCGCCATTTATCGGTTGGTTCGGAATGTCTTTTCATTAATGCCATGTTAATCATATAGTCGGCTTCATAAGCCGCACGTGCCAAACTTCTGGCACCGGCATCGGTTATCTCACTGGAATAACGAATTACATCGGGAACAAATCCTCCCCAGTTCTGATAATTGACATTTGGATAAACCGGTTGTACATAATCGTAAACAGCCGAAATGCCCCGACGCTGTGCATCATATACCGTAATACAGTTCTGGGGAATTTTCATTATATCCACCAATTGATGCAGCAAAGAATATACAGACTGTGGAGTAGCATCAATGATATTAGTTCCACCATTGTCATTCAAATTGATTTTGATAGCAATCTTCTCACCTTTCTTATACTTTACCGCACCTTTACCTTTCTTATAATTAAAGGTTCTGAACAATTCATCCCATGCCTTATCAATCGTATTCTGGCGGGTCAGTGCAATGATCACTCCCTCCATCATATCATCAACACGTGTCTGACTATTATTATCCGGGTCCGAATAAAACCCTCTTTTTCCATCCCAGGCAGCCGCCTTCGGATCATATGCCCATGCCACCCGCCCCGGATGAATTCCTCTGGCTACTCCCATCGGAGTGTTGGGAGCATCAACAGGCACAAAACGTCCCATATCAGTACCATTATCAATCTGCTTACGAATGACCTGCCCCATTAAAGAATTATCCACTGACATTATATATAATGTACCCGATAATAATATACCGACCGCCAATACGGACAGCCCCATATAGAACCGACGGGAATGCCACAAGAATTTGAAACGTTTCCACATACCAAATCCAACCAATGTACTACTGATGAAAGCTACGAAAGAGAAAGCGATAGGAGCAGCGATTTGCTGACAAGGATATTCTATTCTGGAAGGTTTGGGCACTACCCGTATCAGAAACCAAATCAGAGCTGCTAATCCGAACAGAGGAAAGCAAATCTTCAAAACAACATTTTTCTTGTTGATTCCAACGATCCGTCCACTCTTCGGACAAGTCTTAAAGAACCATCTTTTTATTTTTGTATTCATTTCATTAGATATAAAGGATTATCTTTCATGGTTACAAAAATAGGCAGATAAAAAAGAGACGATTATCAGTATTCCATCAAATACTTGAAAAATCGTCTCAACCAAGCAGACAGTGTCCTATTTATGTAAATAGAGTAACTCTATTCCAATATCTTTCCCCATATTACGGCTATATTTCTTTTCTTCCGGATTATTCCAATGTTCCAAAACTCCGAGACTGCCAACTCCTGTACCATCTCTTTCCGGATCATAGAAAGTAGTGGATAACGGACGGTCTGCCAGAGCCGCTTCCACCAGATACATATCGCAATAATCCACATCGGCCATACGTGGAAACTCTGCACTCAGGAAATCAATACCCACCGCATCAATGGCTACCGGATCCTGGGAAGCCAGCAGTGAGCAAGGCCAGTCTCCATTAAACGGTGACATCTTCCATTTACCGGAAGGCGCCCCGTTCACCTTTTCCGAACCGTACAGACCATCTATCAGAAAGAGCATTGTCTTTTGTCCCAAATCCTTATGTGCGATATAATCGGTAAAGGTCATATAGCGCGGCTTTCCACCACGATCCTGATTAAAATTATTATGCTGATTTTTCCGGAAGTCCCGGTTGATGTCCGTTACTCCATACCAGTTTTTCGCACAGAGTGTTACTCCCTGTCCGCCATGTCCTTTCAGCAATGCCATATTGATCAGGTAATCAGCCTCAAGTGCACAGTTTGCCAATCCTCGCGCCAAACGGCCATTATCAGCTGAATACGGAATTGCATCTGCCGTATAAATAGATTGGGTACGCCCGTTTCCTCCTTCATTATCTAAATATACAACACCGGGAAATTCGGCATGACATTTATCATAAAGAGTTTTCGTAATAAAACGACTGGCATCAAATACTGTGATTTGCTCCTGAGGCACTCCACCGTCATTCACCAAACTACGAAGCAAAGCAAGCGTCAGATGCGGAGAAGCATTCAACTGTTCACAATCTTCATGTGAGAAAGTATTATTCTGATTAATCTTGATAGCAATTCTTTCTCCTTTCCTATATCCATACTTCCCTTTATCATGCTGTTGATTGAAATAAATAAAAAGAGATTTCCAAGCTGCCTTTTCTTTCTTCTCTCCGGTCAAGGACAAGAGAGACTGGTTTAGAAGCCAGTCGGCATCTGCCTGATTATTCCAGCGATCTTCAAACCAAAAGCCCTCTCCTTTCTCCCATGTAGCTGCACCCGGTGCATGAGTCCAGACCACCCGTCCCGGATAAATACCTTTCGCCTCTCCTACCGGATTATTCTTTCCCCATGCCATACGCGGTTCTCTAGCCGGAAGAAAAGTTTGTGCCAGCATGTCAGTGCTATTTTCTACCAACATCAAAGTACCGAAGAAACAAAAACCTGCAAAAGCAAAGACTCCTACCACTACCTTCCGGTTACGGAATGCTTCACGCAACTTACGCAGACTCACCCAGACTCCCGTGAATGAGAGTAAGTACATGACAAATGCAGACATCAGCGGTGCCGCTGTCTGCATACATGGATAACTGGCACGGGAAGGTTTCGGAATAACCCGCACCAAAAACCAGATAGTGGAAAAAAGACCGAGTCCCCAAAAGAAGAGTACCTGTATCCCTCTGGAAGTAAATTCCCCCTTCTCGATCCTCTCTTTAAAATATAAATAAATACGTTTCATACTTTCTTACCATTATCTATTATTTTTTTCATGTTTCTCTGTTCTTATTTGATAATAACCTTTTCACTACGGAGCGATTTTACGTTTTCTTTATCCGTAATGCCTTCTTTCACTTTCAGATTCCTAATCTCAGCGCCAATCACATCATCCAGTACTACTGCATAACGCCCATCTTTCTGCTCAGCACTGATACTGCAATTATCTAATAGGAAGCCCTTCACATGACGCGCCCAGAAACCAAAAGAAGGTTGTATTTTCAAATCACCTACATTATAACGTCCCACCCCGATTTCAGGCGGATACGCTTCTGCATCTTCCACCGGATGTCCGCCTTTCACAAGTAAATTCACATCATGGAACTGTACATTTTTAATATACCCCGTATGCTGACCATTCGGCAAACGGAATGTCAGTCCTCCTTCTACAACTTCCGTATCCGGCAGTTTGAAACCTGCGATGATGGGAGTTGCCGTACTTTGAGAGCCATCGTATGCTTTCCAGCGATCTCCCCGGAAAGAACTTCCACCATAAACCTCATCAATGTCTACTCCACAAATCACAATATTCTCCACCTGCCCGATATCAGAGTTAGTTACCAACAATTCCTTACGTACACTTCCATTTTCCGTGAAAGTAAAAGGAGCGACATCGGCACCCAACACACGGCCTCTATTGGATATAGATATGAAGAACGGAGCACGCGTACGATGCATCACCGAACGGGAATGTATCGGTCCTGTCTTTCCACTATTCAGATAGACATTTTTTACATATCCGCCATCATTGGTAGATATGGAGAAACCTGCTTTATTGGCACCCAGTACATAAATATTATCCACGTATAAATCCTGAATATCATCCGCTGTTTCCGAACCTATCTGGAACAGGTTACAATTGGTATCTCCAACTATATTGCGTACCATATAGTTACGTGCCGGACGGGTAAAACCTAATGAACAATCCGAACCCGGTTTCACAATATCATCCGAACTGACACGCGAATAAATGTTCGTCACCGTTACATCATTACATGCCATAAAGTCGTAAATATCACGGGCATTCCGGGTATTATGTTTGGCAAAATAGGTATCATGCACATGAATACCATCAGTACCTGTAGCCAACAAAACAAAATGCCCTCCCTGATCTATATGCAGCATATTGCTGACATCATAATTCTTCCGATTATCCGTATCTATATAGTAGGGCTCATCTTTTTGTGGATCATACCACATATCTTTACCTATATTCCAGCCTCCAATTTCAATATTGGTACAAAGTTTCAAAGAGAACATTTTGTCGCAACGTTTCTCGGGAGCATTATTCATTACTTTATCAGAAGTAACCAGATTACCATTACCCGTGATACGTCCTGTACCCACAATCTTCACATTATCAATACGTTCTCCAAAGAACATTGCATTACGGAAAAATGTATGTCCCACATCCTGCTTCGTCAGATAGTTTTCCGGATCGGCATAAGGGCGAGGATCGGTAGGAGAAAGTCCCGAACGGTAAGCCCGGTCACTAAACCAGGTCGTTTCCGGCACATCACCACCCGGAAGTCCCTGAATTGTGGCATCTGCATCCAGATGCAGCCAAACATCGCTCAACAGATGAACCGTCCTCACATTATAGGTACCTGCCGTGAATCGCAGAATACCCCCACCCAACTTATTCATCTCTATAATAGCTTTGTTTATAGTTTCCGTATCGTCTGCTATTCCATCTCCTTTTACTCCCGTAGTCTTGATATCCTGCAAACCGGAATAGAACCAAGCTATATTTGATTCGCCCTGATTATCTCCTCCTTTCACAAGTAATTTAAAAGCATACAGTTGATTAGGATTCAACCGGCCGACGGCAGCAAAATCATCATCCGGTAATATCTCCGTTCTTACAGGTTTCCAAGTCTTTCCCCTATCCTCAGATAATAACAAAGTCACGGATTCCGCATTACGAGGAGTTGTCCAGTAGAAAGAAGTGAATGATAAATCCCAATCTTTTTTATACGTAAATGCCCGTAAGGGAGTACGGGTAAAATCGGCAACGGTCGTCACACCTTCAAAAGTTGCAATGGCAATCGGACTATGCAAGACTTCAGGTTGAGAGGTTATATAATCAGCCTCGAATGTATAGTTCCCCTTTTCCGGTATTGCCACTCCACGGAAACAAAGACGGATATCAGGTCCGTTAGAGGGACGGAAATCCAAATCTTTAAATATCAACAGAGTGCCATTCTTCCCATCTTTACGTATTTCCACATCTCCAACTTTTTTATAAGAATAGTTGGTTCCGGTTCTTCCGATAGACTGCTTAGGCAAATCACGGAGAATTACTTCTCCACGGCCTATTACATTTACCGTTGTATTATCCAACGTTATGTCAATACCTTCCGGTACACGGATAGTAACAGTAGTCATCGGACTACGTTGCCCTGCATAGAAATCAAGTGTCAGATTTCCCGCAGTCTTTATAGTAAATGCAGTACGATCCAACTTAATCAGAGGCGGCAATGCCCCTTTACGTATCCCCACAGGCAAACGCTTTTTAGAAGATGATTGCAAATAATCGCCATTAGCGGGGAAACCTTCCGTTTTCTCCTGTCCGGTAGAAGTAAAAAGACGATAAATACCAGAACCGGAATGAAACAATTGCTCCTTCAAAGCTTCAACTGAGGGCAAAATGGAACTTAACCCTGCATTCTCGGGAGTGTCTACAGTATAACGATTGGTAGTACCTTCAAACAATAATAAAGAGTCACGCGTTAGTTGCCAGGGATACAATTCACCTGCCTGTATATTTGTTCCTGCCACTCCCAGCAGCAAAAGAACAAGAAAAGTTTTTAATAGTATAAACTTCATACCCAATAGTGTATTTCTCATAAATTAGCGGTTCGTATTGATATAGTTTACATTCTCATTCACTGCCTTATACCATGTCGGACCGGCAGTAAAGATACAGGCATCTATCCGTTCTTTTTCCTTTTGTTCCAAACCGGAAGGCATGTCAATCGGTTTAAATCCTTCTCTCACCTGTTCATAAGAAACAGCTGAAAGGGCATTCTTATCAGAAAATGCCCACTGATTATCCAGCAATAAAAAACCGGGAAGTACTTCGTCCGCTCTCACTATCTTCAATTCAGGAGTTTGTCCTGCGAACAAATTATGGGCAAAACGAACATTACGGGGCATCTTTTCTCCGCGACCTGATCCTAACTCCAAAGAACTATTCAGAAAAGTATTATAAGCGATATCCACATTCTCTACCCGATGGTATGAAGTTAACGGTTCTTGCTTCACATCCGTTTCCGCCGTAGGGCGTTCGTAGACTCCCACGCGCACCAACAGTCCAAATGACCTTACATCTTTAATATAATTATCGTAAACCGTATGTCCCTGATTAATGATACGAATACCGGCAGTTCCACGCAGATTATGCCCTATAAATGTATTTGCCTCTATCACATTGTAATGTCCATGGCGACAAACCAGTCCTCCGGCGGATTCATAAAACAAGTTTCTGCGCAACACATTATGACAGGACTTCACAGAAATAATCTCATTTTCCCCGCTACACCTGAAAAAGACATTGTCCTCAACAATTGTCCGAGATTCCAACTGAGAAGACCAAGAGTGTCCGATACGAATAATTTCTGCTCCATTACCACCATAAGGCTGACGTTCGCCGAAAAAATTATGATCTATCAGATGATTGTTCAAGTGGTTATCAGCACTTAGCCATACCTGTAAAACCAGTCCTCCTACCCGTTTATTAGCAAAATAGCAGTGGTCTATCCGGTTATTTGTTCCTCGTAATCCAACCCAGTATTCATCCCCTTCATTCGGGCGTTCGCCTTTTTGGGGGTCATTACACTCATCAATCACACAACGAGTCATCCGGCAATAAGATGCATATTCTCCTTTCTCCCTCTGAAAATCAATCATATCATGCCCTATGGCCCACGCCTTATAAAAGAGTAAATCCTCCAGTTGCAGATACTCTCCATATATCTTCAGCCTTAACTTCCCCGAAACAACAGCCCTTCCGGGATTCTCAGCCCGCCAGACAATCGGCTTACCGAAAACCCCTTTACCCGTAAAATGTATTTCTTCCAGATTATGATACGTTCCGTCTTTCAGTACAACGGCATCCCCCGGCTGCAAATTTCCACTACCCAGCAACTGTTTCATCGCCGGAACATCTTTCGGTGAAAATGTATACTCTTTGGCATTGGCAAAGAGTGACACTGTTAAAAGCAAAAGAACACAAAGTTTTTTCATCATGTTTTTCTATTAGAGTTTAAAATCACAGAGCAAATATAAGTGATTAAAACATGAACGGAAATAGCCTCCTTCACTCCTGAAGTAGTTTGAGAAGATAATTCAAAAGAATGGTACGTTTTTATAAACCTGAAGTGCAGATATAAAAAAATCGTCCCCTTACATTGTGATTACAACGTAAGGGGACGACCCTTTTCTAAAAATAGAAATTATTTATTTCTTAGCCGGTGCCGGAGAAGAATATCTTGCATTCAATCCATCTACGATTTCTTTTGTAATATTATAGATGCTGTCAGCATACAACAGGTTATCAAAACCGGTATTGCTGATGATCATGCTGTATCCCTTTGTCTTATTATACTCTTTCAGGAAAGCATTGATAGAATCACGCAATTGCAAGCTGTTCTTTTCGTTTTCGCTCATCAACTCTGACTGCAATTTATTGCCTAAAGCCTGCAAGTCTTGTTCCAGTTTAGCAATACGGTTGTATTCCTGCTGTGCTCTTTCCTGAGAAAGATATGCATTATTCTGTACTTTGGTCTGGAAATCCTGTTTCTGTTTTTCTAATTCCCGAGCTTTCTGATTTATCGTCAAACGAACATTTTCACTCTTCTTTACCATACCTTCATTCAGGTCGATGCAGAAATTATATTGTGACAGAAGCGTATCTATTTCAACATAAGCAATCTTCATTCCAGAAAGTTCACCTGAAGCTTGTCCTGACGTAGTTGCCGTTTGATTATCAGCTTTACCTGTACACTGAGAAAATAAAACGATAAGTGCAAGGGCAGCCAAACCGTTTACGAGGTAGTTCAATCTCTTCATAACTTGTAAAAAATATAGTTTTTAAATTATTAATTCATACTATCATTTAAGGCTTTTTCCAATTCATCAATGGAGAAACGGGGTTTCTTCTGTGCTTCCCGGTCCTGCGACTGGGCACACCCAATACCTCTCTCCCGCATTGCTTTATTACCGCTGACGTGCCCGTTCGGGAACTTTCCGCCTTTCACAAAAAAGACTTTTACACCTAATAATGCAATGCAAATAGCAACTATTAACAAACTTATCAATACTGTATCGAGCATTTCTACTATTTTTGTAATACGAAAATAGACTGCATTTCAGCAAAATGAAAATAAGATTTTCTTTTGCACTCAATTTGCTCTATTTTTGTGGGTGCAAATATAGGGCTTTGTATGGACTAACCCACTTTTTTTACCATAAAAAAAGAGAAACGGTAATAAAATAGCCAATTGATTTAACCATATTTAGCAATAAGAGGTTAAATACGAACATTCATAAAGGAATTAATATGGAAAAGAATGAACTGAAACCGGCAGGCGTTTTTCATTATTTCGATGAAATCTGCCAAGTGCCGCGTCCTTCGAAGAAGGAAGAGAAAATGATTGCTTATCTGAAAGCATTCAGTGAGAAACATAAGTTGGAAACACTGGTTGACGAAGCCGGAAACGTCCTCATCAAAAAGCCCGCTACACCGGGTATGGAGAACCGTAAGACCGTAGTACTGCAATCTCACATCGACATGGTGTGCGAAAAGAACAACGATGTGCAGCACGACTTCCTCACCGACCCGATAGAAACCGTAATTGAAGGGGAATGGCTGAAAGCCAAAGGTACAACGCTGGGAGCCGACAACGGTATCGGTGTAGCTACAGAACTGGCTATCCTCGCAGACGACAGCATTCAGCACGGACCTCTGGAATGTCTGTTTACGGTGGACGAAGAAACCGGACTGACAGGTGCCTTTGCCCTGAAAGAAGGTTTCATGAACGGTGATATTCTGTTGAACCTCGACTCGGAAGATGAAGGAGAACTCTTCATCGGCTGTGCAGGAGGTATCGACTCCGTTGCAGAGTTTACATATAAAGAGGTAGACGTACCTGCCGGATATTTCTGCTGCAAGGTGCAGGTAAAAGGATTGAAAGGCGGACACTCCGGTGGAGATATCCATCTGGGACTCGGTAATGCCAATAAGATATTGAACCGTTTCCTGAGTCAGACTTTCCAGAAGTATGATATGTACTTGTGTGAAATAGACGGTGGTAATCTGCGCAATGCCATTGCACGCGAAGCACACGCGGTTATTGCTATACCGGAAGATTACAAGCATGACCTGCGTGCCGATCTGAATATTTTTGCAGCGGAAGTACAAGCTGAGTATGCCGTAGTCGATCCGGGGTTGCAACTCATCTTAGAATCGGAAAACACCCGTGCGAAAGCCATCGACAAAGATACTACGAAGCGTCTGCTGCAAAGCCTCTACGCTTGTCCTCACGGAGTGTACGCTATGAGCCAGGACATTCCCGGACTGGTAGAAACGTCTACAAACCTTGCATCCGTCAAGATGAAGCCGGGCAACGTTATCCGCATCGAAACCAGCCAACGCAGTTCTACCGCTTCGTCTAAGCAAGATATAGCCAATATGGTACGTACCGTATTCGATATGGGAGGCGCCAAAGTTACTTTCGGTGAAGGCTATCCGGGCTGGAAACCTAATCCACACTCTGAAATACTGGAAATCGCCGTCGAGTCATACAAACGTTTATTCGGTGTAGATGCCAAGGTGAAAGCTATCCATGCCGGACTGGAATGCGGTCTGTTCCTCGATAAGTATCCGGCGCTGGATATGATTTCCTTTGGTCCTACTTTGCAGGGTGTGCACTCTCCCGATGAACGGATGCTGATTCCTACAGTAGATAAGTTCTGGAAACACCTGCTGGATATCCTGGCTAATGTTCCCGTAAAGAGATAACCCACATCCCTTATTCCTCTTATACGGATGGTTAAAGGGGAGTATGTAAAAGATGGCATCTTTTGATGTAAAAGATGCCATCTTTCGTAACATAAGATGCCACCTTTCGCTGCAAAAGATGGCATCTTTTGCATAATAGCCTATAGAGATGTAACTCCTTTCAATATACCATCGTCTCATCAAGGTAGTAAGATAAAAGCGAAAGATATAATAAAGCGAAAGAAATACCGTTATTTAGTAAAACCTACAGAACGTACGGTATGAAATCGAAAGCACTATACCTTATATATATATTCCCGGTACTTTTCCTGTTGTCCTTTGTCGCGTGCGACGACATGGATGATTATTCGTCCGACCCGAAGCATACACTTTGGTTCTCACAGGACACGCTGCGTATGGACACCGTACTCACCGGCATTCCCACTTCCACCCGCCAACTGAAAGTTTACAATCCACATAAGAAGGCATTGCTGATATCTTCCATTATTCTTGCCGATGCCGGCAAATCCGGTTTCCGTATCAATGTGGATGGCATTAGGGGAGATCAATTCTCCGACATAGAAATTGCAGGAGAAGACAGCCTCTACATTTTTGTAGAAGCGACTCTGCCTCAGCAGGACAATGCCGACATCAGGTTGATAAAAGACTCTATTCTCTTTCAACTGAATGGCATCCGGCAAGAAGTTAAGCTACGGGCGTATGCACAGGATGCTTTTACTTTCCGGGGGAAAGTAATCGAGAAAGATACATTGATAGCCTCCCGACGGCCGATATTGATTTATGACAGTATCAGCGTGGCTCCGGATGCGCACTTAACGCTGGCGGCAGGTACCCGCCTGTATTTCCACGGAAAGGCTGGAATGCAGGTGCACGGACGCTTATCTGTGACAGGCAGCCTATCCGCCCCGGTCGTTTTCCGTGGAGATCGCACCGACCGTATGTTCCCTTATCTTCCTTACGACCGATTACCGGGACAATGGGGCGGCATACGATTCTACAAGACCAGTTACGAGAATCATCTTGTTTATGCAGACATTCATGGAGGAAGTTTCGGTATTCGCTGTGACTCTTCGATGACAGACCGCAGGAAACTGACATTGGAGTCTTCTATCATACGGCAGGTATCAGGCAATGGACTGGAGTTGACATCATGCCAGGTGGTGGTAGGAAACAGCGAAATCAGTAATGCGGGAGAGAATTGCGTCAGTTTGTTAGGAGGAGATTATACATTCACTCACTGTACGCTGGCTAATTATTTCAGTTGGAACGTACGGAAAGGAACAGCATTGCAAATCCGGAATGAACAGGATGACATGGCCTATCCGCTTTCATCAGCCATATTCCGCAACTGTATCATTGCAGGTTCGGGCACGGATGAAGTCAACGGAGGACGCTCCAAGAATGAGGGTATAGCTTTCAATTATTACTTCTCACACTGCCTCATCAACTCGGTGAAAGAAGAGAATGACAAGATAGTCAATGTGATTTGGGAGAAAGACGATAACTTCTTGCTGATGGATAGCCGTACACAGGAATACAGCTTTAACCTCAATGAAAAGTCTAAAGCCACCAATTTAGGAAAGCAAGAAGATGCTATCGCTTATCCGACAGACAGAAATGGGAACTCCCGACTACAAGATACAGCACCGGATGCAGGATGTTATGAATCTATGATCCTGCCATCACACTAAAAACGGCTTTCAATGAACATTAAACAATATATCACCTTTTCATTTCTGTTCGCTCCTTTTTTCTTCCTCTACGGACAAACGAAGAGAGATACTCTCTCTTTTCGCGTCGTCAGCTATAACGTTGAAAACTTATTCGATTGCCGCCACGATACGCTAAAGAATGATTACGAGTTTCTACCCGACGCGATGCGCCACTGGAATTATACGAAATATAAGAAGAAACTGGATGCCATAGCCCGCACGATCACAGCCGTAGGTGGTTGGACTCCGCCTGCACTCGTAGCCCTTTGCGAAGTAGAAAACGACAGCGTATTGCGCGATCTGACCCAGCGTTCGGTTCTTAAGGAAGCCGGATACCGCTATGTAATGACCAACTCACCCGACCAGCGCGGAATTGATGTGGCACTGCTCTATCAGAGAGATCAGTTCAAATTGATTTCCCATCAGGGTATTCCCATACCTCACAGATCCGGCAAAAAGAAATTCCGCCCTACACGGGATATACTGCACGTCTGCGGAATGTTGCTGAACAGCGATACCCTGGACATCTTTGTTGTACATCTTCCATCCCGTTCAGGAGGTGCAAAGGAGAGTGAACCCTACCGTCTATTTGCTGCCGGACAGCTGAAAGCCGCGGTAGACAGTATCTATTCCCATCGGCATCATCCGCAAATTCTTATCATGGGAGACTTCAATGATTATCCCGATAATGCATCCGTCAACAAAATACTCTCAGCAGAAGCACCAGCCCAGAACGGTGACAGCCTGCAACCGCAAAAGCTCTATCACTTACTTGCCCGCAAGAGCGCAATTCGAAAGCACTTCGGCAGTTACAAATATCAGGGTGAATGGGGATTACTGGATCATATCATCGTGTCCGGCACTCTTCTTCAACCGGATGCGGATTTCTGCACCGGCGAGGATAAGGCTGATGTATTTCATTCTTCGTTCCTATTGACGGAAGATAAAAAGTATGGCGGTGTACAGCCATTCCGCACTTACTACGGGATGAAGTATCAAGGTGGTTACAGCGATCACCTCCCTGTATGGACGGATTTCCGGCTCATTTATTAATCCGAATACTGATACAGTTTCAAATCAAACTTCTGTACCATCACCAGCAAATGATCGAATATATCGGACTGAATACGTTCGTATTCTTTCCATACCTTATTTCGGGAAAAGAAGTAAACCTGAATGGGGACTCCATAAGTGGTCATTTCCTTCTGGCTGATAATCAAGTCCAAATCCTGGTTCACGACAGGAAGGCTGCAAAGATAACGTTCGATGTAAATACGGTAGAGTTGTGCATTGGTAGGTACCTCGCCTTCTGCCGGCTGATAGTCTGCCATCAAAGGAACTTCCTTACGGATGGTATCCAACATTTCGGGAGTGCAAAACTTCAGGGTCGTCATGTCCAGATAGATATTCTTATCCACACGCCGGCCGCCACTCTCCTGCATACCGCGCCAGTTCTGGAAAGAGCCGTTCACCAAGGTATAAGGCGGAATGGTAGAAATCGTGTTATCCCAGTTCTGTATCTTTACGGTGTTGAGGGTTATCTCTTTCACAATACCGTTGGCAGAGCCATTGGGTAAGGCAATCCAGTCGCCGATACGTAACATTTCATTGGCAGAGAGTTGCACTCCAGCCACAAAGCCCAGAATACTATCTTTGAATACCAACATTAATACTGCCGCCGAAGCACCCAGCCCGGCAAAGAGGGTTGCGGGAGATTTATCTATAAGAATAGAAATGGCAATGATAGCCGCCACAAAGAATAACAATACCTGCAATACCTGGACAAAGCCTTTCATCGGATGGTTCTTACTGGTGCCTTTCTGATTATGAAAATCCAGAAAGACGAGCAACAGCCCATTCAGCGCAAAGGCTAAAGCAGCCACTATATACACGGCACAGACTTTCTGCGACAACTCCAACAGTTCTACTCCGTGTACAAAGGTATGAGGCAACAGGAAGTAAATCAGAATTCCCGGTAAGGTATGTATCAGATGGGGAACCACTTTCCGCTTCATCAGCAAAGTATTCCAGCGATGGGGGGAACGATTGGTATAATGCTTCATTCCCCCTACGAATATTGCTTGAAACAGATAGTCCAGCCCTATAGCTACGGCAATGATTAATATGGCGATGATAGTTTCATCAAATGTATTCGCTATTTTAGGATCTACTCCCCAGCCTATAAGGATTTTATTCATCCACCCTCCTAATGTCGTCATATATTCCTCCGATCTTAATTGCTTATGGGAATAATAACAAATAAAGGGGAGCTGTTGTTTAATGAAACTTCTTTCCAGCTTCATCTCTTACTTTTCCGGCTTCAGCAAAATAGTCCCGGCATATCTGTCTGGAACAGATTACTTTCGTTCCCGGATTAAACAAAAAAAGTATGAACCGAAACGTAAAACTTATCAGTATTCTTAGCCTCGGACTAATGCTGGGGGCCTGTGGTGGTAATTCGTCTTCACAAGAAGAAACTATCATTGTAAAAACTGCTACAGCGAGTACCTACAGCAACGAAACAGTCAAAGAATTCCCCATTATCACCCAACCGTTCCGCACCACAGAGCTGTCCTTCCGCGTCAGCGGACCTATCGACCGGCTGGATGTCTATGCCGGAAACTATTACCGTCGCGGAGATATTATTGCAGAAATCGATCCACGGGACTACCGCATCCGGCGTGAACGTGCTGAGGCCGTCTATCGCCAGGCAAAGGCAGAGTATGAACGTATCAGTGCGCTTTATCAGAAAAACAATCTTTCCGCCAGTACTTACGAGAAGGCACGTGCGGAATATACTTCTGCCAAAGCTGCTTTCGACACAGCCGCCAATGAACTGGAAGATACCCGCCTTATAGCCCCCTTCAACGGATATGTAGGCGAAGTCTACGTAGAGAAATTCCAGGATGTCAAGGCCAGCCAGCCCGTATTGACATTTATCGATATAGACCAACTGAAAATAGAAGCTTATGTAACGCAAGATATAGCCTATCGTGTTCAACCAAGGCAGAATGTGCAATTAACGCTGGATGTACAGCCTGACACGGAGCTGGAAGCACAGATTGCAGAAGTATCCAAAGGAACCACACAAAACAATCTCTCTTATCTGGTAACGGCATTGTTACCCAATAAGGAAGCCCGGTTACTGGCAGGTATGTCCGGAAAGATACGTTTCGAAGAAGGTGCTTCGGAATTATCGGATAGTACTGCCACCGGCGGACATTTGATTTCTATTCCGCAAACAGCCTTGTGCAATCGCCCCACAATGGGAAGTTATGTATGGACGGTACATCCTGAAAGCGGGATAGTCAGCCAACGTAAAGTTAGTGTCAGCAAACTGCTGCCGCACGGCAATGCAGGCATCACTGCCGGACTGCAACCCGGTGAAATAGTGGCCACAAGCAGCCTGCGTTTCTTATCAGACGGAATGAAAGTAAAAATCCAATGAAACAGTAAGCATCATGAAACTAATCAAATATTTTCTGCAACGCCGCTCTGTCACTATTCTGCTGCTGGTACTGGTACTTGCCGGCGGGTTATTCTCGTACGTCAAGATGGGAAAGCTGGAGGATGCCCCTTTCACCATTAAACAAGCGTTGGTGTTGACTTCTTACCCCGGTGCATCTCCCTCGGAAGTACAAAGCCAGGTGACAGATGTATTGGAAGAAGCCATCCAGTCATTGGGCGAACTTTACTACCTGAAAACCGAGAACCGTGCCGGACTCTCCAAAATCACCGTATATGTAAAGAAAGAGACACGGGCTGACGAGATGCAGCAACTGTGGGATAAACTACGCCGTAAGGTAGGCGATGCACAGAGCAAGCTGCCCGCAGGAGCCGGACCTTCGGTTGTGAATGATGACTTCGGTGATGTGCTGGGCGTCTTCTACGGACTAACGAGTGAAGGGCGCAGCTACCGGGAACTGGAAGATCAGGCAAAACTTATCAAAAATGAATTGTTAAAGATAAAGGATGTCGCCCGTATCGAGATCTATGGAACGCAAACACCTACAATCGAGGTAGTGGTCAGCCCCGCAGTTATGTCCCGCAGCGGCATTACGACAGCGGATATAGCCAATGCGTTCAATGCCCAAAACAAGGTAGTGGATGCGGGTGGAATCACAGCAGGTACAGGACGTATCCGAATCGAATCCACCGGTAACTTCTATTCTCTGGACGAGATACGAAAACTCACCATCGTTTCACGTAGTGGAGAACACTTCCGACTGGGAGATATTGCCGACATCAACGAAAGTTACCAAACGCCTGCCAGTAACCTGATGCGCATAGACGGAAAGCCGGCTGTAGGTATTGCCATTTCTACCGTGCCCACCGGTAATGTGGTAGATATGGCTGAAGCTATCGAAGCACGCATCGAAGAACTGAAAACCGATATGCCGGAAGGTTTCGTTCTCGCCCCTATCTACGACCAGGGCCATGAGTCCGCCATTGCCAACCAAGGCTTTATCATCAACCTGATAGTTTCCGTAATTACCGTAGTGGCTATCCTGCTTTTCTTCATCGGTTTCAAAAATGGCTTACTGGTAGGTAGCGGATTGGTATTCTCCATATTTGCCACACTGATTGTGATGCTGGCGGGAGGAATTGCTTTGCAGCGCATGTCATTGGCTGCCATTATCATTGCCATGGGAATGCTGGTAGATAATGCCATTGTAGTATCCGACTCTGCACTGGTAAATATGCAACGGGGGATGCGGAAACGGGTATCCATCATGAAAGCATGTTCCGGAACCGCCCTCCCCTTATTGGCTGCCACGGTCATAGCGATACTGACCTTCCTGCCTATCTATTATTCACCACATATCACAGGAGAATTACTGTCCTCCCTGGTTATTGTCATCGGTGTATCGCTCATGTTCAGCTGGGTATTTGCACTGACACAAACCCCGTTCTTCATTCAAGAATTCGTACGCCGCCCGCGCCCTTCGGAATTGCGCGGAACCCTATTTTCCGGCAAGGCTTACGACCGCTTCCGAAGCGCATTACGTTTCGTAATTCGCCATCGTTATGCCACAGTGGGGTTGATGGTTGTATTGCTTGTTGTTTCCGCCTGGAGTTTCAAGTTCATCCCGAAAGTTTTTGTACCTGCTCTGGAGAAACCCTACTTCACGTTGGATGTATGGCTGCCCGAAGGAACCGATATCGCTGAAACAGACCGCATGGCCTCAGAAATGGCTGACTATATCCGCAACCAGGAAGAAACAGAAATGATTTCAACTTATGTAGGACGTACACCACCCAGATATTATCTGTCTAATGTATCTTTCGGCCCGCAACCCAACTATGCACAGTTATTGGTAAAAGCGCGTTCCTCCAAAGAAACCAAAGCGTTGCGCACCAGACTACAAGACTCTATCCGTACACTTTTCCCGGGTCCACTCATCAAAGTGAACAAATTCGAACTGAGCCCGCTAACGGAAGCTGTTATCGAAGCACGTTTCCTGGGTCCCGATCCTGCCGTACTCGATTCACTGGCAGGCATGGCCATCGAGGTTATGCGCCGCAACCCGAAAGTAGCGGATGCCCGCAACGAATGGGGTAACATGACACCTATTATCCGCCCGGTTTATGATCCGGTAAAAGCCGGTGCACTGGGAATCACAAAGTCTGCAATGATGGAGTCGGTCAAATCCATCAATGACGGACTTACCGTGGGAGTCTATCGTGATAATGAGAAAAAGGTTCCCGTACAACTAAAATCCGCAGGTACTGATATCACAGATGCACAGGGACTGGGAAACTTTTCTGTATGGAACGGACAGAATTCCGCTCCATTATCACAAGTCACCGAAGATATTGGGGTAGGCTGGGAATGGCCACAGATGCGTACTTATAACCGACAACTGTCCATGGCCGCCATGTGTGGGGTAAAAGCCGGACACACTATGGCAGAAGTACATGGTGAAATCCGCCGGGAAATAGAATCCATTCAACTTCCCGAAGGATACACCTTCTTCTGGGATGCCCAATATAAGGATCAGCGCGAAGCCATGCAAGCCATAGCAAAATTCTTCCCGTTGGCATTTCTGGCACTAGTAGTCATACTTGTAGCCCTGTTCGGTAACTTCCGCGATCCGTTAATCATCCTGTGTGTACTGCCGCTATCTCTCATCGGTGTTGCCGTAGGCATGCTGATGACCGGTTTCGAATTCGGTTTCTTTCCTATTGCCGGTTGGCTGGGATTACTGGGAATGATTATTAAAAATGTGATTGTACTGCTGGATGAGATACAGGTGCAACGCCGGGCGGAAGTACCGGTCTATACTGCCATTATCGAATCTACCGTGTCGCGTACCCGGCCTGTACTGATGGCTGCCACCACCACTATTCTGGGTATGGTTCCTCTATTGTTCGACGTGGCCTTCGGTGGTATGGCGGCCACTATTATCTTCGGATTGACGTTCGCAACGTTACTGACTCTGTTCGTCACTCCGGCACTCTATTCATTGTTTTATAAAGTAAAAGAGAAATAGATTATGAAGAAAATATATATCCTTTTTATTCTATCGTTGTGTGATCCGTTCGCTTTTGGCCAGCAAAGTGCGATGCTGGAGAAGTACAGGTCGATGGCTCTTGAATATAGCCACGACCTGAAAGCGGCGGAGAAAAATCTGGCTGCCAGCATTGAACTGGAGAAATCCGCCCGTGCAGACTTGAAACCCAAACTCTCCGGTGATGCCAACTTTCAGTATACCGGAAATCCCCTAGAGATTAATCTGAACCTCCCCGGTATGGATAACCCGTTACAGATACAAGGACGTGATACCAAATACGGTGCTTCCCTTACCTTATTACAACCTATATATACAGGCGGGCGCTTACTTGAAAGTATCCGCATGGCACAACATCAGCACGCTCTTGCTTCACACCAGAAAGAACAACTTTTATCCGAAGTCTGTTTTCAAACGGATATTCAATACTGGAATACCGTTGCCCGCCAGGAAATAGTGGACATCGTTGCAGATTACCGGAATTCTATAGCTGCGCTGGCTCAAACAATCCGTGAACGGGTGGAGGTCTCACTCGTCAATCCCCAGGATTTGCTAATGGCCGAGGTGAAATTAAACGATGCCGAATTTCAGTTACTCCAGGCACAAAAGAACTTCGATACCGGACTTATGGCCTTCAATTCCCTGATCGGATTACCTCTGGAAGAACCTACCCCTATAGATACAATCATTCCACAAGTGGATATTCCGGACAGTTCACGACTGGCACTCGCTATCCCACGCCCTGAAATTAAGATAGCGCATGACCAGATTAAGATGGCAGAAAGTTCATTAAAGTTGAATGACTCAAAATATAAGCCTCAACTATACGTAGGAGTAGACGGAAGTTATTCTTCTCCGGGCTACGACCTGCGTGCCGATCCGGACCCTAACTATGCTATATATGCCAAAGTCAGTGTCCCTCTGTTCGAATGGGGAAAACGACGCAATGAGAAGCGGGCTTCCAACCAAAAGATCGGTATGGCGAAAGACAATCTGAATCTGATTCAGGATAAAGTCAACCTGGAAATACAAACGGCCCGCCTCTCTTTGTCACAAGCATTGGACCAGGTACAACTAAGCCGGCAATCGCTGGAAAAAGCCCACGAGAATGAACGTCAGGCCATGGAACGCTACAATGAAGGTGAAATATCCATTGTAGAGGTAATAGAGGCGCAGACTTACCGGCAAAATGCTGAAATAAATCATGTACAGGCCAAAGCTTCCGCACAAGGACAGTACTCGGCATTAATAAAAGCATCGAACCAATATAAATGATAAGTGGAAATTCGTAACTTTGCCCTTATGAAGTGGAACACTCTTTTATACAGCCTACTCTTTTCAGGATTGGGAGTTTTCTCATTCCTGTTGCTGGCTAATTATACCAACCTTACTCCGCAGGTTACGGATATCATCCACACTCCCGGTGCATTTGTTTTTGTCGTTGCCACTTTCAACATATTGGGATATTGTACTCTCCGCATCAGTTCGTGGATGAACCGTTTATACTCCAACAATTTGCGTTGGAAGTGGAAGTTTTTAGCGGTATATATAGGTGTTATGCTATTGTTTCTGTTGCTGAACTACGGTCTGTTAGTGGCTGCCAAACTGATGGGCAGAGCGGAAAACCCATTTACTTTCCAGATAGGAGGAGTACGTATTCTATTAGTAGTGTGGTTAGTGGAACTTGTAATTCTGGGATTATTGCTTGCCAACCGTTCCATTAAAAATGCCCTCCGGCTGCAACAAAAAGCAACACTACTACAGAAAGAGAATAATGCAGCCCGATATACTGCCCTTCAAAATCAGCTGAACCCTCACTTTCTTTTCAATAGTCTGAATACGCTGATAGCTGAGATAGAATATAATCCGTCAAATGCCATACGCTTCACCCGGAATCTCTCTGATGTATATCGCTATGTACTTCAATCGCAGGATAGAACCCTGATTACATTAAGTGAAGAATTAGAGTTCATTCAATCCTACCTTTTCCTGCACGAAGTCAGGTTAGGCAACTGCATCACCTGCAACATCACGATACCAACCGAAGCTATGGATTACCAGCTTCCCCCGCTAACCCTGCAACTATTAGTGGAGAATGTCATTAAACACAACTCCATTAACAGCAATAAACCGATGGAGATCACGATACAAATTGCCGGTCACTTTCTGGTTGTCAGTAATCCGATACATGCCAAAAAGAGCGATACCACTTCAGGTGTAGGACTACAGAATCTATCAAACCGTTGCAAGCTAATGATAGGTACCGATATTATTATCAATAATGAGAATCATATATTCACTGTAAAAGTTCCCTTAATCTATGAGTAAACTAACTGCTGCCATTATAGAAGACGAAGTACCCGCTGCCCGCCTCCTATCTTCCATCATCACACGTCTGCGTCCCGACTGGGAGGTTACCGTACTACCCGGAAGTGTGGAAGAAGCCATTGTTTGGTTCAGGACACATTCTCATCCGGATATTCTGTTTCTGGACATTCAGTTATCGGACGGTAATTCATTCGACTTCCTATCTGCCGCACAACCTTCTTCATTGATTATTTTCACAACAGCCTATGATCAATATGCCATTCGTGCCTTCACCGTGAACAGCGTAGACTATATACTGAAACCGGTAGATGAGAAACGTTTGCTGGATGCTATCGTAAAGTACGAAACTCTGAAAGGGAAAGATTATAAACAAGATAATTACATAGGGGATTTAATTCAGAGTCTGCAAAAACAGGAAAAAAACTATCGCACCCGCTTTCTTATTGCCGGAGTGGATAAATTCTGGGCTTTGCAAGTCAGTGACATTGCCTATTTCTATTCAGAAAATAAAATCACCTTTGCCGTCACAAAAAGCGGACAGGAGCATATCATAGACCTGTCTCTCACCCGACTTGAAGAGCAACTGGATCCCAGACGTTTTTTCCGCGCCAATCGCCAGGTAATAGTCTGCATTGATGCCATTGTGCATGCCGCACCTTATTTTAACGGGAGAATAATACTTCACGTAAAACCAGTTCATAAGGATAAGATAACCGTCAGCGAAGAAAAAGTATCCTCTTTCAAGATGTGGCTGAACTTTTAATATCCAAAGTAGTAACAAGTAACCTATTATCTTTCGCGCCACTTCATCTGTTTTATAACCGGATAAAGTGGCGCGAAATAATATATTATAATTCTAATATCCTTCGTTTTGCGACATACTTGGATTCACATGCAACTCGCGCATGGGAACAGGAAACACCTGTCTCCAAACAGGTATATTCAAAATATCCACTGCAATATTATTACGCTTCAGGAAAGCAAAATAAGTACCTGTCCCTCTTAATTCCGATTGCCATACATTCGCCAAACGATGAATGAACTCATCAGAAGTACGAGTGGTAAAAACTGAAGAAGACAGCGATACATTTGAGGGATAAGCCGGAGATCCTATATTAGCTGTCATCACCTGATTCAAATAATTCTCAGCCTGCGCAGAATTTCCTAAACGAGACTCACATTCAGCCAAACTAAGCAGTACTTCTGTATAGCTAAAGCAAATATCCGATACCTGTTCAAACTGGACATTCCGATTCGTATCGGAAGCGGGTAATTGATAGATTAAATCTCCCAATTGATATCTGCCACTGTCTACAATTCCAGTCAGCATAGATTTAGCCTCAGTTATTTTCCCCTGTTCCATATAAATACGGGCCAATAATAAAGAAGGAAAGTCACGGGAAGGGAAGAAAAAATCATTCATCACCGACTGTCCATTTATCTCTCCCGGCAAGCGTTCACGTAAGAACAGCAATGGTTCTACAAAAAGCTTTAATACTTCAGCCTGTGATATTGCAGGCATACTTGTTATTATTCCTGATGGATACTCAGGAAAATATACAGCTTTTCCCCATAAATTAACTTTCTCATAAAATAATATAAAACGCTGCATATCCAGCAATTTCGTTATAGTTATACTATCCGAAGAAGTCAACTCTTCCTTGCTCGAACGTGGTATTTGCTGATTCATGAATAGAATCATATTTACAGCACTATAAAAGGAGCTCCATGCATTTTCTACCTCTCTATTATTTGAGTTCAATGTATGATTTATAAAATCGAAATGCCATTCATAACCTTGTTCCTTTTCTGACTGCCGGGAATAGAGTTCCTCTTGCGTATACATTTGTTGCAAAACCAAATAAGAATTCTTATAAAGCCCTGCAAATGTTTGTTCGCCGTATTGAGTCAGACACAAACGTACTACCTTTGTCGGATCAGTTTCTTGCTTGATTATCAGTTTCGCTTCTTTGTTCTCATGCTCTCCATAAATGGTGATTGTAGCAGAACTTGCTTCCGCACTAACTGCCGGTTCTACCTTTATTTCCAGATACTGGCCATCGTCAGATAAGGTTGCCTGATAAGGAATCCGAGGTTTGTTTTCATACATAAACAAAGGCTCCTTGAAGTAAGTATCTACAGAAACATCATAAATAGGGTCATTCTCCTTGCCTTCCGGCCACAAAAGACTCCACTCCGTCATCTTCACAGGTACATTGGCATCTACTTTAATACGATAGGTTCCACCCGCCATCGGTACATCCAGCCTTGTCTGTTCTAATTTCACGGATGTAGGTTTTCCTGCTTGCCAGATTTTCAAAGTATCACATTCCTGACCATTTTTGCTCTTTATCAAGACCCTTCCCCGACGAGGAGCGAATCCGTCATTCCTGGCTGCTTTCAGATAGATTTTGCGAAGTTGCAAGCCGCGAGCCGCCGCACTTTCCGTAATCCACTGGCAGGTATCCGCAGGATGTATTTCTACATCGACATTGGCATTTACATCTATACCTATAATCGTATCATTAGGGGTTTTCAATTCGATATTCTTATTATCAATCACTACTGCATCTTTCTGCGCTTGTATCACAGTCAGTGTATCAGCAATCGAAGTATTATCTTTGTTATAGAAAATAATTTTGGCGCGGCGGCTCTCATTCGCCTCATTGGGACTGATTGTATAATAAATGGTGTGACTGGACATTCCCCGACTCATTGTAGCTTCTTTAATCCAACTCACATCCGGCATGGTTATGCCATACTCACAATTACTACGTAACTCTACCTTAATCGTCTCTCCCCTGTCGCCGACAGGATATTCATTCTCATTCAACAATATCACATCACCTCCATACTGATAAACTTTTACGGTTTCGGTCAAAGTACCATCAGTGATATATATTTCTCCTTCACGCTTCTCTCTTTCCCCATTCATCTCTATCTTGAAGCTGATAGTAGAGGCCTTCAATCCGCGAGTAATAGTAGAAGCTGCAGGCTTTATCCAACTCTGACAATCATCTGCAATAACAGCTTTATACTCCACATTGGCTTCCACTTCCACATTAATTGTTCCGCCTTCCTGCTTCACCTCCCTACGCTCACTTGATATTAGCAAAGCATTTTTCTGCTTTTGCGCAACCATCAATGTTTTCTTGGTCTTACCGGCATTAATGGTAATAGCAACGCTACGTTCATCATAACTATCATTATCCTCAACACTGATAGAAATATCCGCCTTCCCGGGACCTCCACTGGTGGGGTAAACCTGATACCACTTTTCACCATTCCGAGTAGTTGCAGTGGTTATGTTCCAGTTTTCTGTAGCCGTAAACTCCAAAGACTGAGTACCCGCAGCTGTTGTAAAATTCACACCTTTCTCAAACAGGGTTTCCGTTTCAGGTGGCAAGGTAATTGTAGTTTCATCTTCTACTTTATCATCACTACAAGCAACTAATAACATCAGGCACGCAATTAGATGCCATGTGTTTTTCATAAACAATTTTACTTTCATATATGATTGTTTCATTAATAATCAAGATTTCAAGGTTTTATTCTTCATTTTTCCTCCTCACCTGATTCCCTCCAATACGGAGGACAAAGATATAAAGACTTCCATAAAAGAAGATTAAAAGAGGCAGAAAATATACTTTGAAAGCCATTTATTCATCTATTGCATAGCTTTCTCCTGTTTCATAGCCTGATAGAGTTGCACGAAGTACCTGTATCATATCCTGTCGGAATGATTCCGGTGAAAGTATCGTCAATTTATCCCGATGCCAAAGTAGGTACGTATTCTGACTACCTTATCGCCCATTGCAGTCATTAAAGGATAATATATACCCTTTCTTCATCAACGATTCTATCTTCACTGAAGGATCATTGCGAAGCGCCTTACGCAAATAAGTAATTTGCACATTCAGCGCCAAAGAGTTTGCATAAGAGGCACTGCTCCAAACTGTATTCAACAGCAAGTCACGGTCTACAGCCAAGTTGAGATTCTTCGCCAACAAGCGGAGAATCTCTGCCTGACGGGAGGTAATAAGAACCTTATTATTTCCCGTTCGTATTTCATTGGTACTGTAATTGAAGACAGAGTGACCAAAACGGTAAGTTTCTTCCTCCACCGTATCGGAAAGTTGGGAAGTAAAACGTTCATGGATACGGGCTATAAGTTCTTCCGGATAAAACGGCTTGGCAAGATAATCGTTCGCACGAAGCTGGAAACCTTGCAGGCGGTCGGCCTTATCGCTACGGTCGGAAAGGAAGAAGATTAGGACATGTTTATCCGTCTCACGGATGCGTTCGGCCACTTCAAAGCCATTGTAACCGGGCATATTGATATCGAGCAATACCAAATCGGGCTTTACAAGCGGAAACTGTTCCAGAGCAATCGTACCGTTTCCGGCATAAGTCACTTCATAGCCTTCCTTCTCAAGAAAGCGTTTCAGCAACATCGAGTACTTCAAATCATCATCGGCAAAAAGTATTTTCAAGGCTTTCATATAGTTGAATGTTTTTTCAAAGACAAGCAACTCGTTACTTGTAACTCGTAGCTTGTAACTTCTTCATTGGGGAATATTAATTTCAATCGTTGTCCCCCTGCCTGGCTGGCTATTTAAAGAGACACTTCCATGATGCGCTTCTACCAGCAACTTTACATAGCTCAACCCCAGACCAATACCGGGCAACGAACGGTCGGGAAGATTACTGCCCCGATAGAACTTATCAAATACACGATTCTGTTCGGAAACCGGAATGCCGATACCATCATCAGACACCCGTATCATTAATTGGTGATCCTGCAAAAGACAATCTACAACAATATGCACAGACCTGCCCGAATACTTCACGGCGTTCTCTATCAAATTACTGATAATATTGGAAACATGCACCGGATCCGCCGTTACCAGAGTCTCCGAACTGAAATGGGTTTCAATAGAAACATCCTTATCCTCAGGAACATGGTAAAGCCGGACAAGCTTTTCCAAACTCGTCTTTATATCAAATGTACGGACAGAAAGCTGCGTGTGTTCATCATCGGCACGCGTCATATCACGTAATTTTGAAAGATAGGCCGACAGATTATCCAGCTCGGACATGGAATCGTGAATCACTTCATCCATTGCTTTCTCGTCTATTCGCATAGACTTGTCATTGAGAAAGGCTATACACATTTTCAGAGCCTGGACGGGACGTTTCAGTTCATGTATCATAGTGTTTACAAAGCTTTTTCGCAGTTCGTCTATCCGCCGTTGCTTCAAGATGGTTTTTATCTGAAACAGCAGACAAAGCCCCAGCAAAAAGATCAGGCAGGTACTGCCCACTAACTGCCAACCCATACGCACGAGTACCGCATGGGGCGAAACCTTCACGGAAACAAGCACAAACTGGCGTTTCAGGGGATTATAAGGATACATTACTTCTATATACGGATTGAACAATGTACCTTGCCGTTTCAGCTCAGCATTCCACCGGTAAATGGAATCTTCGGTAACCACCAGATGCGTAGTAAACAGTTGATTGTCCAGGCGCATGGCAAGCAAAGAATCAAATTGCTGCAATGCGAAAGGTACATCCAATTCAAGACGATAAAGATTAATCACCGAATTCAGATTAGGAGCATCCTTATCGGACATATTAATCTTAAATGAATCCATAACGATGATTCTTTCTTTAGGAATGATACTATCCAACGTCCATTGCTCACGCTGTGTTTTCTTTGTTTGGTCATCCACCTTAGCCGAATCTCGCGTCTCTATCTTGAGAGTTTCTACATTCACCCCCATGTTCTCCAGCTCTCTTCCTTTCAGAGCACCCAAAATCACTTCATCAATGGTGGTGCGGTGTTCCAAATCAATGGATTTGCTCAGCTGATAGAAGAACATATTGGCATTGTTGAGCACCTTTTTGGGTTGAGGAGTACGGATAGAGTCATACTGTTGAGTGGTCTGCAAGATGCGATCATAAATATCATTGATCTGTTCATCATTCATATACTGATACTGATTACGCAACCAGTAGACCTGTCCGCAGGTAATAAGCAGCATCGATACGATGGAGAATATCCAAACGATCTTAATCCGTTGTTCCATAATTGTTCTTTTTTTAGTCTCGCTTAGAAAGACTTTCATTTAGTACCGGCAAAGGTAAAAGTTAGCTTGCAAATATAAGTACGTGCGAGGCAGATATTATGCATTGAGTAATATTTCAGTAATAACTTTCAGCCTCTTCTGAAGTAAAATCCGCATAGTTTTGCACTACAATATTTGCTGGCAACAGCATGTCAAACCTCTAAAAAGTAAAACTATGAGTACAAGAATTATCTTTCTTAATCTGTGTCTCGCCATGTTGTTCACATCACAGGCAAAGGCACAAATCATCGTTTCTGATGGAACGAAAATCCAAAATGATACCATCGGTGAGGCACAGCTCCTTGTGCAATATGAAACGCGCTGTATCAGCAATACGGAAAAGCCGGAAAATGTTACGGAAGAAACTATGATGTTGGAAGTCGGTAAAAATCTCTCCAAGTTCTATAGTTACACCAAGTATGTTTGCGACTCCGTACTGGCAGTGGACTTCGCCAATAAAGCCTCGCAGGAAATGATTAATGAACATCTGAAACAATACGGGACAAGCAAACTGAGCGAACGCACATTCAGAGGTTATCCTGCCGGAAAAGTAACGACTCTCGATGAAATAGCAGGCATATCCCGCCTGCGTTGTGAAGAACCGGATGAACGTCCGCAGTGGAAGATACTGGCAGAAAACGACAGTATCCTCTCCTACCTCTGCGGCAAAGCCGAATGTCGGTTCAAAGGACGGACATGGACAGCATGGTTCACTACAGAAATTCCTGTCAGCGAAGGTCCCTGGAAATTATGCGGACTGCCTGGACTGATACTAAAAGCCGTAGACAGTGAAGGGCATTATTCATTCACTGCCATAGGTATAGAGCAATGCCATACTGACAGACCCATACTCTTCGATGGAAAGAAGCATGAACCGATAAATCGTAAAGCATACAACAAAGTACATGAACGCTATTATGCAGATCCGGTAGGATTTATCACCGGAAGTATGCCAAACGTTACCATCAAAATAAGTGATGAACACGGTAATGCAACCAAGAACCCGAAGAACATTCCTCATAATCCATTGGAACGGGGTGAATGAGTTACGAGCTGCAAGCTACAGGCTAATTGTCAATAATTATACATGCCTATTTTTCTATATTTATCTCCTTATTCTTTATCTTCTGATTTTAATGACTGGACAAGCTGAATTTTGCTGACCCACGCTACAGTACATTGTAGAGGGGGTAACACCTCCCATTTTAGGGGGGGTTAACTCCCCAGCTGGGGAGTGCGTTACTCCCCGGTTAGAGAGTGCGTTGCTCCCCAGTTGGGGAATGCGTTACTCCCCAGCTGGGGAGTTAACACCTATTCAACTGGGGAATTTTCATCTGTAAAGTGATGATATCGGAATATAGATATATATAAGTACTTTTTACTATCATATATATATTTATAAAGTCATCATCGGAATAAAAGATGGACTAATAACCGTATCCTTTATTTTTTTAATGAATTGAATATATGAACAGATCAGTTTTCTTTATGGCTTTCCTCTCTTTTCTTTATTTCTCAACAATTAGTCGTGCTCAAACTCTGAGCGGAATAATAACAGATGCAGAAACCCATCAACCGCTGGAAGCTGTAATGATTAGTGTGTTACGCGGAAACATGATGATAGATTACACGCTGACCGACACCAAAGGGCAATATTCTCTGCCCTGGAAGCATAGCGGGACATTGCAGCTTAATGTTTCCCTGTTAGGCTATAAGAGAGAGATGCGCAATATCAGTGCAGCAGGAACCCTGAATATCAACCTACAGGCAGAATCGATTATGCTAAAAGAAGTACAAATACGTCCCGGACGTATCAATACCCGAAAGGATACGGTAAGATATGACCTGGCACAGTTTGCCTCATCCAAAGATGTACACATAAAGGATGTATTAAAGAAACTTCCGGGTGTGGATATAGATGAAAACGGACAGGTAAAGTATAAAGGGAAGGCCATCGACCATTATTTTGTGGAAGGAATGGATGTGACAGGCGGACGTTATAACCAAATCAACAACAATCTGAGTGCCAAAGCCGTAAAGAGTGCGGAAATCATGGAGAACTATCAGTCGGTAAAGGCCTTGAAAGGAAAAATTAATTCCGAAGAAGTGGCATTGAACCTGAAACTGGACCCGAAAGCACGTGACCAATGGATAACAAACGGTACCCTGGGAACCGGATGGAGTGACAACAACGACAAAATCCTGTGGGAAGGCGGACTGAATGCCCTTCAACTGGGTAAAGGAAAACAGAGTGTCTATAATTACAAGACAAATAACAATGGCAAGGATCTCAGCAACGAGCAAACAAGACTGACCGGAAATAACCAGCAACAAGTTCCGCTTTCCGGTTTTCTCTCCCAGCCGGGCATCAGCGCACCATTAGACAAGAATCGCTTGCTATTCAATGAAACCCACACCCTGAACGGTAACCGCATGTACAAATGGAATGATGACCGCAGCTTGCGCCTGCAAGCCGGATATACTCATGATCTAATCCAACAGCAACGGGGAAATACCCAAATCTATTATCAACCGACAGATACCATACAAATAGACGAAACCTACCATTATCGTCTAAGAAGTGACATCGCTAATCTGGAACTGCGTTATGAAGATAACAGCAGCCGGAATTATATATCCAACCGCTTCACCGTAGACGGAGAAATAAATCGCGGACGTTCGGAGGAACTGGGACAAACTCTGCAAACTTCACAACTAAGTGCCGGAAACTACTTCAATCTTATCCGGAACCGGGAAAGCGGAACCTGGGAATTCCGTTCGGCAGCGCAGTATGCTTACCAGCCTGCATCCTTATTACTCGAAGAAGGAAAAAGTAAATTCAACCAGCATAACTTCTACACAGATAACAGTGCCGCATATCTACGAAAGTATAATGGATTTACCCAACAATATAAAGCAGGAATACAAGGGGAACGGGCTACCCTGAAATATACCCCGGCAGGACAGTCCTATGATTTCAATGCTTCGCATCTATCATTATATCTTACCCCCTACTTCCAGCTGAAACGGGGAAAATGGCTGACTACGCTTTCCCTTCCTCTGAAAGCAGAATGGTATTTCTCACAACAGCGTTCGTTCCTGTTCTTCAATCCGTCCATGTATTTGCGTTATAAACTGGATTATCATTGGACGTTCTCCCTTTATGGCAGTCTGAAACGTTCAGCAGGAGATTTCTCCGACTTGTATCCGGGACTCTACCAAACCGATTACCGCACCTGGCGAGACGGCAACGGACTTTTCCCTACCAGCACCACGCAAACCTACAATCTCTACGGAGAGTACAAAAACACTGTACAGGAATTTTTCATCACCGCCGCACTAACCTACAGCCGCAGCAATCGGAATACCCTTTTCGAACAGAGTGTTTCCGAAGATGCCATTGTCTACACCCGTCGTGAATTACCGAACCATAACGATAGCTGGAATCTCAGCAGCACCCTGTCCAAAGGTATATATGACTGGCATTTGAAAACCTCACTCACCCTACTACTCAGTCGCAGCAATGGCGAGCAGCTTACCCGCTTGGCTGACAGCGAGGGCAATCAACAAAGTCTTCTGCAAACCTATCGTTATGATTATCTGAAAGCAGAGCCTAAAATAATCTGGTCGCCCGCAGATGTTTTTGAAGCGGAATATCATGCCACATTAGGCTACGGTGGCAGCAAGATAGGAAGTGACCCCCGTCTCACCCCGTTACTGGACTTCGTACAACGATTACATCTCACATTCAGTATCGGGCAAGTAGACCTGCGGCTCTCCGGCGAGCATTACCGGAATGACCTGGGAGGAAACACACATCTCAACACAGTATTCGCAGATGCATCCCTTATCTATAAAAGAAAAAAATGGAGATTGGAAGCAACCCTTAACAATCTCTTCAACAAAAAAGAGTATGCTTACACAACGTATTCCGCCACGCAAAGTTACACTTCACGGCTAAATATACGTCCAAGGGAAGCAATGGTGACAGTCAATTATCAGTTCTGAATCTATAAGATCATCACTGTGGAATATATCAGTATCCCCACTATCGTCAATCCGCCCACCAGTATCGGAGCATAAATGTGGGGAACTTTCTCCATAGTCTTATGTCCGCTGACTTTCAGGAAAAGGCGGTATACAATATATGCGGCCAATAATCCGATCAGTGTTCCCACTATGAGATCGCCCGGATAATGTACTCCCAGGTAGATACGTGAATAGCAGGTCAGCAACGCCCACCCCATCATAAATACGGTGAGCCATCGTTTACGGAAAAGAAACCAGACAAAGAATGCCAGGCCAAAAGTATTGGCAGCATGGCAAGACGGGAAACCATAACGCCCTCCTCGACGTCCATTTACAATATGCACCATATCGGATATAGGATTTTCCAGATTGGAAGGGCGGAGACGTTCCACATACGGACGTATCAATGTTGCCCCCGTCTGGTCGGCAATGGTAATTACGAGTGCCAGACCGACCATGCAGAACAAAGTCACTTTCCAATGGAAATTGCGTAGCATCACGTACCAAATGGCGGCATACATGGGTATCCAAATCCATTTACCACTGTAGGTACTCATGAAATAATCAAAGAACGGACTGTGCATCCGATTGATGGAGAGGAATATGTCAGTATCAATGTCAACAACCTCATTCAAAAGTTCTAATAGCATCATCTTGTTTTATCTTTTAGCAATGTCATCATACAATTTCTGCAAATAGGCCTTGCCCGGTAGCAAGTTCTTGCCTTTCGTACTGCCTTCATCTACTGCCACGGCATTAGCTTCGCAGTTAAATATCAACTGATTGTCCGGTGTCACCATACCAAAGGCATCCGGAACGGCAAAGAATGCAAAATGTGGAGAAGCCGGATTCAGCATATCTTTACTGAACACAAAATCCTGATGTGGCAATGATAATTGTGCCAATAAAGTAGCCGCAATATCATGTTGGGAACCATATATATCAATGCGTCTTGGTTCGCTAACCGCACCTCCTATCAATAACAGGGGGATTTGGTAACGATCTACCGATAGATTATTCAAATGTTCGGGATACGCGCCCAAGTGGTCGGGAACCAATACCAGCACTGTATTCTTCCATTGGGGCAATTCGCGGAAACGCTTCACAAAGTCGCCTACACAACTATCAGTATAAGCAAAAGCGTTTAAACGATCATTCGCCAGACGGCGATACGGAACTTCAAAGGGTTCATGACTGCTGGAGGTTTGCAATACCTGGAAAAAGGGACGGGCATTTTCCGCCGAAGTTGTGTCTGCCGCCTCAGCTTTCATATCTTCCAGCAGACGGTTGAAAACAAGATGGTCATGCGCTCCCCATTTACTCAAGCGCTCTGATACGGGAAAGTCCTGATCGGAAATAATATTCTCGAAACCGGAAGACATCAGATAGGAACGCATATTCGTAAAGTCGGCATCACCTCCATAATAATATTTAGTACGGTATCCGGCATCACGCAGGCTACCTGCAATGGCAGGAAGATTCTGTGTCTTACGGGGATACTTCATGATACTCGTGGTAGGCTGTGCGGGATAGCCACTCAGAATAGCCACCAGTCCACGGTCTGTGCGGAAACTGTTGGCATAAAAGTTTGTAAAGAGTACTCCCTCCTTTGCCAGACTGTCCATCTGTACAGCAATATCCGGTTCACCGCCCAAAGTTGTCATCAATCTGGATGAGAAGCTCTCCAATATAACAAAGATAACATTGGGGCGTTCTGTCTTGAATAAAGTCGTACGTAAAGTATCGGGAACCACTGCAGTACTGTCCAGCACTGACGGATCTACCAGATTCTTTATCAACTCATCCGCCTGTGCCGCTTCCATAAAACGATATTGCTTGCCGAAATCCTTTTGCTTGGATAGAGATTCCATCAGGCTGAATGCCGGATTGATAGCTGCATGGTTCAAGCGTTGGTTGGAACTGAAATAAACTTTGCCGGTGTTCATTGTAGAAACGGTAAAACCGCCACGGATAGGAATAAAGAGCAAACCGGTCAGTAACAGCATTACACCTGACACCGACAATCGGCGATAAGGCAGTTTCATCCTTTTCCAGATACCTTTCTGTATCCAAAGAAAAAGAGCGTAAAGCAATGATGCATACAGGATCATGGCTACTATTCCTCCCAGCACCTGCCATATACTGATACTTGCCAGCGCATCTTTGGGAGAAGAAAAGAAATAAAAAAGCGGTGTAGCATCCAGACGGAAGCCCCAATACTCATATAAACCTATATCAACAATGAAAATGACAGCGAGCAAAATAGCGATGAAGAAGTAATAGCCGTTCCAGATGCGGCGGAGTGCCTTGGAAAGTGTCCAGGCGGACGCTATGAAGAGTAGTCCGGGAATAGCCGTTAAATATCCGGCAAGCGAGAGGTCGAGGGGTAAACCATTCCAGATAACCTTGAAAGGGTCTGTCCAGGAAGTTCCTGCATACAAAGAACTGTAGTAGAGTATAAATAACGGTTTCTGTAGTATAAAGATACAGACGAAGAGAATGTACGTCTTTATCAATCCAATAAGCCTTTCTTTCATCAGCTTTTTCTCTTTTTATATTTATATTGAGCGCAAAAATAGTTGTTTTATTCTATTTTACGCCAATATTGTTCAAGAAAACCGTGAAAGATAGGCTTATAGAGTATTTTTTATTATCCGTTTACACGTTTATAGTCTTCAAGGAACTTTTTCAACCCGGAATCCGTCAACGGATGATTGAGTAGACCTTTGATGGCAGACAACGGACAGGTTGCTACATCAGCCCCCACTTCAATACATTGCATGATGTGCGCTGTATGACGAATGGAAGCTGCAAGTACCTGTGTAGTATAACCGTAATATCGATACATTTCTACAATCTTGCCTACCAGTGCAATACCGTCTTCACAGATGTCATCCAGACGCCCGACAAACGGAGAAACATAAGTAGCTCCTGCCTTGGCGGCCAGCAATGCTTGTCCTACGGAAAATACTAATGTGCAATTGGTACGGATACCTTTGGAAGTGAAATATTTGACAGCCTTGATACCGTCGGCAATACAGGGAACTTTTACTACGATGTGAGGGTTGAGTGCAGCAAGTTCTTCACCTTCCTTAATCATACCTTCATAATCCGTAGCAATTACTTCGGCACTGACATCGCCTTGCACGATGTTGCAGATTTCTACATAATGTTTCCGCTGGTTATCTACTCCTTTGATACCCTCTTTCGCCATGAGCGAAGGATTGGTTGTCACTCCATCAAGAACGCCCATATCATAGGCTTCCCGGATTTGATCTAAATTTGCAGTGTCAATAAAAAACTTCATGGTATAAACTGTTTTATTGTGATTTAAAAGATAATCATGCTACATCAAACTAATTGAATTTACGAATGTGAAGCATATATAATAAGAACAGATAGTTTAGTTAAATGTTTTCAGTGCATGCTATTTTATCCTTATAAAGAACAGAACAAGCCAATAATCCAATAAACTCCGGCTGCCAAAAGCCCACTCACCGGGATCGTCAGCACCCAAGCAATCATCAGACTTCTTGTCACTCCCCAACGTACAGCGGAGAGTCTTTTGGTAGCACCGACTCCAATAATAGCTCCGGTAATTGTATGTGTAGTACTCACCGGAATTTTCAAGAACTCCGTAAGATATAAAGTAAAAGCACCGGCTGTTTCCGCGACAACACCTTCCAAAGGTGTTACTTTAGTAATCCTGGTACCCATCGTTTTCACAATCTTCCACCCACCGGACATTGTACCAAGAGAAATGGCTGTAAAACACGAAAATGCCACCCAATCCGGCAAATCCTCAATACTGTTTATTCCCATTCCCAAGCCTTCCGAATGGGCTGCTATCATGGCCGCCGCTATAATACCCATTACCTTTTGCGAGTCATTCAAACTATGCCCTATACTGAACATAGCCGAAGAGACAAGTTGCAATTTCTTAAACCAGACTTCAGCCGTATGGGGATGCGCACGCCGACAAGCATAAAGAACCAACAATGTAAATCCGAAGGCAACAATCATTCCTATCAAAGGAGCAAGAAATATGAAAGCCGCAATCTTCAGAATGATATTGAGTTGAATAGCATCGAAACCATGAGCCATAATGGCGGCTCCTGCAAATCCGCCAATAAGGGTATGGGAAGAAGATGAGGGAATACCTCTCCACCAGGTAAACAGATTCCATGCTATGGCAGCAATCACTCCGGATAATATAATAGGCAGTGTTATAAACTGTTCCATCACAGTCTTGGACACAGTATTGGCTATACCGAAACCGCCGATTAAATATTTGGCAATAAAAAATGCAACGAAGTTAAAGAAAGCCGCCCATATTACTGCCTGAAAGGGAGTAAGAACTTTGGTCGATACAATAGTGGCTATTGAATTTGCCGCATCGTGGAAGCCATTGATATAGTCGAATATCAGAGCCAGTACAATAATTATTACTAATAATTCCATGTTCTCAGCTTCTTCTATGCATATTTTATAATCAGATTCTTTAGTATCTTACCTACCTGCTCTGCCACATCGGTTGTTTTTTCCAATTCATGCATGATCTCTTTAATCTTGATAAGTTCAATGCAATCCTTTTCTTCTTCAAAAAGCTTCGTGATAAAGTGTTCATATACATCATCTGCCTGATTTTCTATATCATGTAACTTATTGCAGTATCCACGCAATGCGGCCGGTTTCTGACGGAAAGTTTCAAGTTCATCCATCGCCTTGCCAATATATACAGCCTCCTGTTGAATCAGGCGACTCAACTCTTTTCCGCTATCGGAAATCGGGTGGGGATTATAGATATTAATACGTTTGGCACAACTGTTTATCCCGTCTATAACGTCATCCATGGTTGAAGCCAACGCATGAATATCTTCACGATCAAAAGGAGTAATGAAAGTAGTTCCAAGCTCATCAAGGATTAAATGAGTTAATTTATCCCCCTCACGTTCCAGGTCTTTTATTCTTTTATAATAATCTGCTCTCTCTTCCGGTTTATCATGTTGTAAACTTTCTACCAAAAGAGTGGATGATGCAGACAAAATCTCAGACAATTGTTTCAACAGAGGAAAGAACTTAGGTTCTTTGGGAGTAAACCTGCTAAAAAAAGAATTTTTCATAAGAATAAATATATCAAATTATTTCTGTTTTTTTGATTTCTTTTTTTGCCCGTATCACCTCTATAATGGCAGGTAATATGGATATAACTATAATTGCCACAATCAACAATTTAAGATTTTCCTGTACAATCGGGAGGTCTCCGAAGAAATATCCGGCATAGCAGAAAAGTGCCACCCAAGCTGCACCTCCTATCAGATTGTATACCATGAAATAATAGTAATGCATTTTACCCATTCCTGCTACAAACGGAGCAAAAGTGCGCACAATAGGGACAAACCTGGCTATAATTATGGTCTTGCCTCCATACTTTTTATAAAATTCATGTGTTTTATCCAAATGACTTTGTTTGAATATTCTGGATTTGGGATTATTGAACAATTTGCGTCCGAAGAGATGCCCTATCATATAATTACAAGAATCTCCCAAAACTGCGGCGAAAAACAAGATCAAAACAAGAATATTTACCTCAAGAGGCGTCCCGGGTAACGAGGCAATAGCTCCCGCCACAAAGAGTAATGAATCTCCCGGAAGAAAAGGAGTAACAACCAATCCCGTTTCACAAAAAATGATTATGAACAATATTATGTAAGTCCAGGCATGATATTCCTGCACAATGTTTATCATATATTGATCAATGTGAAGAATAAAATCTAATATAAATTCCATTATCTATTGAATATTAACATATAGGTATATACATATTCCACAACAGAGATATGACTTTCCAGTTATTCTCAATGAGAGGAATACATATGAATTGAAGTAATAAGAAGATATAAGACACACTAAATGCCTTATAGAAAAGAGAAAGATTAAATAATAATATGTCTTAACGCATAGATATAGTATCTACTGGAATAGTGAGTAAGAGAGAGTTGATACGGAAAAGACATTCTTTTTTCTTCGGGAAGTAGCACCTTTATGGATTTGACGATCTTTGCTACAACTGAAAGGGCATTAAATCTTAGAACTTGTGAAGAAGGAATATTACTGCGTGAAACGGATGTTGCTATATTACCAATAGCCTTACTTGCATATTCTCCGCCATAGACAACTTTCCTACATTGCTCTGCACCTGCCTCAGATATATTACATTCCGTCCTACCCTGCTGCAGGTCTGTTACACAAAGTTCCCCATACTCCTTCACACCACCGGACACAGATTCGAATCCCGATACAAGGAATACACCTAATAACATGCAAAATAAAAGTATATACTTCGCCATAACGGCTGCAAATATAAAAAGTATTTTTTAGAGATGAATCATTTTAGCCTTTTATCTTACGAACCTCCTTTATTCTTTTCCGGGTAATATATACAAAAAGAGCGGATCGTCATACATATAACATACCTGATACAATCGCTTCCCATCTGATACAACCCTGCCCCAATGGTCAAGTTTATAGGAAGAAATAATCATTCGCAGCAGATATTCCCCAATAATAAGTCACATTATCCGGACCTAATGTTAGTATATCATTCTTGGCTTCCACACAGCAGCAAAAGTAATATCCCGTACGGTTTGAGCAGATGTATCCATTACCAAGACTTTACGAAAATATTTATAGGCATATGCCATCCGGTTACCGGAAGGAGAAACAATAGATAGGACCTTCTTCATCTAATATTTGATGAATACCAGCCAATTCTATAAGTTCTCCGAAATCCTCATCTTTTAATGTCACACATCCGGCCACCAGCTGAGCATCTTGTATTACTTTCGGAGTTTCTGCAATAATCGTGTCGTTCGCCTCCCGCTGTTTCTGCTCTGCCCGCGGCTTGCAGGCAGAGAGAAACGATAGAGACAGCAATATAATGTAAAGTAAGTGTTTCATTTATTATTTCAACTTAGCGTACAGAATATAGTTATTGTCATTCTCATGAATGCTATCTGCCAGCTTTTGTACACGTTCCCGGTCGGCAGCAGAAATGTCTTTAGCATCTACCAGATATTTTTCCAATGTTTCTTTCAGAGTTACAGGTTCCATGTTGGCCGTATAATATCCGTTTGAGCAACAGTCTGAAAACCAAGAAATAGGTAAATTTCCCAGATAGTCATTCTCCACTTTATAGAAAGCCCCTTTCAAAGACTGTTTATCTATGACAAAATCGGCAGGGACCTCAGTCGTAAAATTATTTTCATCCACTTGTTTTTCTACAAATATACTTCCCAAGAAATGATGTGGAAGTTCCCTATAATCATGGATAGGAACCTCTTTCTTAGCAAAACTCATAGTGAAACGAGGATTCAAACGCCCGTTGGCATAATGATAAAGGCTATCCGAACGGCGTTCCCAGAATGGGGAAAGAGATACATCAAAATCAGCACCATTCTTATTACTGTGTACCTCATTGCTGAAATCAGGTTTTAAGGCCAGATGGCGTGAACGTATCGTATCTTGTATTTCTCCACTGAACTTCTGAGTCCATGCCACATACGGCAAATAATCAAAAGGCAGAAGGAATACAGACAAAAGAGAATCCTTTGTATTTGCCTTGAAGACACCTTTCGGCACCAAACTAGGTAATGGAATGTTCTGTACAGCCTGTCCTTTCAAATCATAGGCCAGCAGAGATCTTGCATTCCATGGAAGCAAATATATACGCCCACCAGCCTCGTCTATCTGAGCATCATAAATCAACTGATACTCACCGGGACCTTGTCCAAACGCCCCCACATTGCCAAGAAACTTCCCTGATTTATCGAAAAGCTTAAAAGGAGTTTGGTCTTTGCCCCATACCAATATATAATTGTCAGAAACAATCACATTCCGCACAGGCACCAATGCTTCATCCCGGTTATCCAACTTCACAATCTGCAATTCATCTGCAAAATAACTCAATGGAAGTACTAATGTATCTTTCAGTGCCGATAGGTTGCAAACCCATACAGAATCTCCGTTTAAAATCTCCACCGAACCAACTATCGGTTGTGCGTCTAATGCATCACCTTTTGATCCTTGTCCACCATTTGTACAAGAACTCAACCCTCCAATAAACATCAGGCATATCAGTCCTGCACTTTTCCATTGTTTGCTTTTCATATTCTTATTTTTTACATGAAACAATGAGGCAAAGATAGCTGGACAAGGAAGGAAATACAAATTATCTTATAGACAAAAGGTACAAGTTGTCAAGCACATAAATACATGATTATAAGCTACATATAAATTAATCAATCACAATAAGTATAGACAAAAGCTCAAAAACGGCGCAAAAAATCATCCAAAGTCTCATTATTCTCCGTCAATCCCAACTTATCTCGTTTCATCCGCTGTTTCTTACGACTTATCGAGGTACGACTGATACAGTAAATGTCAGATAGATCTTTAATACTAACGTTTATTTTCACCAGGCAACAGAAATACACATCCTTCATGCTCAATCCCGGAAAAGCTTCCAGCAACCGCGCTGAAAAATTATCATAACTTCCATCCACCGTTTGGCGTATATCCTCCCACTCTTCATTAGACAAGGCTATACGTCGATTTTGATTATCATTTTCCTCTTCAGTACTCTCTTCTTCTTTTTCCAAAGAGGGAATTTTATGAAACGACTTCATCCGTCGAAAAAGCGATTCGCGAAGCAGACTCTCTTTTTCGCGCAATATACTCAACTCTTCCGACTGCTGTAACAATTGTTCCGTCTGACTCAGTCTCAGGGATTGCTCACGCCAAAGCTGCTTATACATCTGGCGTTTGCGACGTTGCCAAACAATATAACTCGCAGCAAATGCCACAACAAAACAAAGTCCCAAACTTAACAGCCAGATTTCCCGCCTCTGCTTATCTATTTTCAACCGGTTCAGTTCATTTTCCAGTTTAGCCTTTTCATACTTCGTCCGGCTTTCAACTCCTTCCTCTCTTCTCAGTTCATTTACAAGATGCTCATTAGCAGCAAGTGCTGAATAGAAAGAGCAGCTGTCTTTCCCCAGCGAAGAGTATAGCAACTTCAACCTCCGGGATGCCTCGGCTGCAACCCAACGGTTCAAGGACATCGACGCAATACGATAATAGGTAGAAGCAGAATCATATTCGTTGATACCGGCCCAAAGATTTCCTTTAGCTAAATGATAATAAGGTACCATCTGCCTGTTATCCATATTCTTCCGTATAGAATCTAATCCAGATACCCCCTCCCGGAAACGCCCGGCAGCAGTATAAGCATCAGCTATTCCCTGACAGATAAAACTATACTGCCATTCTTCTGCCGTACGACTGGCCCTCAGAAAATAACGGATAGCCTCATCCGATTCTCCTCTTGCCGAATAGACAGAAGCAATGTAACGGTTCACCTGCGCTTTATGCCCATCACGTATGAAGAAACCTTCAGCCAATTGCATATAGAATAACATGCTGTCCATGTTATTGGAATGATGATAAACTGCCCTTCCTTTATTATACAAATTCAAACCAATCGCAAAAGAGTCGGGTATTATCCGGGAACTTTCACTTATCGGTACCTTCCCTCTCCCACAAGAAAAGAGGAAAGAAAGTATCAAAAACAGGAATAACAGTTTCTTCATAATTTTGACTGATTACCGATTACGCTTTAAAGCTATGCGATCTGTAATAGTAGCGGGCAACTCCCTTTCATAGTGGGTAACCATAATCATGGTTTTATCCTGCCGGCGGCAAAATGCTTCGATTATCTTCTTTACCCGCCGACGATTGTATGTATCCAGACCATGCAAAGGCTCATCCAATATCAATAATTCCGGATCTTTTACAAAAGCACGTGCCAGAAGTGCCAGACGTTGCTCACCGCTGGATAATTGCAAGAAAGGTTTGTCTTTTAAGGCAGCAATACCGAAAATATCCATCCACCATTCACAAACAGACATCTGTTCCGCTTTCGGACGCTTGTATAGTCCGATACTGTCGTGCAGGCCGGAGGCAACTATTTCAATCGCCGGTAGATTCTTCAAATAAGCACGGTGCATTTCAGGGCTGACATAACCAATATGTTTCTTTATTTCCCAAATGCTCTCCCCCGTCCCTCTCTTTCTCCCGAACAGACTGATATCGCAAGCGTATGATTGAGGATTATCGGCACACACAAGACTAAGTAAAGTAGACTTTCCCGCTCCATTCTCACCACTCAACGCCCACTTCTGTCCTCGCATCACTGTCCAGTCCAGTTCTTTCAAAATAGTACGGTCACCATAACGAATACTGACTTTATTCAATCGGACCACTTCATCGGATACATAATTGGTATTATCATAAGGAAGGTCAATAACACGCTGCTGTAAATCTTCGGGTACAAGTATATCTGCATTCCGGAATATGGTAAGATATTGATCACGTTGCATCATTTGCCCTACCGTACGATTAGCTATCGGCAGTACTTTATTAATATATGAGGGAATATCATCCATCATAGAAAGTATCAGGATAAGTTGTACGGCAGAGCGTTTGGCTAGTCCTGCCAACAAAGTATTCAGCAATTCACGGGTCTGGGCATCCAGTCCAATGAAAGGATTATCCATGATAAGAACACGGGGAGCTGTAAGCAGTGCTTTCACTAACTGAAATTTACGCAATTCACCACTGGAAAGAAGAATCATCGGCTTATCCAGCATAGGTTCAATACGGAATAATTCAAAAAGTTCTTGTTTCAGTTTTTCATCCCTGACTTCTCCCAACATATCCCTAACTAACGGAACATCATCATGATCATGAGTATTCCAGCGCTGCTGATAATAATAGTTGGCATCCGCCGAACCATACGTATCGCGAAAAGCAATATATTTGATATTCTCATAGACTGTTTTTGACGTTGAAGGAGAAAAGTCATAGGTTATTGTTCCTTCCTTCAAAGGGTATTTTCCGATAAGCATATCTACCAAAAGGCTTTTTCCAGAACCGTTAGGTCCGACAATGGCAATGTGTTCATCTGCCGGAAAAGATGCGGAAGCAGGTGCAGCTAATCGCACAAGTGGATTACGGGCCACACCACCCGTCAAACATATAGTATATGGTTGCATTATTTCAGACGTATTTTGTTTAGTGATGCCACAAAGATACCAAGTTTTCCTTTTAAATGCTCAAAATGAGAGCAGTTTAATCAATTCTTCCTTTTTTAAGCAACTAATATGAAAAATAATCCATATATTGGGAAACAATTTCCCTAGGAAATCTGTTTCTTTAAAAGACATGTATCAAAAGTATTAAAAAAGGATGGAAAAAACATTCGCTAAAAGATATTGGCCTACAATCGTAGGTGCAATAGTCGGGGCTATTGGCGGCTATCTATATTGGAGGTATGTCGGCTGTAGCACGGGTACTTGTCCAATTATCTCATCTCCACTAAACAGCACATTGTGGGGAACTGTCATGGGTGGCCTATTAGGGAACATTTTGCAGCCAAATATCATAAAAAAGAACAATCAAAATAAATAATACAGGAGTCTATGGAGAAAGAATCAACACCAGAACGCCCGTTAGGCCAGACCTATAACCTTTCCGGTATGTTTTCGCTGGCTCTCCGCCTGGTAGTCGGATGGACTTATTTTTCTGCATTCTGGCGAAGATTAGTTCTGGAAAATAAGCTGGTAGAAGATGCCCCGGGATATATCGGTGAAAAATTTAACCACTTTCTACCGAATTCATTGGGCATAAAGCCAGTCATAGAATATCTCGTAAGCACTCCGGATATCCTTTGGTGGGCAATGGTTCTTTTCACCATCATAGAAGCTATTGTAGGTTTACTATTTATATTAGGATATTTCACAAGACTGGCAAGTGCAGGAGTGATTGGGCTGGCAGGAGGAATATTATTAGGTTCGGGCTGGATTGGCTCAACTTGCCTGGACGAATGGCAAATTGGAGTTTTAGGAGTCGCATCCGGATTCACTGTATTCATGACAGGTGGTGGATTTTATTCTCTCGACCGTATACTTATGCCCAAAACTCCCTGGCTGAAAAAACGTAAATGGTACCCTTGGATAGCATCCGGAAATTTATCTATAAAAGAAAATACTGTAAAAAAGATAGTAGTTACCGGCAGCATAGCCATTCTGGCACTAACACTTTATACCAATCAGGTTTTCCATGGTGGGGTATGGGGTGAATTACATAATAAATCCGTAAAACCCAAAATCGAAATCTCTGATGCCCAGTTAAAGGGTAACAAACTCAAATTCACAATATCAAGAGTTGAGGGAATAGATGTTTACGGTTCTTTTCTGATTGGTATCACTTTAAAAGATGATGCAGGTAATAATGTACTTGAACTGAATGCAGAAGAATTAGCTAATTTCCCGGTGAGCAATATACGTAATAAATATGTTGCAAAAGTAAAACCCGGGGAACATAGTCTCGTTATTCCATTAGGGGCTAAAGCAGAAATTAATATTGAAAAAAACACTAGCGATATACCAACTGGAATATATAAACTTGAATTAATGGATATAAGCGGAATTACCTGGAAAACGGATATCGCTAAAGAATAACACAAACTATAATATAATGCCCAAACTCTCAATTTTTATGTATCCGGGCGAATACAGATGCGCCCCTACAAGTAACACAACTCGTAGGGGCGATATTTTATTATATATACGCTATTCTTATTTATAAATAATCAACGCAGACTGTGCAGGAACGATCACTTCTGATCCGTAAAGTGTACCCAATCCTTTTTCACTGATGAAACCATCCTTGCAAACAACCGTATACTTACCTTCGGGAACTGTCAGTTTAGCAGGTTCTTTACGTGAGTTCAACGCCACTATAATATCTTCCCATGCATCACTGTTGGCATGTTCCTTCAAACGGTAGGCTATCAAGTTACCGCCCTCCACCGGAAGGAATTCCAAATGTTTACGTACCAGATCCGCATCTCCCATGCGGAAAGCAGGGTGATTCTTGCGTAACTGTATCAAACCTTTATAATAAGCGAAAACATCTGCATGTTCTGCTTTACGTTTCCAGTCAATAGCATTAATAGAGTCAGGACTTTGGTAACTGTTATGCACGCCCTTCTTATCACGCATCACCTCTTCACCGGCATAAATAAACGGTATGCCTTGTGAAGTAAATACAGCCGTTTGAGCCAATTTATCCAATTTTATCAACTCCTGTGGCGTAATACCCGGAACACTTGCATTCAGTCTGTCAACCAAGCACATATCATCATGACAAGAAACATAACTGACCATCTGTGTCGGCTGTTCAGCCCAGGAAGCCTTACTATAATTCACCAAATCATTGTCCACTTGCGGATGCTTGATAGCACCAACAATACCAAACTTGATACTCTCCTCTCCTCCCGGAACTCCGGCAAGAAAAGCACCTTGATGATTATCATTGAACGGACCACGCAATCCATCACGCATTTCATCAGAGAATGCAGCAATACCCGGCATCCGGTAAGTATTTGCTTTCATAGCCAACGAGTCTTCCGGCATCTGGGGAGCTTTAGCCGCCCAACCTTCACCATAAATAATGATACTCGGGTCAACCGCTGTGGCTGCCTTACGAATTTCATTCATCGTTGCTATATCATGAATTCCCATCAGGTCAAAGCGGAAACCGTCAAGGTGATACTCATTAAGCCAATGCAACACGGATTCTATCATATATTTCCGCATCATAGGGCGGTTACTTGCCGTTTCATTGCCGCAAGCGGAAGCGTCAGCAAAGCTGCCGTCCGGCATCTGGCGATAAAAATATCCCGGCACCGTACGTTCAAAGTTGCTTTCAGCCGTATTGAATGTATGGTTATACACCACGTCCAGCACTACGCGAATTCCTGCTTTATGCAACGCCTGCACCATCTGTTTGAACTCTTTAATACGAACAGCAGGATCAAAAGGATCGGTAGAATATGACCCATCAGGCACATTGTAATTCTGCGGATCATATCCCCAATTGTATTTGTTTTCATCCAATCTGGCCTCGTCTACGGAAGCATAGTCATAAGATGGCAGAAGATGTACGTGCGTCACCCCCAGTTCTTTTAAGTGATCAATACCGGTTGCCAATTGTTCAGGACTCAATGTACCTTCTTCTGTCAATGCCAGGAATTTACCTTTGTGCTGAATACCGGAAGAAGGATCAATAGAGAAATCGCGATGATGCATTTCATAAATAACCGCATCTGCCGGAGAAGCCAACGCAGGGCGTTTATCGGCTGCCCAACCTTCGGGATCAGTCGCATTCATATCTATAATTGCGGCACGCTTTCCGTTCACTCCTACGGATTTAGCATTGATGCCCGGAGTATCCCCCAGCCATTTATCTTTAATCTTTACGTTGAAAGTATAGAATTTCCCTATCAGGTCTTTCTCCACCTTTGCTGTCCAGGTTCCTTCCTTATCAGCCACCATCGAAACGGTTTCATAAGCATGACCACCGTCACCGGTATCAAACAACATCAGACGTACTTCATCGGCAGTGGGTGCCCACAATGTAAAATTTGTAACTTCAGGAGTATACTCCATCTCCGTCAAGTCGTCCGAGCGGACAGGATACAGCTCATAAGATGCGTACTCTTTTTTTGCCGGAGAACAACTGACAATCGTAGCAGCAGCCACTCCAATCAAGGCAAGTTCATTCAGTTTCATGGTCGTTATTTTAAGTATTAAATGTCATGTATTAAGTATTAAGTATCAAGTATTAGGTATGAGATATTATCGCTTTACTTTATCGGGATTCTTGGCAATGAAATCTTTCCAGCCGTGATATCCTTTCTCTACTGTAGGACGTCCCATTTGCAGAAAGTGGCAATAAGCGGCAGCAAGACCGTCCGTAGCATCCATAAATGTAGGCATATCTTCCTTTGCAAAATGCAACATGCGTTGCAACATATCCGCTACCTGCTCCTTGGAAGCCTGACCGTTTCCGGTGATAGCCATTTTAATTTTTAAAGGAGCATATTCCGTGATCGGTATATCCCGGCTGAGAGCGGCCGCCATGGCAACACCTTGTGCACGCCCCAACTTCAGCATAGACTGTACATTCTTCCCGAAAAAGGGTGCTTCAATGGCAAGTTCATCAGGCAGATAGCTCTCGATAATACTCAACACCCGTTCGTGTATATGACGTAATTTCAGGTAATGATCACCCATTTTGCGCAGATCAATAATGCCCATAGCTATCATCTCAGGTTTTGTTCCCTGCACACGCAAAACTCCGTAACCCATAATGGTCGTACCGGGGTCAATGCCCAGAATTATCTTTTCCTTGACAGGCTGTATCACTCTATCACCTCCATCAGTGTAGGAAACCCTACTACTTTATCCTGGAATATCTTAACCAGCTCTTCGTTCAACTTCGTTCCCTGTTCCAGATGCCAGCGATGCAATATACCGGAATTTTCCACTTCAAACTGAAGGGAATAACAAGTGCTGCCCTCTTCACGGTGGCTGAGTACACGAACCATGCGCGGTGTATGCAATGCCCCTGCCTTTTCTACTTCGGGTAAATAGAATTCTTTGATCCAGATCAGGAAGTTATCTTCCTGTCCTTCTTCTACTTGATAGGTTGTATTATAAATCAGCATATTTTTTCTTTCACTTTGTTTCGCAAACATAGCAATTATTTCAGAATAATGCATTATATTTGCGCCACCAAAAAGAGAGAAACCTCGCAAACGTTAGCGAAGGGTCAAAAAAGGGGGGTTAGCTCATCTGGCTAGAGCGCGACACTGGCAGTGTCGAGGTGATCGGTTCGAGTCCGATACTCTCCACCATAGAAAACGAGGAATATATCAGAAAGATGATATATTCCTTTTTTTATTCCATTTTCCTCATCTATCTTTTATAAATCCGGAAAAGTAGTAAGTGAATAAAGTGAAATGGTTCATTCAAGCATCCACACTCGAACAAACCATTTCACCTTTAATCAAACAATGCAATGATTGCTAAAACTTATCCTATTGTAACTTAAACGTCACAGGCACTGTAAACTTGCAGCGTACGGGTACGCCACGTTGTTTTCCGGGCTTCCATTTCGGCATGGTAGAAATAACGCGAACCGCTTCTTTGTCCAGATAAGGATCAACACCTCTTATCACGTTCACATCCACGATACTACCATCCTTGTTTACAACAAACTGCACAGTTACACGCCCCTGGGTTCCATTCTCTTGTGGAATGGTGGGGTACTTGATATTCTTACTCAAATACTGTAAAAGACCGACTGTACCACCATTGAGGAATTGCGGATTTTCTTCCACAACTTCAAAAATCTCATCTTCTACCGGCACATCTTCGTCCACCGTGACAGGTATATGTTTCACTACCACATCCTCACCGGTTTCTTCCGAGGAAGCGAAATTGGTTTCTTCTACATTAGCGTCATCATCTATTATTGTTAAAACATCATTAATAGGAGTAACTTGAGGTGGAGGTGGGGGAGCAACCTCAGGCTGCCTTGTAAGAGGGATCTCCATGTCCTGTTCAAATACATTTTCGACGATACGACCACTCGTGTCAATCTTAATATCACGCGTCCATTCAAACGCTACGAACATGAAGGCAAGTACGACTACATAACCTACAAGTAACCACGTGGGTCTCTTGCTTTCCAAGTTTGCTTTGGGTGTTTTCTTGGTTTCCATAGTTTACAAATTAGTTACTATACAATGTCTTCCGTTAAGAATCCGACACTATACAGATATTGTTAGTAATGCGAAAACACTTGTGGCCACTATTTTCTGTAATAAAGATAGTTGAATAGCTATTAAGTTGTTATCAGAGAGGCCTATTAATATGCTTTTTTAATATCTGTTCGAAAAAATTGCTTAGCAAAAAGATTATTTACGCCAGAATACTTAAGAATACTAAAAAAAGCTACTACCTTTGCCTAATAAATCAATCATAAAAAATGAAACAAACTAAATCAGGGAAAAGCGACATCATACTGCATACGCTTAACCCTTATGACCCAGAAATGCAGCGTTACATTTCCCTCTCTAAAAAAATCGAGCAATTGATGAATAATGCGGAAGATGAAAATGACTCATGTATTCCCATTGAGCTTGTAGCAGAATTCTGTGTATTGCAAGAAGAACTTTATCAGAAAGCACTAAAAAAGAACAAAGAAGAAGCTAATTAACCTCCCACAAAGATAATAAGAAGAACGGTGCATAGCTGACAAGGATAATGATTATCCGCAATCTATACGATTCGTACCCGGCCCGTATCTGGTCCGTGGTTGCTCCGTAGTTGCTCCGTGTCTAAGAAATCAGGTAAAACATAGAGCTGATACGGAGCATCTACGGACTTGATACGGACTTAATACGGACCTGATACGGACCTGATACGGAGATTGCATGGAGATGCTACGAAGATTTACACCTAACCAGCCACAGACTTTTTCCCCGCGACCGATTAATTTTATAAAAAGATTGGGAGCGAAATCATGATAAAGTTGTATCTTTGCACCGTTTTATGTATTTCGGAAATAAATAATAACGACGATATGATAGATAAAATCAACCAGCTTCTACAAGAAGTGGAAGCACTGAAAGCTGCCAACGCCGAGGAACTGGAAGCACTCCGCATCAAATTCCTTAGTAAAAAAGGTGCTATCAATGACTTGATGGCAGACTTCCGCAACGTGGCTGCCGAACAGAAGAAAGAAGTCGGCATGAGACTGAATGAACTGAAAAACAAGGCGCAGGACAAGATTAACGCCCTGAAAGAACAGTTCGAAAGCCAGGATACGGGTTGTGACGACATTGACCTCACTCGTTCCGCTTATCCGGTAGAACTGGGTACACGTCACCCACTCACCATCGTAAAAAACGAAATCATCGATATATTTGCACGTCTGGGTTTCAGCATTGCCGAAGGTCCGGAAATTGAGGATGACTGGCACGTGTTCTCCGCATTGAATTTTGCCGAAGATCACCCCGCACGCGACATGCAGGATACCTTCTTTATCGAAGCACATCCCGACATCGTATTGCGTACGCACACTTCATCCGTACAAACACGCGTTATGGAAGTTTCACAACCTCCTATCCGCATCATTTGCCCGGGACGCGTATATCGTAACGAAGCTATCAGCTATCGCGCACACTGCTTTTTCCATCAGGTAGAGGCGTTGTACGTAGATAAAGACGTATCTTTCACTGATCTGAAACAGGTGTTATTGCTCTTTGCCAAAGAAATGTTCGGCGAAGATACCAAGATCCGTCTGCGTCCGTCTTATTTCCCGTTCACGGAACCCAGTGCCGAAATGGACATCAGTTGTAACATTTGTGGCGGAAAGGGCTGTCCGTTCTGCAAGCATACCGGTTGGGTAGAAATCCTGGGTTGCGGTATGGTAGACCCCAACGTATTGGAAAGTAACGGCATCGACAGTAAGGTATACAGCGGATATGCCCTTGGTATGGGTATCGAGCGTATTACGAACCTGAAATATCAGGTGAAAGACCTTCGTATGTTCTCCGAAAACGACACAAGATTCCTGAAGGAATTCGAAGCCGCTTACTAAAATAAGTAGAGAGTTGAGAATTCTCAACTCTCAATTTAATAAGAATGAAAGATAAGCTTGTCACTTCCAGTTATTGTTTTATTCTCGCAGCCAACTTCCTGCTGTATTTCGGATTCTGGTTGCTGATACCGGTACTACCTTTTTACCTGTCCGAAGTATTCAGTGCCGGCAATTCCATAATCGGTATCATTCTTTCCTGCTACACAGTAGCTGCATTGTGTATCCGCCCCTTCTCCGGTTATTTTTTGGACAGTTTTGCACGTAAACCTTTATATTTGATAGCTTACTTCATCTTTATGACGATGTTTGCCGGATACATCATTGCAGGCTCGCTTACACTGTTTATCATATTCCGTATCATACAGGGAGTATCGTTCGGAATGGTAACCGTAGGTGGTAACACTGTGGTGATTGACATCATGCCATCTTCACGACGCGGAGAAGGATTGGGATACTATGGGCTTTCAAACAACATTGCAATGGCAGTGGGTCCGATGTCAGGATTATTTCTGCATGATGCGGGAATGAGTTTTACTACCATATTCTGCTGTTCACTGGGTTCCTGTATGGCGGGTTTCGTTTGCGCTTCTCTTGTAAAGACTCCTTATAAACCACCCGTGAAACGGGAACCGATATCCCTCGACCGATTCATATTACTGAAAGGTATTCCGGCAGGTATCAGCCTCTTGTTGCTTTCCATTCCTTATGGAATGACGACCAACTATGTGGCTATGTATGCCAAACAAATCGGGATTAATGCCACCACAGGTTTCTTCTTCACTTTCATGGCAATAGGAATGGCTATTTCACGTATATTCTCCGGAAAGATTGTGGACAGAGGTAAGATAACGCAGGTTATTTCCGCCGGACTGTATCTCGTGGTGTTCAGTTTTTTCCTGCTTTCGGCCTGTGTATATCTTATCAGCTGGAACAACATGGCATGCACAATTGTTTTCTTTTTCGTGGCCTTGTTGCTGGGAGTGGGGTTCGGCATTATGTTCCCCGCTTACAACACCTTATTTGTCAACCTCGCCCCCAACAGCCAACGTGGTACCGCCACTTCCACCTACCTGACCTCCTGGGATGTGGGCATCGGTATCGGTATGTTGACAGGAGGATATATTGCAGAAGTCAGCACCTTTGATAAAGCTTATTTATTCGGAGCCTGCCTTACCATTGTTTCCATGCTCTACTTCAATGGCAAAGTGGCTCCCAATTACCATAAAAACAAATTGCGATGAGAAAGAAAGAACGTTATGAAAAAGTCCTTGCCTGGTTTCGGGAAAATCGTCCCGTAGCCGAAACGGAACTGCACTATGAGACTCCGTTTCAGCTGCTGATAGCGGTCATCCTCTCCGCCCAATGTACGGACAAACGGGTGAATATGATTGTTCCGCCACTGTACCGCGACTTCCCCACCCCGGAAGTTCTCGCTGCCAGTACTCCGGAAGTGATCTATGAATACATCCGTAGCGTGTCTTACCCCAATAACAAGGCAAAACATCTGGTAGGTATGGCGCAAATGTTGGTGAAAGACTTCAACAGCGAAGTGCCCGGCACACTGGAAGAACTCATAAAACTTCCCGGTGTAGGACGTAAGACGGCAAACGTCATCCAATCCGTTGTATTCAACAAAGCGGCAATGGCAGTAGACACCCATGTGTTCCGTGTAAGCCATCGCCTCGGACTGGTTTCGGACCAATGCACCACCCCGTTCAGCGTAGAAAAAGAACTGGTGAAAAACATCCCGGAAGCCGACATTCCCATTGCTCATCACTGGCTTATTTTGCACGGACGATACGTCTGCCAGGCACGTACACCGCAATGTGACAACTGCGGTTTGCAATTGATGTGCAAATATTATTGCGAGAAGTATAAAGTTAGCAAAGAGAAGCCGAAAGATAAAGAATAAATGACGGTTTCATAGCAAAAGAAAGAAATATACATTATCTTTGCACTCACAAAAAGGAATTAATAACACTTTTAAATAAAATAGAGTATTATGACAATTGATCAATTCAACTTTGCCGGTAAAAAGGCATTCGTTCGTGTGGACTTCAATGTACCCTTGGACGAAAACTTCAACATTACAGATGATAACCGTATGCGTGCTGCTCTTCCTACGCTGAAGAAAATTTTGGCTGACGGTGGCAGTATAATTATTGGTTCTCACCTCGGTCGTCCGAAAGGTCCGGCTGACAAGTTCTCTTTGAAACATATCCTGAAACATCTGTCAGATTTGTTGGGTGTTGAGGTGCAATTCGCTAACGACTGTATGGGCGAAGAAGCTGCTGTAAAGGCTGCTGCTCTGCAACCGGGTGAAGTGCTGTTGCTTGAAAACCTTCGTTTCTACGCTGAAGAGGAAGGCAAACCCCGTGGCTTGGCTGAAGATGCAACAGACGAAGAAAAAGCTGCCGCCAAGAAAGCCGTAAAAGAAAGCCAGAAAGAATTCACCAAGAAATTGGCTTCTTATGCTGATTGCTACGTAAACGACGCTTTCGGTACAGCTCACCGCGCACACGCTTCTACAGCTTTGATCGCTAAATATTTCGACAAAGACAGCAAGATGTTCGGCTACCTGATGGAAAAAGAAGTGAAAGCTGTTGATAAAGTATTGAATGACATCAAACGTCCGTTCACTGCTATTATGGGTGGTTCTAAGGTTTCTTCTAAAATCGAAATCATTGAGAACCTGCTGAGCAAGGTTGACAACCTGATCATCGCTGGCGGCATGACTTATACTTTCACTAAGGCTATGGGTGGCAAGATCGGTATTTCTATCTGCGAAGATGATAAACTGGATCTGGCTCTTGACCTGGTAGCAAAAGCTAAAGAAAAAGGTGTAAACCTGGTATTAGCTGTTGACGCTAAGATTGCTGATGCTTTCTCTAACGACGCCAACACCAAGTTCTGTCCGGTTGACCAAATTCCTGATGGTTGGGAAGGTTTGGATATCGGTCCTGAAACAGAGAAAATCTTCACAGACGTTATTAAAAACTCCAAGACTATCTTGTGGAACGGTCCGACTGGCGTATTCGAATTCGAGAACTTTACTCATGGCTCACGTGCCGTAGGTGAAGCTATCGTAGAGGCTACCAAGAACGGTGCTTTCTCACTCGTAGGTGGTGGTGACTCTGTAGCTTGCGTCAACAAGTTCGGTTTGGCAAGCGGTGTTTCTTACGTTTCAACCGGTGGTGGTGCATTGCTCGAAGCAATCGAAGGAAAAGTTCTTCCGGGTATCGCTGCTATCAACGAATAAAAACAGACATTATCATACCCAAAGGCAGCTCTTTGAAAAGAAGGGTTGCCTTTTTTAATCTTATATCTTCACATCTATAAAAATAATGAAACGAATTCTGTTATCCTTCGCTTTCCTATTCTCTGTCCTGATAGCAACGGCACAAGATGCTTGTTTAAACGATGTAGTAAACACTCTTAAAGACCGTATCAGCCTTGTCGGTTATGCACAGGTGGGATATACGTATGATGATGCCGGTGACGGCAGTAATACCTTCGACATCAAGCGGGTTATCTTCATGGCACAAGGTAAAATCACTGACCGCTGGCTATGTTATTTCATGTACAGCTTTGCCAATACGGGAAAAATACTTGAAGCATACACCGAATACAAATTCCTCCCCCAACTGACTGCCCGCATCGGACAATTCAAAACGATGTATACCATTGAAAACCCAATGTCTCCCTGCTATGTAGAGTTGATCAATTGCTACGCGCAGTCTGTCAATTACCTGGCCGGTATCAACGGCAGCGATCCGTTATATGGTTCCAGCAGCGGACGCGATATGGGTCTCCTGATTTATGGAGACCTGTTCGGCAAACTGGTAAATTATAATCTTGCATTGATGAACGGACAAGGTATCAATCTGAAAGATAAGAACAACCAGAAAGATATTGTAGGCAGTCTGATGGTTCATCCGCTCGGCTGGCTGTCCGTAGGCGGTTCTTTTGTTAAAGGAAAGGGATGCGCAGTAGCCACTTCCACTCTGAATCCGGATATACAGGTGGGTGAAAACTATACCCGTAACCGTTGGTCGGCAGGTGCAGTGATCAAGACCAAACCGGTTGATGTACGCACAGAATACCTGGCCGGAAAAGACGGACACGTGAAAAGCGACGGCTACTACGTAACGGCATCTGCACATGTATTCCCCAAAGTGGATGTCATTGCATCTTATGACTATCTTAACAAAAGCAAAGTGCTGGATGACAAGCAAACCAATTACGTAGTGGGACTGCAATACTGGTTTTATCCTAAGTGCAGAGTACAGGCACAATATACGTACTGCAACCGCCATATCGGAGAAAACAGTAATTTATTGCAGGCACAGTTGCAAGTGCGCTTTTAAACAAAAACCTTACATGCTATGGATTACATCCGAATTCTGAAAGAAATATACGAAGAAATACAGCCGTATGCACAGGAAGGCAAACCGGCAAGTTATATCCCTGAACTGCTGAAAGTCAATCCTGATCGTTATGGCATCTGTCTGCGCACCATCGAAGGCAAGGAATATGCCCAGGGAGACAGTGATGAACGTTTCGCCGTGCAGAGTATTTCGAAAGTATTTTCTCTTGCCATGAGCTTTGGCCGGATAGGTAACGAACTTTGGAAACGCATAGGCGTAGAACCGTCCGGCAATGCATTCAACTCCATCTTTCAGCTGGAAATGGAGAAAGGAATCCCCCGCAATCCACTCATCAATGCAGGGGCATTGGTAATGGCAGACGTCTTGCTCTCAGTACTTGAATATCCGGAAAGGGAATATCTCTCGTTTGTGCGGAAACTCTGCGGCAATGACATGATTCAATATAATGAAAGCATGGCTACTTCCGAACGGGAGTATGGATATCTGAATGCCGCCATCACCAATATGCTGAAATATCACGGCAATATAGAAAACGATATCGAGCGGGTACTTCGCTTCTACTTCCGTCAATGTTCCATAAGCATGAATTGCCGGGAACTGGCACACGCCTTCCTCCCCTTTGCCGATCACACAAGATCGTTCAGCTTTGATGGAACCGAACTGACGACTTCGCAGGTGAAGCGTATCAATGCCATTATGCAAACATGCGGTTTCTATGATGAAGCCGGAGAGTTTTCTTATCTGGTAGGATTACCCGGGAAAAGTGGTGTCGGTGGTGGTATCGCTGCTGTATGCCCACGCAAGTATGCAGTAGCTGTATGGAGTCCGCGACTCAATTCCAAAGGCAACTCCGTAATGGGCATGAAAGCTCTGGAATTACTGACAACCAAAACTGCTGTCAGTATTTTCTAAGAACCCGAACTATTTTGGCATCATTTTTGTGCCTTATACTAATAAAGTATTAAAGAAAGGACTGAATATGAATGAACAATCCATCCAAAAACAATATTATCAGATAGCCAGTTTACTGGAAGATAAACGGCTGAAAGAAGCTCTCGTTCAGCTGGATGCTTTCTTATATAATAGTAATGACTGGACCCTGCGTAACCGCCTGGAACAAATCCAGACTTCCTATCAGTATATGCTGCAATACATGAAGCTGGGAATGAAAGATCCGGAACGGCATAAACTGTATCGCCAACTATTAGCCGATACCTGGGAAATTGCCGATCAGACGCGCATCCTATTGCTGGACGAGATATCCACCCACTACTATCATTCTTTGCGCAGGAATCCGAACCAGTTGCCAAAGGCTTATGACCTCTCTGTCCAACAGAGGATACTGGAAGGATTCTCGGACGAGATGGCTGTATCACAGTTGGCAAACTATCAGGGCTTGGACGCTATCTTAAAGCGACATGAAGAAACACACCAGGTTATGTTTCTTACCACCTGGAGCAACAATAACTGGACTTTGGAAGAATTTGCCCAGGCAGAAGATATGCTCCGCTCGGAAACATTACCAATCAATGATTTATGTCTGTTTGTCAGTGCTGTCACACTTAGTTTAATGGAGTGTTTCGACGAACGCAAGATCAATTGGCTGCTCGACGGACTCCGCCATACCCATCCGCAAATCAACCAAAGGGCTTTGGTAGGACTTGTCATCACCCTGCATCTCTACCCCACACGCATTACACTCTACCCGGAACTGGAAGCACGCATTTCTCTTTTCAGAGAAGATCCGGACTTCAGTAAACAGGTGAACCGTGTTTACATCCAACTGCTTCGCAGCCAGGAAACCGAAAAAATAGACAAGAAGATGCGGGAAGAAATCATTCCCGAAATGATGAGGAACGTGAATATCATGCGCAACATGAAATTCGGTTTTGAAGAAACTGATGAAAACGACCGTAATCCGGACTGGGAACAGGCTTTCGAGCAATCAGGACTGGGAGACAAAATACGAGAAATGAACGATTTACAGTTGGAAGGCGCTGATGTCTATATGAGTACATTCGCACAACTGAAAGGCTATCCTTTCTTCCGCGAACCACACAACTGGTTCTATCCTTTCGACCGGATGCACTCCAGCATCATCCACCAGGTCGGCTTGAACCAGACGAGTGAAAGTTCTGTACTCTCTATCATTCTGCAATCCGGATTCTTCTGCAACAGTGATAAGTATTCATTCTGCTTCACCATTGCCCAACTTCCGCAAGGACAGCGGGATATGATGTTGAGCCAAATGACGCCCCAGGATCAAAGTGATTTTATGGAAGAGAAGAATAGCGCCAGTCTGAAGCAATACGCAGAACGGCCTGACGTTATCAGCAACCAGTATATTCACGATTTATATCGTTTCTTCAAACTCAGCCAGCGCAGGTATGAGTTCCACAACATCTTCCAGGAAGAGATTGCTTTGCACCGTAATCCTGTGCTGAAAGAGTTGTTGAGCGCTCCCGAACTATTGGTGGCTGTTGCCGATTTCCACTTCCGCAAAGAGCACCCTGCCGAAGCATTGGAGCTCTACCAGATACTGATAGACCGGAAACAGGCCAATGCGGATATTTACCAGAAAATAGGTTTCTGCCTGCAAAAGGTGAAATGCTATAAAGAAGCTATAGATGCTTATCTGAAAGCCGATATGCTGAAACCTGATCATTTGTGGACGCTCCGGCATCTGGCTACCTGCTACCGCCAGATGAAGAATTTCGATGCCGCTCTGGAGTACTACCACCGCGTGGAAACAATCCAACCTGAGAACCACAATGTGTTATTCTATACCGCAAGTTGCCTGGCAGAACAGAAAAGATACGAAGATGCACTACAATACTTCTTCAAACTGGACTTTCTGGAAAACAACTGCATGAAAGCATGGCGCGGTATCGGCTGGTGCTCATTTGTCAGTGGCAAGCATGAACAGGCAATGAAGTATTATGACAAACTTCTCGCAGCCAAGCCGCTTGCAACAGATTATCTCAATGCCGGACACGTGGCATGGGTATTGGGAAATATAGAAAAAGCTGCCGGACTATATGGCAAGGCCATGGCAGAAAGTGGTAGCAAGGACGCATTCCTGGAAATATTCGACAGAGACCGGAACAGTCTGCTCAAACAAGGCATCGCAGCCGAGGAAATTCCATTAATGCTGGATATGATTGAATAAAGACAACTACACTTTCAGTAATTCCCTGTACAGCCTCTGTACAGGGAGTCCCATGATATTATAGTAACTCCCCGAGATATTCTCCACCCCAATAAAACCGATCCACTCCTGCACTCCATAGGCTCCGGCCTTATCCATCGGTTTGAAGTTATCTACGTAATATATAATTTCATCTTCGCTCAATGTAGCGAAACGTACTTCAGTCTGTGCTGTAAAACTTCGCTGCCAATCGGTAGTGGTTATGCATACGCCGGTGAAAACCTCATGGGTACGTCCCGACATAGTCCGCAACATCTGCAAAGCATCTTCCCTATCCCGGGGTTTGCCAAGAACCTTGCCATCCAGCCATACAATCGTATCAGCCGTAATTATCAGTTCATCAGGTTGCATCATAGGTATGTAGGCGTCCGCTTTTTCCTTAGCAATGTAGAGCGGTATTTCCTCCCCCTGCAAAGTATCCGGATAAGATTCATCCACATCCGGAAGAATCCGCACTTCATAATTCACGCCCAAACCTGCCATCAATTCTCTCCTGCGGGGAGATCCCGAGGCAAGAATCACCTTATATTTTTCTAAATTGTCCAACATAACGATTTAAAGTATTAATTTTTAAGTATTAAGTATTAAGAGGAGATTACCAGCCAAAGGCTTTATCATCCATCCAAAGTCCCTGAACTTTCAATACTTGTTCTACAACGTCCCGACCACAGCCATAGCCACCATTGGCATAGGAAATGTAGCGGGAGACGGTCTTCACTTCTGCTGATGCGTCTTTAGGACAACAAGGTAATCCGCACTCACGCATTACTTCAATATCCGGAATGTCATCACCTACATAAAGAATCTCTTCGTCCTTCAAGCCATGACGGTCACGAAAATCATGATAATCATGGATTTTTACGGAAGAAGCCATGTAAATATCCTCAGAAGGAATTCCCAAGGCCATAAAGCGTTTGCGAACAGCTTCGGAGCGTCCACCGGTAATGATTCCCAGTAACAAACCCTGTTTACAGGCAAGGTGCAAAGCGTAGCCATCTTTAATGTTCACGGTACGCATCGGTTCTCCATCCGGACTCATCGGTATGACGTTAGCACTCAAAACGCCATCAACATCAAATACAAGTGCTTTTATCTTTTTCAGATCGTAATTGATAGTACTCACTATATTCGGTTTTTAATTAGGTTATCTTTCAAAAAGAACAATGCTTGTTTTAGGATAAAACTATGCTTGTTATGTACCAAAACATTGCTTGTTATGCATCGAAACATTACTTGTTATGCAAACGATGTATATTCTCGCTCACAAGCTGATACAATTCCTGCATCTCCGGTTCATCAGCAAGCATCTCCAGATGCTTATTGATTACATTTTCATCATAACGTACAGCCGGACCTGTCTGAGCCTGCTTCGGTTCCAGTTCATGCACTTTACGGGCTGTTTCATCAATCAAGGGTAACATCGCATCGAATGGAAGATTATATTTCTTCAATAATTCAGCCGCCAGAGCATACATGTGATTCGTAAAATTACAAGTGAACACAGCTGCCAGATGCAGGCTTCTACGCTGCTCAGAGGTAGCTTCATACACCTTTTCCGAAAGGACAGAAGCAATTGCCTTCAACAATTCCGTATCTTCGGATGAATTACTCTCTATGAAGAAAGGAATCGTACGGAAATCCACCTCGCGCTGTTTGCTGAAAGTCTGCATAGGATAAAACACACCGTAACGCGAAGTTTTTCCTTCCCAAATGCTCATCGGAATGCTTCCGGCTGTATGTACCAGCAAAGCATCTTCCTTCCCGGCAACAATCTCGGGTAATAGTTCCACGAAAGCAGCATCCTTCAAAGAGACAATATAGAGCCGGGCATCTCTGGATACTTCCGAAAGTTCAGTCGTATATTCCGCCTCTATCGCTTGAGCCAAGGCACATGCAGCCTCTTTTGTACGGCTGTAGACCTGTACTATACGAAAACCATTTTGATATAAAGCCTTGGCCAGATTCGTTGCGAGGTTTCCGGCACCGATAAAGACTACCGGCGTATCTTGTACACTCCTTTTCATCTTGTAGCCAGCCAATATAGAATAATTCCGAGAACCAGCAAAGCCACAGGTAACAGATAGGCAGACATCGTGCCGAGCAATGCCGTTATCAATCCGAAATTCAGTATCAGCCACAGCCCAATCAACACCAGCCCCACTGATTTATCACGCTTGAAGATGAGAAATATCACCGCCGTATAAAGCAGAAAATTATCCTTATTCATCACCCACGGCAGACCAATACTTGAGAAATGTATCAATTTGTCCACCAGATAAAGTATACCGAAAACAATCAACGTAACCGCTGTGGCCCTGTAAGTATCGCGGTTATTGTTTGCTTTTGCTGCACCCACCGTTACTTTCCTCCGTATTTATTGATATGAACTTTTTCCCATTGCAGATGTTCTTCACTGAAAGGCTTACGTTCCATGCCTTTGTGTCCGATAGCAACGACACTGAGCACTTGCAGTTGTAAGGGAATATCGAGCACTTCGCGTACATATTCATCGGACGGCATACCGGAAGCGGTGAAACGTTCGCGCACCTGCACCCAGCAACTGCCTAAGCCCATATCTTCTGCCTGTAATTGTATAATAATCGAAGCAATGGAAGCATCTTCAATCCACACATCACTCACTAACGGATCAGCCGTTACTACAATTGCCAACGGTGCATCAGCAATAAATTGCGACGCTTGCGCCTTGCAATGTGATAGTTTTTCAAGCAACTCCTTATCGTCCACCATAATAAACTGCCATGCATTTGTCCGCTTGGAAGTGGGTGACATCAGCGCAGCTTTCATCAGGGTAACCACCTCTTCCTGCGTCAACTCTTCATCCGTAAATTTCCGCATACTGCGGCGAACTTTTAGCAATTCACTGAAATTTTCCATATATCATATTTTATTAGTTACGAGCTACAAGCTACGGGCTACGAGTGCCATTCGGTATAATAGCGCAGCTACTCGTAGCTTGTAGCCCGTAGCTAAATTATCGTTTAAGAATGCAAAGATACAAGATTATTTTCTAAATTTGCAGTCAATGCCTTTGAAACTGACGACATATTACCACGGGAGTGACATCCCGGAACTGCCGGGCAATAATACATTTCACTCCATCGAGTTGTTTCATATCTACGAAGCAACCCCGGGTTATACGCCCCTTCTCATTGTTGCATCAGAAGCCGAAAAGCCTGTCGCCAAGCTATTGGCAGCAGTACGAAAGAGTGTCCGTCTGTTCCCGCCCGCCATTATCAAGCGATGTGAGGTTTATGGCACAGGAGAGTATTTTGATGAAACTGTTGACAAGGAGTTTGTCTTTGGTGAGATGTTGCAACGGTTAACGGCTGAAGCGTTACGGGAGGCATTCCTTATTGAATTCCGTAACCTGGAAAACTCCCTGTTCGGTTATAAATCTTTCCGCAAAAACCATTACTTCGCCATAAACTGGCTACGGGTACGTAATTCATTACATAGCATTGAGCATGTAGAAAGCCGCTTCAGTCCCTCGCGCATCCGGCAAGTCAAAAAAGGATTAAAAAATGGTGCAGAAGTAAAGGAAGCTCATACTCCGGAGGAAGTGCATGCATTCTCCCAGATGCTGCACCATGTCTATTCTTCTAAAATACGCCGTCATTTCCCCAGCAGAGTGTTCTTCCTACGCATGGAAGAAGAAATGATGAAAGGGGAACAAAGCAAAATATTCATTGTCACTTACAAAGATAAAATAATAGGCGGCAGTGCCTGCATCTATTCCGAAGACAGTGCTTACCTTTGGTTCTCTGGTGGTATGCGCAAGACGTATGCCCTTCAATACCCGGGTATACTTGCCGTATGGTATGCTCTGTTCGATGCCAAGCAGCGGGGATACCGTCACCTTGAATTTATGGATGTCGGTCTCCCCTTCCGCAAGCATGGTTACCGCGAATTTGTCTTACGCTTCGGCGGTAAACAAAGCAGTACCCGTCGCTGGTTTCTTTTCCGCTGGGAGTGGCTGAACAAATTGCTGAATAAGATTTACGAATAGAATTATTCCACACTCTGATACGTCAACGGCGGATCAAAGTAACGGGACATACTCTTCATATTTTCTCTGTAAGAAGGCTTTGCAAAATGAGTATTCATGAAATAATCATCTTGTTGTTTCTTCTGTTCCTGCTTGAGTGCATCCAGTTCTGCTACGTAATTGGCTGTCTTCTTACCAGAGGCATCAGAGACATCCACTGTCATACGTGCTCCCTCTGTCCTGATACTTACCGAGTGATCTGTTGAAACCGGAACATCCAATGTCTGATAAGAATCGATATCCAGTTTGAGAGTTACGGGTGTACCGGTCCATTCATAGCGGTAAGTTCCGCTAGCATCGTTTTTAGCAATAATCATACGTAATGTACCATCTCCTATATTTACCCGACTATCCACTAGCTTCAATTCAGAAGGAAGCTGCGGATCAATGGTTATGGAATGATTGAGCATATCAGGACGGATTCCCAGGAAGTATTGGTTCCACACGCGAATATGCTCGCTATTACTCCACGCCTGCAGGAAAGTTCCACTTCGACGTACCCATGTCTGTCCGGCACGTGGCCATGCATCCGCATTCTCTGATAAACTACCGACAGCACCTTCCGCAAGTGCCTGGCGGTTCATGTTCCTGAACAAAGTATACGCGATGTCAGCTTGTCCGTTTTCTATCATCCGCTGCATGGCCATACCATTATTCCAAAGCCATATCGTGCCATTATGATAAGCATCATCTTTATGATAACGATACCATTGCTCATGATAAGGATGGAACTGTTCGTCAGACTGATCGAGTGAAGACACTCCCCACGGATATACCAGACGTTCCCAAACTTCTTTTGTCTCATGCATCTTCAAGTCAGGATCAGAAACCAGATCCAACGCATAGATAGCATTGGGGCGGAATTGCGCATCCCCACTTCCATCTGTATTCAGATGATCATAGATTGACTGGGCGGCTGTGTCTACAAAATCCTGTTCAAAATTTGAGCGGAGACGCTCCGCGGCAAGATTCCAACGCTGGGCATCTTCTTCACGGTTCATGTAGCGGGCAAGATCCGAGGCATTCATCAATTGGGTATACCACAATGCCTGCACATCCACAGCACGATTGCCACGTGGTGAACAGGGATACTTGCTTTGACGTTTGGCATCCATCCAGGTATCTGCGTCCGCATGGGTGAGATACCCTTTTTCGTCCGTATACAAGCGAAGAGAAGCATCCGTAGCAATCTTCACTGAAGGATAAATTTCTTTCACGAAGGCGGTGTCACCCGTATATTTCAGATAATCATGCACCTGCATAACGAAACGAGGGGTTCCGTCAGTGGTATTATAAAGAATACCTTCCAGATTCAAACGATTAGGTACACGTCCGTAAGTAGGAGATGTGGAAATGGTATCCTGATAACGTGCAAATGACGCAAGAATATCACGTGCCGTATCAAACTGCCCTGTACAAAGCACTGCACCCGGCATAGAAATAAACATATCCCGCCCCCAGAAGTCCGTGAACCAGGGTAAACCGGCATACATACCATAACCACCGTGCTGATGAGTGATCAACTGATCATTGGTAAGCATAATCCAGGCAAGGGCATGATCCAAAGAATCCAGATTAGTCTTTAAAGGATTATGGTCCAGTAAGGATTGAATACGCTGACTACGTGCAGCCAACCACTTCTCTCCTTCTTTACGAAAACCGTCTATTGCTTGCCGGCTATCTTCTTCCGTACCAAAAGCAATCAGGAAACCACCAGCAGCAACCGGAACAGTTATCAGATTATCTGCAAATTCAATTCCTGCCTCCGCTACGGGTGCTATACGTATTACATTTTCCGGTGACTCTTTCGTTGTATAGAGTACAGAATTTCCATCCTTCCGTGCATCCACCACATTTTCCCCCATCAGCATGAATGAGATCTGCTTCCCTTGTACACTATCCATACGAACATACAACAGCTTCGGTTCATCCACCAGACAGAATGTTTCCACAGCCCTTTCATATCGGCGAACTAATTTGTCAGGATATACCGATATGCGGGCATTTTCCCGAAGCAATCTTTCTCCATCCACATACAAGCGGTAATCTGCAAAGATACGTTTGGCATAAATATTCCAGCCTGCATACCAATCTCCCCAATCATCCGTAGAGGTCATTCCATAATAGAAACCTCCGTTTTTGTCTGTATAAGAATATTCACGCGACTGGCCGCCAGGTATGGCAATGCCTAATTCGTGCGTACTTAACGGAGACAACTCTTTTACATTTTCACTACAAGCCATCACTAAGAAAGAAGTAGCTGCGAGTAATATACCCGCAGCTTTCTTCGAAAAGCATAAATTCACTTTGTTGTTGATCATATTTACAGCAACTAACCTATTTTATCGTACCTAATCTATTTCATTATTTTGCAAACCTGCACTCTGCCATCTTCCATATAAACCCGTGCCATATAATAACCAACGGGCAAAGCAGACAAACCGACAGAAGTACATTTTTCCTGTGTCATCACCAGCATTCCATTCACAGAATATACTTCTATGCGTTTAGCTTCTCCGGCAGGCAGCACTAAAGTATCTATACCTCTATTGTAATATATTAAAGGTTTTTCGGCATCAGGAGCAGTGGTCTCAATACCTGTCAGAGTTGGTTTAAAGTTAGTAAAGAGACGGAATTCATGGGCAGGAACAGCAATAGTTTGCGTAGTGCTTGATACACTCAAAGGCTCATTGTCTTTCAGTAACTCATACCATGTACCTGTTTCCTGGAAAGTTACAGAAAAGTTCTTATCTGCCAGCGCAAAGTTGCCAACAACTACAAGAGACTTGCCGTCAATGGAAGTAGCCGACAAAGTACGTCCATTGTCCCAGTTAGCAGTACCTACTTTCCAGCTAAATGTAGTACTTGAAGCAAACAGTTCAGGATAGGAATGACGTAAATCTAAAAGAGCAGCATACGTCTCATACAATTTCTTTCGATCAGCATCTTCAAAGTAATCCCAACGTATCGGTTTAGGATCCGTACGATAACCGCCCTGATCATCATATTTAGAGCCGTCACTATTGTTGTTTATTGAGAAATCATATCCTAACTCACCAAATTGCCAGATCATCTTCGGTCCGGGTACGGTAAGGAAGAAGGCCGCATTAGTGGCTAAACGTTTGGTGCGGGTAGAGAGATTAATATTACTTCCTGTTGCAGGGCTCATTCCGGTATTTGTACTCGTAGTTGATGCTATTACTCCGGAATTTCCCCATTTCCAGGCTTTAAACCCTGTACGTTCTTCATCATGACTTTCCATATATCCTACTAAGCTACCAGCAGGCATACCGGATGTCCCTGCAAACAAACCAGAAAAATCGGTTTTTGAGCCACTCCATCCCATAGCAGTTTCACAATATGCTTCATTTTTATTACGCCATAGCAAGATGCCTGCATCTCCTAACTGCTTTTCTTCACTGGTAGCTGCCAAATGTTCAAAAATAACATAAGCACCCGGTTGCCGTTCCTGTACGGCAGCCGACATACGTTTCAGATTGGCAATACGTGCATTATCCGGTCCATTTGCCCAATCATTCTCTCCATAAGAAGTATTAGAGAACCCTTTCGTAAAGTCATAACGGAAACCGTCAATTTTGTATTCCGACATCCAGAAGCCGGCTACACTATCCACCAAAGCTCGGGTATATTCACTATCATGATTGAAATCATATCCCCATGAAAGACTTGGATTCTTAATATTTGATTCTTGATTATACCACGGATTATCAGCAGAGGGCCTTCCATCCGCATCTTTATACAAAAGATAGAAAGGAGACTGGCCAAAGCTATGATTCAGCACAAGGTCGATAATAACAGCCATCCCTTGACCGTGACATTCATCTACAAAAGCTCTTAAATCATTTTTTGTACCGTAATACTTATCTACGGCAAAATAGAATGAAGGATTATACCCCCAACTCGTGTTTCCTTCAAACTCATTAACAGGCATCAGTTCGATTGCATTTACTCCCAGATTCTTCAAGTACTCCAGTTTTTCTTTCGCAGCATTGAAGGTATGTTCCTCGGTAAAGTCACGAATCAGCATTTCGTAAATAACCAACTTTTCAGAAGCAGGGCGCTCAAAGTTCTTCACTTTCCAGTTATAAGCAGCCTGTCCTGTTTGCAGGACGGAAACAATACCTTCTGCTTTTCCGGTCGGATAGGCTTTCAAATTCGGATATGTCGTACTCTCAATATACTGGTCATTCCAAGGGTCCAAAACTTTATCTGTATATGGGTCTGCCACATAAATAGAACCATCTACCAAATATTGGAAAGCATATTCTTCTCCTTTAGTCAATCCTGAAAGAGTTATCCAGAAATATTCACCGTCTTGTTTCAGTTGATAGTCTGCTTTAGGCATCCAATCATTAAAGTCACCTACCACATATACATACTTTTTACCCGGAGCCTGCAACACCAAAGTTACTTCCGTATCACTGACATAGTTAATACCGGGACGTACTCCCTTAGGCATCGTTTCCGAAGTACTTGTTCCATTCAGTACTGTCACACCTTGTGTAGCGGATTCTGTTTTACCATTAGCAGTAGCCTCTATTTTCAAAGTATAGCTTCCGGCAGTTGAGAATGTATAAGATTGGGAAATAGTAGTAGTATTAGTTGCTGTAGCTATTTCGTCCGCATTTACATAAAGTTTCAAATCGGAAGCCGCAGAGGCAGAAGCTTCAATTGTAAAGGGCGTACCGATAAGTATATTTTCTTTTTCAGCAGGTTTGTCAAAGCGAACGGTTAAGCCAGCGGCATGTACATCTACAAATATATCTTTGCCACCTGTTTCTTTTCCTTCTTTCGATTTATCGGCACTACGAAACACAAAAGCTAACTGCGTTACAGTTTCACCACTCTTAACGCTATAATATTCACGAATACTGGGAGTTAGCTTTAATTGCCATTTATCATTTCCCAGTGAAGTCATTTTATATTTCGCTGAGTTATCTCCCCATGTCGGAGCATATTGCCAAGCTGTGCCCCCAATTGTCACCCCTGTATGTGCATACACATCACCGGTAAAACCTTTCAGCCCAGCCGTACCTTTCGTTGCATCAAAAATAATGGTGACTTCATCATTCTCCGTCGGGAAAGCCGGAGTAGTGGTTACTATTTGCGCTTGCATGGCAACCACTGCCAGCAAACAAATAAATAAGGAGTAAAGTCTTCTCATTCGGTATCAATTTATTGGTTAATGGCTCAAAAGTACACCAGTTATCCCGGATTATCAAGTACTTGAAACAGAAGCAGGGAAAGAAGTAGTGCAAACGGTTGCATGAATCAAAGCATACATTCCTGATCAGCTGGTTTCTGTCGGCAAAGATATAACGGACCGGAAATCAGCTTATGGGATTTGGTGGATTTCATCGGTTTTATTAGAGAAATATTTTTTTCCAGTTGGAGAAATATTTTTTCCCAAGTAAGAAAAAAAGCAGAGCTCTGCAAAACTTGCAAACTTGCAAGTTGTTACGACCTATGAGCTATGCAGCTTTTAATTTTTAATACGATTAAAAAATTATTAATGCAAATAACAAGTTGCAGTCAACTCATTATAGGACGTTATGAATTTTCATTTTGATGTGGTCGCCTTGAAAGAGAACGGAAAAGAGAAATCAAGCAATAGTTTTGTTATTATGGAGTAGAAACATTATTTTTGTATCACATAATATTTGCAGCTATGGAATTTGTTGATAGAATAGAGGAACAGCAACGTCTGATTAAGACATTGAACAGTGAAAAGCCTACTTTTATCGTGGTATATGGCAGAGCAAACGGAACGTGCCCACCAAATCAGTTTGTTGGCAAAAGAGGTCGGTCTGGTATTTCCGGACTTCGACAAGGTAGTTTATCCCGATTAGCAAGAGTGGAGGTGCTTTTACCATTGGTTGATGATAATACTCCTGCAAACGATAAGAATGCAGTGGAACTCACCGTTATGTCTGATATAGTGATTGCTTACGAAAAGGAACATTGCCCAATAGAAAAGCCTACGGTTGCTGAACTAGATTACTTTGCCGGGTACTATTCCTCCAGCTGCAATGTTAGGATTTTAAGGAAGGGCTATGACCGCCCTTAAACCTACTTAAGCTCCTTATCCTTTACTACAACCTCCTTATCGCCCTTTACTAAATAAATATGGCAACAGTTTGCTGAAACAACATAGTTTTCAGTAACTACTATTTTTTCTCCTATTTTACCAACAAGCTGCAACTCAATCTCTTTTCCTGCAAATTCTTCTCTATCAAGATCTGAAGCAATGGTATATGTATGAAATTCTTCTCCCCAATTAGGAACATCCCGCACTTTTCCTGTAGCAACTTCTATAACTTCATAATTATCCAATACAACAGGTGTACCATCTTCATATTTTATTGTAATTGGAATACTCAAAAACGCCATATCGCAAATTACATCAGAACAATCCTCTGTTCTATCATTATTTTTATCACTACTACACCCTGTACACAAAATAGCCAAACATAAAGAGGCAAAAAATAATAAGTTTTTCATAAGTAATATATTTTTAGGTTTCTACTTATATAGTAAATACCTAAAAACTGAAATACTGCATTCTATAAGCAAGAAAATACTATTTTCACACTTACTTTCCTGCCTATAGAATGCATCTATTATATTTTTAAGTCTACTTTCCTACTGTTATTTTATCAGTCAAGACCTCATCCCCTACTACTACACGAATAATATAGACTCCCGGTGTCCAGCCTGAAGTATTTAATTGATAATTAGAATCCATTATTTTTTTTACATCACAAACTTTTGTACCATAAAAAGTGTTATACACTTCCATTTCCCATTGAGTGGAATTCTTTGTTGACGTTTCAACAGGAATTAAAACTATTTGTTTCACATTACTTGATAAAGATGACAACACTTTTAATGAATAAGTATATATTGGCGCGTTTGCATTACGAGAATAAGAGAAAAAAAGTAAATTCTTTGTTCTACAGTATCCATCTCCACCTATCTTAAATGTAAATGGTATACCTCAAGACCCATAAGGTAATTGAAAATCCAAACGACTTCCATTATAAGACCAATAAAGAGGTTCTGGAACTCCAAAGCTATTATCAAATCTGACACTCCTACCATATTCACCATTTAAATAAACATGTACCATACAACCTTGATGAACAAATGTCGCTGCCTCAGGTTTCAATGAACCGCTTAGTTCAGGATGACTTACTCCATAAAAATCGCATGCTTCCTGTTGATAGGTCCCTTTAACAATATGAGTTTTATCTGAAATATAAATTCGCCTAGTAATTGTTCTAATTGTATCATTAAACGATATATGAGCCTTCAAATCGACTTTAGCCGGCAAATAATCACGATTCCATATTTGACATTTATTCATCGTAGGCTTGTCTACTTGTAATACAGGACCATATGACTGTATAGCAATACATTCCCACGTAACCAAAGCATCTACAGGTAATTTGTCTACATAGTAAATCGCAGAGTCACATACAACATTATCACCCACAATATCCAGATCCAGATTCCTTGCTTCCATCTCTATTATTCCCAAATTATCAGGATCTAACCAATCTTTTAATCTTCTCGTTGCAACACTTCCACAATTCCAAGATTTATCGAAACGATCGTAGTATTTAATAACCGGACCTCCACAAATAGCATTAGCTCCTCCTCTCAATTTTCCGATTAATTTATGGTTTTGATTAATCAAAGGAGAGCCAGAAGAACCATTTTCAATCATACCCTTATTAAAGTCAGCTACCCAAAGAGTATTAGGTGCTGAAAAAGTACCATTATCCCAACTATACCTAAACTGATAACTACGTATGGGCTCATAGTCTATCGATATTTTTTTTATATCTCCTTTAGGATGATGAATACATGTTCCTCTAGTAGCTGGAATTGTATCTCTTGACCATCCAATATAATAAGGAATATAACCTACTAAATTTACTATTGGTTCTGTCAATTTTAACAATGCAAAATCCAAGTCTGGATTGTTCGCAACAATAGCTGCAGCCGCAGTACTAGGTGGATTTACATTCATTGCATTAGCACAAGTTGGACTTTCATTATTCCAATAAAAAATGAGCTGATTTACTTGACTTTTTCCTTCAGCATCATAACTTGTACCATCAAAACAATGATCAGCTGTTAAAACATAATCTTCTTGAGCCATATTATTTATTAATGTACCTGTACAAGCGTATCCATTTGCACCATAAATACAAACAACCGAGCGCTTATCCCTTTGGTAATCACCTCCATCAGGACAATTTATATTAATGTTGCAAGACATTGATTCTCCAGGCTCTGGTAGCGATATACGAGGCATTATATTAGATTGAGCAGCAAGAATATTTTTATAAATATAAACTACATGTTGTAAAGATATAACTCCCATAGAGTTGCCTATAGGCTCATAATACTCCAATACAATATTATCACCTGCAACAAATCCTGTTGCAAAATCCTCTGGTTTTTCTCGTGTTCCTTTATTATTAGAATGCGTAAAGGCTCCTATACAGAATGTTTTATCTGCGTTATAAATAAAAAATTTAGCACCTTCCGGTATCCAAAATTTATCATAGCTGACAGTCATTGCCTTTGCCCCTGCTGCATGTAGTTGTAGACGCCAAACCCGCACACTATCTCCCAAGACTTGCCAATGGCCAGAATTCTGAAGATTGTAACTTACAGCAAGAGGTAAACCAACACGATAAGGAATATTAGCATCCGCAAACAAGCTGTCTTCATGTAACGCTTCAGCTACATCTGGAACAGGCAAATTAATCACATCACTCGAACGAGTAGAGAATAAAGAGGATGAAAAACTCGGAGGTAATTCATTGGTGCTGATTTGAGCATTAGCACAGACTGAGCAAATTGCAATAAGACAAAATGCAAAACTCTTCAATAAAGCTTTTGTTTTCATAGTATTATATTTTTGTTCATTAACAAAAATAATACACAAATAGGATATAAACAACAAAAGAGTATGGACAAACAAGCACTACATAAAATATTAAGGAACAGAATATTAGGCGAAAAAGCAATCTATTTTAGTGGACAATTACTAAATCCATATTAGCAATAGCATACCATTTTAATAGGCTTATCATTCATATAAGACAAAAAAGCATCTCCTACTTTCCACTTCATTGGACGTTTTCATACCTCTTTTTAATATTCATGAATTCTGTCACTGTCTCCCAGTATTGCTTTTTGTTCTCAGGACACGGATGCCAATCCGGATCAGGGCTATTACGAACAGCCTCTTCCCAATTTCCATCATTCACAAATTTATAGTCAATAGTGCAGGAAGATAATTCCTTTATAGGTTTAAGAAATATATATCCATCAAATAAATCTGCTAAAGTAAAGTCTGTATACCCCATTGAGTAGTAACTATGATCACGTAATTCTCCTATAAGCGACCTCTTCAAATCAAAACCAACAGGTTTATTGTTGTGTTTGCTCATTAACACTTCCAATTTTCCTACTGCTGGAGAAACCAATGCAGGCTGATGATTTGGATAATTAAAGAAAGGTTGATGTAAAGCCACAGAAACTACTTTCGTATTATATTTTGAATAGAGTAAATTTCCTAAGAAGCGCTTTTCATAGCGCACAAAATCAGGAGAAGTATAATCATAATAAGGAAAACAATAGGATGTAAATGCATGAATTGTCCCTGTCAAAACCAATATTTTCTCATGGCAAGACAGCACTTCACGTTCTAAAAGTGCACATCTGAAATCTTCCGTATTCCCCAAAGGAAAAACTTTTTTCATATTTTCCGGTGTTCTCACCTTTTCAAACGCTTCCCAATTATACCGATAACTGATATTCAAAATACGGAACCTCCTCGCTTGTTCCGGTAACGAACGATTCCATTCCCATGCAGCCTTATAAATATTCATATACTCAACGATAGCCCATCGGGTATTATAATTAAACATCAACTGACGAGCCAATTGTTCATCATACTTTGGTGCATTTATCAATGAATCTAATTGTCGTTGATCTTCGTATGCCCCGAACTCCATACCCAACATATAAATACCATTCTCATACAATTTAGGTATCATGTTTCGAACAAAATCCAAATTCTCTTTCACCCCATGATCCTCAGCCAACAAAACAATGTCTGCTTCCTTAAATTTAGATATCAAATAATCATCAGGTGAAAGGTTCTTATCGTGATTATCACAAATAGCATTCTTCCTTTCACTTCCCAAAAGAAATATCAACGGATTATCCAAACGCTTATTCCAATCTTCCTCCGTATGTCCAGCTCCCGGAAAAACCTTAGATATCCACATGGGGGGCTTCCAACCTTTCCTCGCCATCAGACTATCCAGTTTATCTTGATAAGGAGGATAATAAGCATCTAAAGTGGCATCCCCCCTATCCATATAAATCATACGGCTGTTAGCCTTTGGGAGATTCTTATCCAGATAATTCCGAAAAGCTTCCGACCATTGGTCCGCTTTTTCTTTAGAGAGTTCATTACTTAATATCATAGGGACATGAGTTGACATACAAGCAGCTCCTCCAAACACTTCTGGGTATTCGCATAGTGCATATAGTGAAATTAAGCCCCCCATACTAGAGCCCATCACAAAGGTATGCTCGACACTTTTATTCGTGGAATACTTTTTATCAATAAAAGGTTTAACTTCTTCTACCAAAAAACGAAGATAGTTATCCGCATTAAACCCCACATCACCCGGAACCACATTATCCGGTAAGTTCTTCAATGCTTTTTGAGGAAAGTAGTCTGCATATCTCGCTTCCGGGATGTTTGCCACTCCTACAACAATACAGGGTTTGATCTTCTTTTCATTCAGGAGTTTTCCTACAACTTCATCAATCCCCCATTCTTGCTTATTCCAAGTGGTATTCGCATCAAACAGCATTTGACCATCATGCATATAAAGAACATCATACTTCTCTTTTGGAGAATAATCAGAAGGTAGCCAAACAAAGACATCACGCGGGGTGACAATTGAAGAGTTAAAGCCAGGATACTCTACAAGTTGTCCTAAAGAAACGGCTTGCTGCGCAATACCATAATGACATAGCAGCAAAGTAAATGCTATAAAAAGGAACCTCATTTTCATTGTATTACATATTTATCCATGACCAATGCACTTACAAGCTGTCACTAATACAGTTTAGAATGTTATTAAACATACCATTATCTCTAATATTGTCTGTTCCTAAACAAATCACTAACTTACCAAGCATTAATCTCCAATATCATAATTCAAGCACAAGCACTTCTTTTGGCTGTAAATGAAGTTTTTTTCCTAATGGCACATTACTATCCGTCAACACATTCTTCGAATTAGTTCTATCTCCTATAACCTCTTTATAAAACGTTAAATCCAAGTCAACTTCCTTGTTAACTCCGTTCATTATAACCAGTATGCTCTTGCCATTATAAGAACGCTCATACACATATACATTGCTACGAGGCATGAAATGCTTCATTTTGCCTTTAGATATAGCATCATTTCCTTTACGCCAATGCAGCATTTTTTTCATAAAATTGAAAGCTTCCTGTTGCATAGCCGTTCTCCCACTTTCTTGAAAAACACTAATTTCATCTCCATTCCAACCTCCTGGCATATCCGGACGTACATATCCAAAATCTTCCTTTGTACTACCAGTCATTAATAATTCTTGTCCATAATATAATTGTGGAATACCAGGAATTGTCAACAACATGGTAACCGCCTGTTTATATGCATTCAAATTTTCCGGATCTTCCAATAAAAAACGATCCGTATCATGATTCTCAAGCAGACGCATCACATTATTAATATCAGGATAGCAAAAATCATAAGCAAAATGTTCAAAAAGAAGTTGCAGACCGGTATTCCAAGATGTTTCTTCATGGAAAACGTCAGCTGCTATTGTCCTTAAACGAAAATCCATCACTGATTTCAGTCTTGTATTAGCTTTCCCATTTACTATGCTGTTTTGCTGCCAATATGCAGTACCGACAGGGTTATTAGGAACCATTACTTCACCCACAATATTAAAATTTGGATACTCCTCAAAAACTTCTTTACACCAACGTACCATCATATCCGGATCCGGATATACATATGTATCTTGACGAATACCGTCCAAATCAGCATATTCAATCCACCAAATTGAATTCTGAATCAAATAATCAGCAACAAAACGATTCCTCTGATTCAAATCGGGCATTGTAGGTACGAACCACCCATCCGTTAATTCCTGTTTATCTATATCCGAAGCATAAGGATCAAAAAATACAGTTTTATTATGATTGGTCTCAACATATTTATGCGAATTATTAAACCAATTGTGCATCGGTGGATCGAGCAACCAAGGATGATTGGTTCCACAATGATTAAAAACCATATCCATTATCAGTTTCAGGCCACGTTGATGCATGAGTTCTGCCAAACGGACATAATCCTCATTAGTTCCCAAACGAGGATCTATTTTATAGTAATCGGTTGCAGCATAACCATGATAAGAGCCTTCACCCATATCATTTTCCAAGACAGGAGTCGTCCAGATTGCTGTAACACCTAAACTATCTAAATAATCAAGATGTTGCATGATACCGGCTAAATCCCCGCCATGACGAGCATTCACATCCTTACGGTTTACCTCATAAGGATGCCTCATCTGTATATTGTCATTGCTTTCATCACCATTAGCAAAACGGTCCGGCATTAATAAATATACAACATCAGAAGAATTAAAGCCAATCTTATCTTCACTGCTACGCTGGCGTTCTTTCAATTCATAAGTACAATTCAGTTTACGCTTACCCTTAATAAATTCTATTTGAAATTTACCTGGCACCGCATCTTTCACATCCAAATACAAAACCAAATAGTTTGGACTTTCCATTGGACACACTTCCTTTAGAACAACTCCCGGATAATTAATTTCAGGTTTATATGCTGCTATATTCAAGCCGTATACCATCAACTGTAAGCGAGTATTCTTCATACCACACCACCAAAAAGCAGGTTCTATCTTATCAATCTTCTCACTCTTCTTGTCAGAAGAACCTGCAGAAAGCCCAACAAAAATATCATGCAAAGGTATAATAGAAGATTCAAGCTCAGGATATTCAATGAGCCTCCCTGACGGCACTATTTGTTTAGCAAATCCCGATTGGCATAACAATAAAACAAGAAATAAAAATAAAGTTCTAATTTTCATGATACATAAAGTTTAAAGATACTATTACAAAACATAATGATCCGCTAATAAGGAATAAGAAAAATTCAAATCAACGAGTAATCGGTTGTATAAAGAAATGAAGCTCTTTCATTGCTGGAAGTACCTTCCCTGTATGATTATCAAAAAGTCCACGGTTAATCCATCCCTTAGTTACGGTATTGCCACAAGCATTTTCTTCGGGAAACCACCAAAACAGTCCCGTTACATTGGTATGACGACGTAGTTCAGCTACCAGCTCATGAGTAAATATACGTTGCCCCTCGACAGTAATAGGATAGAATTCAGAGTGTTCATCTGCACTTTTTGCCCATTGATCATTCTCGTGGGAATAGTAGGCAGCAGCCTCAACTACCATCACCTCCTTGTCCGGAAATTCTATAGCAAGAGAATCAAGCGTAGCAGCAAGTACCCCTACAGCCTTATGCCACATAGGATAATAACTAAGCCCAATGACATCGTAATCAAGTTGCCGTAAATGATTGTAATAAGTTTTAGTTTTATTCCATTCACCTGCTTTCTCTGTATGTATGATTATTTTTGCTTTGGGACAAATTTCACGACAAGCCTTAGCACCACTTTCCAAAAGTTTAACAAACAAATCCCAATTTTCCATTCCAAGCGGATCCACTTTTGCTACTGGCCATAACATTCCATTGGTTATCTCATTACCCACTTGTATCAAGTCAGGGGACGCTCCTTCTTTCACCATATGCTCAAGACTATTCTTAGTATATTCATATATGCTATCTGGCAAAGAAGCCACATTGACATTCTTCCATCTGTCAGGCATAAATTGCTTGCCAGGATCAGCCCATGTATCAGAATAATGAAAATCAAGCATAAATTGAAAACCCTCTTTTTTTATCTGCTGTCCAAATTTAGTTACATAATTCAAATCTTGACACACACCTTCACCTTTGTGCTCAGCAGAGGCTTTAGAAGGGTCAACAAAAAGACGGACACGGATAGCATTCCAACCTTGTTCTTTAAAATATTCAAGAGGTTTTACAACTCTTCCTTTCTCATCACGATACACAGTTCCTGCCTCCTCGTAACTTGGCAACAAAGAAATATCACCACCCAAAAGACATTGTTGAGCATGAGTTTCGACACATAAAGTTAGCAAGAATGAGATAACAAAAATTAATCTAAAATTCTTCATAACGACATTATTTATGACTTCAATGGAAAAACAAAATCCTCTTCCCCATTTTTTCAATTATGAGAAAGAGGATCTTTATCAAAATACCTAACAGCCTTGATCTTTAAAATCGCTATAGATATTCTATAGCCAACCTCAGTTAGTTAACAGCTTCAATTGTACAATAAGATTTACCTTCACAAAGAGGATAAAGGTTGATGGTATACGTACCAGCCGTTTCAATCTTCAAATTAGCACCGTTATTGGTAGTTAGATTTTCGCGAGTACCTCCCCAACTAATGTCCCAAGCATCATTGGCACGAAATTTTAATTCATCCGCTTTCAATTCAGTAGTGATAGTCCAATAATGTACCGTACCTTTACCTTCTTCTGTGTATTCTGCCAATTCCATATCCGTATCGGCATCCCAACCACTGGGAGTAGCAGGACCAATGATACCTATCGCAATGGGAGTCAGGGTATAAGTTTTCTCATTCAGATCAACAACCACTTGATAGAAACCCGCCTCTTCGGTCATCATAATATTGGCAGCATCAGCAGCAGTGCTGAAGTCTGCGCCATAGTTAGTACCATTCCAATTTTCCTCTGAACAGAATTTGAAACCTTCCTGATTGAGATACATATACCCTTTGTAGACATTATCATATTCAGGACTTGCCATTGCATCAATCTGTTTCCAGCCGTTTGCAGCACCGGCCATATAGAGATAAGCAGTAGCAGGAGTAATCGAATAAGTATAGTTGACAGCATCAAATGTAATGACGAAATGCCCTTTTCCTGTAATTGTAGGAGTTTCCACATTATATACATCACCCGTCCAAACAGCAAAGTTTTCAGTTTTGTCGTCACCATTTACACGGCAACCAATCTGCCCGGCATTAGCAGCATCCCAACCGCCAGCTATATCATAAGATTCATAGATCTTAAACCAGTTAGAACCTGCAACCTTAGTTTCTATCGTAGCTTGATAAATCCCTTCTTTACCTTCAACGGCCTTCATAATGACGGGATGTTCAGGATCCCAATAGTCGCCCACTTCAACAAAATCACCTATCAACGCATATCCATCAGCACAAACTTCCGGGGTAGTTATCGGAGTAAGTTTGGCTTGAGAAGTGCCCGAGATGTTTACCGCTTCACCATTTTTCAATTTAACGGCAAGATTCATATTCACATCCAGCACACGCTCTACATGGGCACGGCTGAAAAAAGCATCGCGAACCACAGAATCAAGTTCAAGAGTATTCACCTTCACTATATTCCCTGTCTTGAATGCAGCATTGATGGTTACCCCGTTGATATTTATACTGTTCACCTTGATTGAAGCCACCTCGGAATTCGATGAAGATAGAGCAGCTATTTCCACAGAATCAGTCTTTTGTGCTTCCTCTTCAATAGTACTGTAAAACTTATCCATATCTATGACCGCATCAGCACCTGCAGCGAAACTGATTTCATATTTAGCAGCAGCCTCTTCGGGAGAATTGGATTGGGGGTTAGCCCAATCCGTATAGTCGTCCGTACAAGCACCTAAGGTTATTCCGGCGAGGAATAGACCTGCGAGTATTTGATTTTTCTTCATAATGTTTTTCTTTTTAAATAAGATTATCATTCAGCTTATTTCACCTCACCCGTATCTAAGCCATCTTCAGTAGAACCTACAGTAAGATAGAGCTTTTGTCCCGCTCCGGCATTTACACTGTATTCGGATCCCATATCAGTGTTCCAATTGCTGGCTATATTGGCATTCTCACGCCAGAAAACCTTGCCATCCAAAAGCGTAAACTCTGTTTTCCACCAGTCAAATTCACCTACTTGAGCATAAGCACGTAACTCACCTCCTGATACAAATTCAGCAGACACCCACTGACCACTGTTATCTGCGGGAGCAACCATCGGAGTAGAAGGAGTACCAGGAGTAAATCCTCCATTAGGATCACCAGTAATAAAGAGTTGTGCCGGATAAAGAGTCAGCGTGTAGTCAATAGCTTCACCATTAATCTTACCCTTAATATAGAGCGTATACCAGCCACCATTTTTTACTTTCACATTGCCACCATTATCAGAAATATCTGCACCTGCTTGATCATCAATAGTTTTAAAATCAGCATGACCCAACCATTGTTGAGGATAAGTTCCCCACTTGAATTCGGCATCGTTAGGAAGATAAACTATCGTAAAGAAGTTACCAGCCATACCATTAATAAGCGCCATTGGTCTCCAAGTTGTCCAAGCAGCACCAATGCTCGAACCGCATACATAGAGATCTTCGGGCAACGTTATACTCGGAGCCTGATAAGTAGCTATCACCTGAATCTTAATAACATTAGAGTAGCAATTCCCCAATTCCATACCATTAACGTTAGCATGTAGACGTACATAGAGTTCTTTCACTTCATTAGAAGGATATGTCACGCCTTCATTAGCATCCTGAAACATAGTAATTACAGCATCATTCAATCTACTACCAGATACTTTAATGGTAGCAGAAGTAGAGCTTGTCACAACTTTATACACAGGTTCTTCTGCTGTAAAATCTTCAAAAGAAATCTCCACGTCGTAGTTAGTACTCAAAGGTATGCCACCGTAATCAGGTTGGCTGGTGGTAAAAGTGAGTTCATCAGTAGTCAGCAAATCCAATACATTATTGGCTGCGTTGGCAGGCATATTCAATACAAATCCTGTAGTATTTTCGTGGAATGTAGGATTGCTATCCATATCCTTCTCACATGAGGTGACCAACACCAAAGTAAGAACGGGTAGCAACATTCCCAACAGTATCTTTTTCATATTATTGTTTCGATTTTAGTAGTTCGATAATAAATTCTATTAATAACGCGGATTTTGAGTCAAGTTCTTATTGCCATTGATGTCATCAGCCGGAATCGGATATACGTTGAAGAAATCTTCTACACTTTTTCCTTCTGCTACACCTCCCTTGAAATCCCAAACATATTTGTCACCAGTGAAAAGCCCGAAACGAATCAAGTCACTACGACGACGACCTTCCATATAGAACTCACGACACCATTCATCAATAATATATTGTTCGGTAATGGTAGCAGGAGTAGAAGCACCTGCACGGCTACGCAAAACTTCAATGTCAGCACGTGCTTGTTGCGGATCACCTGTCAGACGGAACTTAGCTTCTGCACGAGTCAGATACATTTCGGCATAGCGTATCAAAGGAATATCCACATCGGGGAATTCATTGTGTGAAGTCGCTGCACCATCCGTGCGGATATTACTCCATTTCACAATAGAAAGACCGGAGTTAAAGCCTGCAATCTGTTCAGCCTGTAACTTACGAAGTCCACCACCGCAACCGGAATAGAAGAGTGCACGATGATCGTTAGCCTTTTCCTGTACATCTTTGGTAGCAGTCCCTGCTGCAGCATCAAGTGCTATTATTTCAGCCTCCGTTGCACCATCGGGAGCTTTCTCTGTAGCAAGCGGACAATCTTCAATAGTAGGGAAGAACTTCTTAACTAAAGCCGCACGGGAGAAGTTACAACTCCAACCATTGGAAGTACCCATATAAGGCATTCCGGTGATACGAGTAGAACTTACCAAATAGTTGGCACCACTATAACTTTTTGTTTTAGCTCCATCCTGACGGATAGGCAGAATAATTTCTTTCATGGCTTGCTGGTTTTGGTCATTGTCGGCCATAAACACTTGTTCATAACCTGTATAGCCATTCTTTTCAGCCTTGGAAAGCTCGTATTTTCCATCAAGCAGGTCACAATAGTCAATAGCCTTCTGATAGTCCTTTACAGCACCTTTGGTATAAACAGCAGAGTTCAGAGCTAAACGGGCATGGAGCATATAAGCAGCACCTTTGTCGGCACGCCCAAAGTTGGAAGAATTATTAAATGCACCCACTTCGGCAAGATCCGGCTCTATTTCAGTCAATTCTTTGTCAATCCAATCATAAAGTTCTTTACCTGCTTTCTCTACCGGCAACTCATAAATGTCATAAGTTGTTTTGAAAGGTGCCTTTCCCCAAAGATCAAGGAAGTACCACATATGAAGCGCACGTAGGAAACGTACCTCGGCACGATAAAGTTTATAATCAGGATCTTCTGCTTTATCCTCTGTGTTAGTAAGATAGAAATTACAAAGAGTCACATCAAAAGCCAGACGCTGGAATGCCCATTGCACGCGGACAGATGAAGCCGTCCAGTCAATATTGGTAATTTGAGGAATATCAGCGTCAGTCTGCCAAGCCCAAAGACATTCATCAGTACACAGTTCTTGCAAATTGAATGTAGTACGGTAAAAGCCGCTTTCACCTTCATCACTACTAATATCGCCACTACCGGCAGGACCTTTTTGTCCAGTCAGACCCAGTGTACTGTAAATTTTAGCCAGCAGCTCCATATCTCCATACGATGAACTGGACTGCGGATCAATAGACGAAATATTCAAGTCGTTGATACACGACGTTGCCACTCCACCCATAAGAAGGGCTGCAAGGGCTGTTTTCAAAAATATATGTTTCATCTTTATATGCATTTAATAGATTAGAAATTCAGGCTCAAGCCTATTTGAATACTGAAAGGACGCGGATAAGGATTAGAGTCAATACCGCTTGCCACTTCAGGGTCGATACCTTTGTACTTAGAAATAATGAAAGGGTTTTGAGCGGTAAGGAATGCACGGCCAGAACATGTTTCATGACCAGCCACCTTAAACAATGCAGGGAAAGAGTAACCTAAAGTGATGTTCGAACACTTCAGATAAGAAGCATTACGTACGAAATAGTCGCTCAAATAGTTATCGTTACCTACTCCTACACCGGTAAAGCCTAATGCTACAGCCTCTGCAGTAGAGTTATGCAGGGCACTATTGGAATACAGACCGGATTGGCTGACCATTGCACGATTCGACAAGAAGTCGTAGTAAACATAGTTACCGATAGAAGCACGGAAAGACATACTCAAATCCCAATTCTTATAAAGGAATTTAGTCGTAAGCCCCATAATAACATCAGCAGAGGGCTTCTTGTAAAAATAGCGGTCACCATTGTCAATACGTCCGTTTCCATCACGGTCTACGTACATACCTTCAATAGGTTTGCCATTCTCATCATATACTTGTTGATAAACAAAGAACGAGTTAGTAGCTTTACCTACAGTATTAGCCTGAATCAGAGTATTGTTACCACGACTGATTTTATCTCCTGCCCATGCATAGTAACCGGCATCGCCATCCACTAAGTCAGTAATCTCATTATGATTCCAGGCAATATTATAGCTCACGTCCCAAGTAAAATCTTTAGTAACAATAGGTTTAGCATTAATAGAGAATTCCACACCATAATTCTTCAGCGAACCGATATTCTTTGTCAATTGAGAACCAAACTGCATTCCTACAGGAATAGTAATAGAGTTCAGCAAATCTTTGGTTTCACGATAGTAACCATCAATATTGGCTGAGATACGGTTATTCAGAAAACCCAAATCTAAACCGGCGTTATAAGCAGTTGTAGTCTCCCACTTCAAATCGGGATTGTAAGCCGACGGACGCATAGTGCCATAGTAAGTATCACCAAAAGGATACTGAGCGAAAGAGTCACTTGAAGTATAGTGAGTTTCATAACCGAAGTCAGAATTAATATCCTGCTGACCTGTCATACCCCAACCTAAACGGAGTTTAAACTCATTCCACCAAGTAAGCTTCTTCATAAATGCTTCTTCATTGATTTTCCATGCCAATGCCACGGAAGGGAAATATCCCCATCTGTTATCACTTGAGAAACGCGAAGAACCATCGGCACGGAACGTAGCTGTAAGCATATATCTATTAAGTAGCGTATAGTTCAGACGTCCAAAGTAAGAAACTAAAGAATTATGCGTAGCCCATGCTTGTTCTTCTCTTAATTTGGCATCATGAGGAGTACCATCGTAAGGATCGGTACCTTGACCATAGTCGTAACCACTGCGGTGGAAATGACTTTCTTCAGCACCAACCATTATATCGAAATTATGAGCGCCTACTTCCTTCACATACTGAGCATAAGCATTAGCAGTAACACTATATTTATAAGTCTGCGTTATTCCATTCCAGCCAAAGTAGTTGTTAGAATAAGAATACTTGGAGATTATATCGTCCTGTTTACTTTCCGTATACTGTCCACCATAGCTGGCATGCAGACGTAAATCTTCAAAACCATGCACCTTATAGTCCACATCAAAGTTACCTGTAAAGTCATTGGCAGCAGCCTGCACATCTTTAAGTTTCAACAGAGCCAGAGGATTCTGAGGAGCATTGGGATTATTAGTATATTTCCACTCAGCATTGAAATCTTTAGGCGACTGTGTATGTTGGAAATAGCCATCAAAGAAAGGAGCACGGGCATCATCTGCATCGAAATATACAGGCTGCGTGGGATCCATCGAAAGGGCAGATCCTATCGCACCTCCTGCATCAGCATAACGGTCTTTCTCGTACATATACTTGGCATTGATCTTCAAATTGAGGTGATTGTCGAAGAAAGAAGGAGAAAGATTCAAGCCAATGTTGGCACGACGCATCCATGAAGTTTCAACGATACCATCAGAAGAATTATATCCCAAACTCAAACGATAAGGCATATTCTTCAAACCACCGGATACTGAGACATTGTGGCTATGCGAGATGGCAGTGCGGAATATTTGGTCCTGCCAATCCGTATTAGCATTACCCATACCTACCTCACCGGCTTTATCTCCCCAAATGTCATTGACAAGTGCACGGAATTCATCACCATTAAGTACATCATACTTTTTCTGAATCATTGAAATCGTCATGTCACCATTATAAGAGACTTTGGGAGCAGAACCACTCTTACCTTTCTTAGTAGTGATAATGATAACACCATTTGAAGCGCGGCTACCGTAAATAGCAGTAGCAGAAGCATCCTTCAAAACTGTAAAGGTTTCAATATCATTTGGGTTTACCATAGCCAAAGGATTACTCATTCCTTTTGGAGTATTGTTATCGATAGTCAAACCATCAATTACAATCAACGGGTCATTTGAGGCATTGAGGGAAGATCCACCACGCACGCGAATCTGAGCACCTGCACCCGGAGTCCCCCCCGCAGTGATAACATCAACACCAGCTACTTTTCCGACCAACATGTCTTGTGCATTGTTAGTGATACCTTTACTGAGTTCATCCGGTTTGATTGCCGTTACCGAACCTGTAAGGTCATCTTTCTTCGTACGACCATATCCCACAACCACAACTTCACTCAAGAGCTCCGCATCATCTTTTAGCGTCACCATTACCATAGAAGCGGCTGCCACCTCTTGTGTCTGATAACCAATAAAAGATATTGTTAATGTAGCGCCTTTGGGAACAGTCAACGTAAAGTTTCCATCAAGGTCAGTAATTGTACCATTAGAGGTATTACCTTTCTCTACGACATTTGCGCCTATCACTTCCAACCCCGTGGCATCTTTTACATGCCCTTTCACGGTGATGTTCTGTGCATAAACGCCTACAGACAAGAATAACCCTACTAATAGGGGAAGAATCATTCGATAGATTCTAAGATTAACTTGCTTCATGCATTTAAAAAATTAAAGTTAACAATATTAATTACCTATATTTATTATTCGAAATTATCTTTCGATTGCTTTTTCCTTTATAAGGTATCTATAACATGACGCAACAAAAATATGCTTTATAAAAATATTAAAATACAAGAAAGATAAGAAATATGCAATAGCAGCAGTGCAAACGATTGCACGGAATTGCACAACTACAGCCAGATAAAGAATCTATATTTCAAAAGAAGATCTGATAGATATATTAAGCATTTTCAAATGGGAAAACTTCATGAAATATCAAAACGGAGCCTAATTTTACAATTTACCCTCACAATGATTACATTTGCATACATTCCATAACACGAACAAAAATTCAAAACTGCATTCCAGCATATTCTATGAATAAACAAGGAATAAAAATCCGTCATTACTGCATATACATACAACCATACAAGTTATTTATGCAGAAAAGGGTTACTACTTATGGCTAACATGGTTACTACTTATAAGTGATATGGTTACTACTTATAGGTAAAAGGGCTACTACTTCCGGCTGAAGCACTTATTTGCATCATGCTTTTCACTTATAAGAGTAACTTTCAAGGGATATTCTACTCCAGAATAAATGTAAGTATTTCGATATTCCCCAATCAATCTGTCACTTGCTTACTTTCATTCGCATATTTCAGCTTTCACCAGCATCAGGACAGAAACAATGGATTCTCAGCCAACTTAAAATACAATTTGTCAAAATGACAAAGAAGCCACTATAGTCTTGATCAAGCATTTTGATGATACTTGTGCAGAATACTAAAAATAGGTATTCACAGCAAACTCAAATTGCTCCATAAAGATTCTTTTGAAAGCGGATATATTATTCTGCTCATAAAAAATCAGCATCGCTTTTTTATAGTCAATTGAATCCTTGTTGAACGATACGTTCGTCAATTTCTTTTTCAAAATAAGTATCGATATTAAGCGTGATTAATACATGAGCTTGTGGGGTAATGTTATATTTAGTCGCTTCACCCTTTACCGTTACATGTATAAGATTCTATTTTACAGCTTCGGATATTGCTCGTTTAAGAGTTGCCGAACTTACTTTTAAAACGAATGAATACAGCTCAACTTGAGCCGAAAAGAATGCTTTTTAATAAATTCTTGAGTCAAATCGGTCCATTACATCTCCATGCAACCTCCACGCAATCTCCGTAACATCTCCATACCCGGTCCGTATCTGCTCCGTAGCATCTCCGTGTCTATAGGAAGGGAGCAGGTACGGAGATGCTACGGAGCAGATACGGACCGGGTACGGCTTTGACACGACTATATTAAATTTCCCTTTTTAATACCAAGAATAAAACAGAAATCAGTACTTTTGTGTATTGATGTGCAAAAACAGAAAAATATGAGCAATAAGATTTATCCCATAGGCATACAGAACTTCGAGAAGATTCGTAAGGACGGTTATTTCTATATTGATAAGACAGCCTTGATTTATCAAATGGTAAAGACCGGTAGTTATTACTTCCTGAGCCGCCCACGCCGTTTCGGCAAGAGCTTGCTCATCTCAACACTGGAAGCCTACTTTCAAGGGAAGAAGGAGTTGTTCAGCGGACTGGCCATGGAAAGGCTGGAGAAAGACTGGATAAAGCATCCGATACTGCATCTCGACCTCAATATCGAGAAGTATGATGTACCGGAGAGTTTGGACAATATACTTGAGAAATCACTGACTGCATGGGAAAAACTCTATGGTACCGAACCATCCGAACGTTCTTTCTCCCTACGCTTTGCAGGTATCATAGAACGTGCCTATGCACAAACAGGGCAGCGCGTTGTTATCCTGGTAGACGAATACGATAAGCCCATGTTGCAAGCCATTGGTGATGAAGAACTGCAAAAACAATTCAGGAACACCTTGAAGCCATTTTATGGAGCACTAAAAACAATGGATGGTTGCATCAAGTTTGCCTTATTGACAGGAGTGACAAAATTTGGAAAAATCAGTGTATTCAGCGACCTGAACAACTTGGACGACATATCAATGTGGAATGAATACATTGAAATCTGCGGCATCAGCGAACGGGAGATTCACGATAACCTGGAAGCTGAACTTCATGAATTTGCCGCTGCCCGGGGAGTGACATACGATAAGCTTTGCACCGAACTCAAGGAGAATTATGACGGTTATCATTTTACGCATAATTCCATTGGTATGTACAATCCCTTCAGCCTGCTCAACGCCTTCAAACGCAAAGAATTCGGAAGCTATTGGTTTGAGACGGGAACGCCTACCTACTTAGTGAAGTTACTCAAGAAACATCATTACGACCTCGAACGAATGGCACACGAAGAGACCGATGCCCAGGTGTTGAACAGCATAGACTCTGAATCGACCAATCCTATTCCGGTGATTTATCAAAGCGGATATCTTACCATCAAAGGATATGACGAGCGCTTTGGTATGTATCGCTTAGGATTCCCCAATCGCGAAGTAGAGGAAGGCTTTATCCGTTTCCTCTTGCCTTTCTATACAAACGTCAACAAAGTAGAAACTCCATTTGCTATTCAGAAATTTGTTCGTGAAGTAGAATCGGGAGATTATAACTCCTTCTTCCGCCGCCTACAAAGTTTCTTTGCAGATACCACTTACGAAGTAATCCGCGAGCAAGAATTACATTATGAAAATGTACTCTTCATTATTTTCAAATTGATAGGTTTCTATACCCAAGTAGAATATAATACAAACGACGGACGCATCGACCTCGTATTGCAGACTGATAAATTCATCTATATCATGGAATTCAAATTAGAAGGCACTGCCGAAGAGGCTTTGCAGCAAATCAATGACAAGCATTATGCGCTTCCTTTTGAAATGGATGAACGGAAACTATTCAAAATAGGAGTAAACTTCAGTGAGAAAACCCGGAATATTGAAAAATGGGTGGTAGAATAAAACTAACGAAACGAACAGACGCTATTTTAAATAGCAATAGACTTCAGCAAGAAAGCTCTTTTTAACTTTGGAAAGATTTGCGCACATCAAACTATTGAGTAATTTTGCATTAAGCATTGAGTAAAATTACGCAGTGCATTGAGTAGTTTACCATTAAGGAGCACTAACTATGTACAAAAGAGCTTACTTCCAATCAGTTAAAGAAAGAATTGAAGAACCCAGAATGTTCATTCAAGTGATTGCCGGACCGCGGCAGGTAGGTAAATCTACCCTCGTTTCACAAGTATTGCAAGAGATTTCAATCTCTTATACATCCGTATCAGCTGATGATGTACCTACAGCCGATGCCGGATGGATTAGCGACATCTGGGAAAGTGCGCGGATTGCCCAAAAGCTGAAAAAGGAGAAAGAGCACTTGTTAGTCATTGACGAGATTCAAAAGTTAGATAACTGGAGTGAAACCGTGAAAAAAGAATGGGATAAAGATAGCCGCGAAAACAATAACATAAAAGTAGTATTATTAGGTTCATCCCGGTTGTTGCTCAAAAAAGGATTGACCGAATCACTCGCAGGACGTTTCGAAATCATTCGCATGGGACACTGGGCTTATGAAGAAATGCAGGAGGCTTTTGGATGGGATATAAATCAATATGTCTATTTTGGCGGGTATCCCGGTACAGCACGTCTGATAAAAGATGAAGAGCGCTGGCGCATATATGTGAAAGATGCATTAATAGAGACTACTATCTCCAAAGATGTACTGATGCTTACCCAAATCAATAAGCCGGCATTACTGCGGCAAGTTTTCGAGTTAGGTTGTATGTATTCCGGACAAATATTGTCATTAACCAAAATGTTGGGACAACTACAAGACGCTGGAAATACCACCACAATCTCCAACTATCTGAATCTGCTTGATGAGTGTGGTTTATTGGCTTCCCTGTCTAAATACGCAGGAGATGAAGCACGCACAAGAGCCTCCGTTCCTAAGTTTCAGGTTTACAACAGTGCACTGATGAATGCTTATAACCCACTCCGCTTTAAGGCTGCCCGGACAGACACTAAAGAATGGGGAAGATTGTTTGAGTCTGCTGTCGGTGCCCATCTGGTGAATGGAGCTGACAAAGGAAATTATAAAGTGTTCTATTGGAGAGAAGGGAACGAAGAAGTGGATTATATTATCAAGAAAGATGGCAAGTTGGTGGCTATTGAAGTGAAAAGCGGAAGACGAAGTACCAATAGCGGCCTGTCTCGTTTCCGTGAAACATTTCATCCCCACCTCGCATTCGTAGTAGGTACAAATGGGATGGGGATGGAAGATTTTCTTAAATCAGATGTTACACAATTATTTTAAAGTTCTCAGCATAAGTTTACCGGATTTCACCCCCTTAGCCTTAGCCTCGAAAACGATTTCGCCGGGTTGTTCAGCCGTTTGAACAATTGCCGTTAACTGACCGCTGAAGGCGGGCATCTTCGGTAAATGGAATAAGTCGAGCGAAGTAGCATCGCCATTGGCAGCAGCACGATAACGACCGGCACCTTTCACTGAGAAATTAACAAGCCGGCTGTCGGCAGGACAAAGATTACCGTCTTTATCAACTACGCGGACGGTGATATAAGCCAAATCCTTGCCATCAGCTTTCAGCTGACTGCGGTCGGCAATCACTTCCAGATGGTGAGGTTTACCGGCGGTACGGATTACTTTTTCCTCTACGGATTTGCCGGAAGCATCGTATGCGACCACTTTCACTTCACCCGGTTCATAAGGAACATCCATCCACATCAGGCGGTAACGACGCTGCAAAGCAAGAGCATCTTTCCCCTGCAATGCTTTACTCTCTTCGGCAGTGAGTTTACGCTGCTTGCCGAAGCTCTTACCATTAACAAAAAGCTCAGCCGACGGATAGCTCGTATAGACAAACACAGGAGTGTTCTCCCCTTCCCTACCCGGCCAAGTCCAATGAGGAAGAACATGAAGAGTATTAGCCTGCTTATTCCAAAGACTGCGGTAAAGATAGTAACGGTCTTTGGGCAGACTGGCAAGATCGATGATGCCAAACAGCGAACTATGGCTTGGCCAGGCATCCGTATCGTATGGTGAGGGTTCACCCAGATAATCAAAGCCTGTCCAGACAAACTGCCCGATAGTCCAGTCATAATCATCGGCAAGGGCAAAGTCCTCATCAGGCACATTAGACCAGGAGCAATGTTCCAGATCATAGCCTGAAGATTGATGATCCTCATACTTTGCATCGCCGCGTTTCTCTACAGGGAATTTATATACACCACGAGAACTGACAGTAGAAGATGTTTCCGAACCAAGCACAATGTTCTGTGGTAGTTGTTCATAAGCTTCCAAATAACGATGTGCGCGATAGTTGAAACCGGGAACATCAATCATGGCGGCAAAGCCGTTCTTCAAGACACAAGTCACCTGGTCCATACCACAAGTTACGGGACGCGTCGGGTCTTCGCGGTGGCAGATATCCTGCAAGAAAGAAGCCACCTTATAACCTTCGGGACTACATTGGGTAGGAACTTCATTACCAATGCTCCACATCACAACACAAGGATTATTACGATATTGATGCAACATATTTATCATATCACGCTCCGCCCACTCATTGAAGTAACGGTGATAGCCGTTTGTACATTTGGCAATATCCCATTCATCGAAAGGTTCCAGCATCATCATGAATCCCATTTCATCACAAAGTTGCACTAATTCCGGCGCAGGCATATTATGAGCTGTACGGATGGCATCGCAACCCATATCTTTCAGCATAGTAAGCTGGCGGCGTAAAGCGGCAACATTGATAGCCGCGCCCAACGGCCCAAGATCATGATGATTGCACACACCCTGGAATTTACGGTGCTTGCCATTCAGGAAGAAACCCTTATCAGCTATGATTTCTATGCTGCGGATACCGAAACGGGTAGTATATTCATCCGTTTGCTTGCCATCGGCATAGATTTTAGAAACTGCCTTATATAAATAAGGTGTTTCCGGTGACCACAGGCAAGGAGCATCCACCAGAAAGTTTTGTTCGAAAGGCTGACCGTGATTAATCTTACGGGTATTATCCTTCGTTGCTACGACTTTACCATCCGGTGAGATAATCTCCGTAACGATACGGATATCTTTCCCCTCATCATTGGCAATAGTGGTCAACAAGCGAACTGAAGCATATTCATCGGCAACATGGGGCGTAGTCAATTGTGTGCCCCATACAGGAACATGCACTTTCCCGGTAGTCACTACACGCACATTACGATAAAGCCCGGCTCCGGGATACCAGCGGGAAGACTGCGGTTTGTTTTCCAGACGAACAGCCAGAGTATTGTTCTTACCGTCTTTATTCAAAAGAGAAGTGACATCGCAATGGAAAGAATTATAACCGAACGGCCAGAAACAGGCTTCCTGCCCATTGACGTAGACACGGGCTTCACTCATAGCGCCATCGAAGACAAGAGTGGTCTGCTTATCGGCGGTGACATCAAAAGTAGTACGATACCAGCCGATACCCACATAAGGAAGCCCGCCTGTGCGCCCGGTCTTGACGGAAGCTTTCTTCTCGAAGTTCTGCGTTATTGCCACTTCCTGCAAGTCGTTGTTGCGGTCGAAGGGACCGAAGATGGCCCAGTCGTGAGGCACGGTTACGGTTTCCCACTTGCGGTCGTCAAACTCCGGTTTCATAGCTTCCGGAGCGTCGCCTTTGGTGAATTTCCAGTTCTTCTCAAGAAGAGACTCGCTGCGTTGCGCTTGCAGGGAGGCAGCGAGTAAGGTCATTAAGAATAAAGTCGATAGTTTTTTCATGATGGTATATTATTGATTAAATGCGTCCAGTGCAACAGTCGGTTTACCACTTTCATCAAAAGCTCCCAACGTATATCCGTTCCAACTGCCATAAGACTGCGGTTCCCAATAGAAAACGCCAAGACACTGTTCGATTGCTTTAGATTTGGCAATCAGCTCGGTCAGGCAAGATTTTGAGATTTCAGGCTCATCCCACGGCATGCCGACTTCGGCAATCATAACCTCCTTATTATAACGGCTCACCATATCCTCCATATTGGCCACACAGGCGGCAACCATCTCTTGCCAGTTATCTGTTCCGGGATAAAGGGACATAGCTATGACATCATAAGGAGTGTTGTTGGCTTTCAGAATATCGAATATCCAGCGATAGGTACCGTTGTTGTTTCCATCATGCAAATGTACAATAACTTTTGCATTGGGGAATACCTCTTTCACTGCATTCGAACCGGTTGTGATAAAATCTGCAAAGTTCTTCTCATTTTTCGCATAAGTCACGCCCTCCTTCGGAACGTCATACGTGGCACCGCTCACCGTGGCATCCTCATCCCACAACATACCGGGAGTAATCTCATTACCCACCTGCACCCATTCGGGAGTAATACCTTTCTCTTTCAAGGCATTCAGCACATCTTTGGTATGGTCGGCAATTGCTGTCTTCAGTTCATCAAGCGAAAGTCCCACCCAGGCGGCAGGCTTATACTGGCTACCCGGATCTGCCCATACATCACTGTAATGGAAGTCAATCATCACCCGCATACCCAGTTGATGGGCACGCCAGGCTTTCGCCACAACATCACTCTTATTGCACCAACCATCCGAAGGATTCACCCATACACGCAGGCGGATGGAGTTCATGCCCAGGTCACGCAATAAAGTCATACACTCCGTTTCACGACCGGAAGCGTTGTAGAACTTCTTTCCCGACGCTTCCATCTGTGTCAACCAACTGACATCGGCACCTTTGGCAAAGCCGGTCATGTCATAAGCCGGTTCTTCGGGAAATGTCGGTTTATCATCGTCACTGCAAGCGGCTGCTCCCCAAAGGAGCAAGCCGGCTAATAATATATTCATTAATTTCATAATTGATATCCTTTATTCAATAGTATAGGTTGCATTAATTAAATCTACAGTCAGAGTGTATGTGCCCGGCGCCAGCGTAGCATCATCCGTGATGCCGTTATTGCTCTTGTAATAGAGTTTCCCGGCACTTCCGCCATAAACGTAATTCCAGTCTCCATTAAAAAGATAAATCTTAAATCCCCAGGCAGACGGTTGGGTAATAGTGATACTGCCACTATATACACCACCGGTAGCTGTAGCGGGTAATGGCTCAAAAGTCCAGTCTTCATCTTTCAGTTTATTGAGACCGGCAACATAAATTTCATTGCCTATAGCCGTCAATTTATAAGTCAATGCTTTCAATGATACATCAAAGAAGTAAAGACCGCCATCCGGTGCAGGAATATTGTTCTCCGCATTAAAAGCTAACGTTCCGGCATTGGCATCGCCTTCGCCCAATTTATAAACATCTCCCCAATTACCTTCTTCTATTGCAATCTGATATCCCCAGGGAGAATTAACATCCGCCACACCGGCATATCCCAGATTATCCTCATCATAAAGCCGGAGGTAGTTATTGAAGTTCCAGTCACCTTCTCCTTCACTGATACCCAGCATATAAAGAGTCTCTCTCACCGGTTCGGGCTCGGCACTGCCACTGGTTACTTCTACCGTCCACTGTTTCGGATTGCTCAAATCAATAACCAAAGTACATTCTCCCGCTGCCGGAACATTCACAGTGATATTACCCGCTTCTCCGCCAAAGATAAGATTTTCTCCGTTTTGCGCAAAACTTACAGGAGTTTCAATTCCTAAGTTGGCATCACTATCCGAACCATCGGTGCCCGTAGAAGAATCGTATAGACGACCGGTTCCGTTTACCTTGAATGTAATATTTCCCGCCTGTGCAGCACTAAATGCATACGTCCATTTCACATTCGGACGATCAAAAGTCATTGTACCTGCCACATCGCCTGTAAGCGTAAGAGACGGTATGTAAAGGGCCGACCAAGCTTTCTTGTTAGTGTTTGCATCCACATAATAACAACCGCCCATTCCGGGGAACCAGAAGTTCCAGGAGGATTCTTCCGAAGACATCAGAAAGGCCGTTCCTGTTACGCCATCATTACCCCAAACCGTTCCATCACCTTCTTTCATAAAGAAGTTGTACCAGGCAGTGGCTCCCATGAAACCCAGATATTGCCCGTCGGAAGCAGCCGAATAGAGTGTCACACCGGTTTCTGCCTTATCGGCATTAAGAATATACCCCAGACTCATGTCAATCGTATAGGGAGTGACCGCTACTGTAACTACATTAGAGTAAACAGGGGTCATATTCTTTCCCGTCTGCGCAGCAAGCCGGAAATAAACGTTATTCGCCACATCAGGATTGGCACCGATATTCTTGGCCAGTGCATTCAAGGCAGCACCGGTATAAGCCTTCGAGAGGGAAGTTTCTACATTTTCGCTCACCACACCCGAAAAATCCTGAGTAGTGGAAACCTGCAAGGTCTGGATGGTCACATCAATAGCCGACAAAGCAGGGTCACTGATCTGCAAGGCATCTTTCGTCCATGCCAAAGACAGGACAATGTCATTACTGTTTTCCTGCGACAAGACGACTGTACTTTCCGTCGCAACCAGTTCACCGGATTCAATACTGCTCAGATATATTTTGTCTTCATCCTTTTCGCAAGAGGCAAAACTAAAGACTGCCGCAAGAAGGAGAAGGAAATTCTTCATTGTCTTCATATAGTATAGAATTAATAGTTTTCGTTATAAAGATTCGGGTTAGCCGTCAGTTCGGTGGACGGAATAGGATAAATGTTATATTTGTTGTCTACCGCCTGTCCGTTCATCACACCGCCTTTCCACTGCCACAGATAGCTGGAAGTGGTAAACTTGCCGTAACGTATCAGATCCGTGCGGCGGACACACTCCAGATAGAGTTCACGGGCACGCTCGTCAAGAATAAAGTCGGCGGTCAACTGTCCGTCGGTAATATTCCCCGAATCGTTACCAAAGGCACGTCTGCGCAAGTCGTTGACATAACCTAAAGCTGTGGAACGGCTGCTGCCTTCTCCCCCTCTCACTACAGCCTCAGCCAACATCAGATAGACATCCGCCAGACGGAAAACCGGGAAATCGGTATTCACACCACCGTCGTTGCTATTGGAAGCGGCTTCGCCCGCATCAGTCAGGTTAGTCCATTTCTCCGGAAGATAACCGTTGCTTTGGTTTTCCACCACATCTATTGTTTTGGTCTGTCCCTCAGTATAGAACATCCCCCGGCCATCACCATCACTGAAAAGATCGGGAAGTTCGCCTCGCAGGCGGAAATTGCCCCAACCGGAAGATACACCGTAATCGGCAGGTACCTGAGTATCGGAAGTGTTATTCACGCCTCCGCAGATGATATAAGTAGTTGCTCCCCACGATACGGTGTGTGTTGCATCCACCGGAAAAGCATAGATGATTTCATTGGTACGGTTATGGTTGTCGGCATTGAACAGTTTGGCATAATCACCTTCCAGCGTATAACCCGCTTTCAGGATTTCGTTGCAGTAGGTGATGCAATCCGTCCAATGGGCAGTACCCGTATAAACTTCCGCATTGAGATATAAGCGTGCCAACAGGGCATAAGCGGCTTGTTTGCAGGCACGGCCGTATTCACATTCTGTGCGGTCCAGCAAGTCTGCATCCACATCTTTCAATTCCGTCTCCAGATACTCGAACATTTGTGTAGCAGTGTAGCGTGGCGGCAGATAGCTGCCTACAGGATCATTCTCGGTGACGAGAGGTATGTTACGATAAAGATCGAGTGCATGATAGTATGCCAATGCACGGAGAAAACGGGCTTCAGCCCGATAATGGCGTATTTCCGCCTGCTCACTCTCACTGAATTTTTCAATCTGCCCGTCGGTGGCATTACGCAGGAATTCATTGCAAAGCGCTATGGTATAGTAAATACGATAATACGTATCGGACACCCACGCATCATTGGCATCCCAACTCAGATAAGTAAGCCCACTCATTTTTTCGCCTCCCAGCCAGGTGTAGACCACCTCGTCGGTGCCACATTCCTGCATATTGAAGTAACAGCGCATATAGTCGTAACCGAAGTTACTGTCGAGGTCTTTATCTCCGCCGCCTTTTTCTTGTCCGGCAATGACGAAAGACACATAAAGTTTTCCTAAGACGGCTTTATAGTTAGCTGCGGACGTATAAACATCAGCCGAAGTGGTTTCCGTATGCGGATACTGGTTGAGGTCATCCAAACAGGAGGTTGTGAATAGTGTACCGGCAAAAAGCAGTACGGTATAGAATATCTTTTTCATATGATATGTCTTGTTTTTAATGGTAAAGATTAGAATTCAAGTCCCAGGCTGAGTGAGTAAGTACGCGGACGGGGATAGAAAGAAGAATCCATTCCACTCGGAACCTCCGGATCAACACCCGAATACTTGGTTATGCAAAATACGTTTTGCACCATGACACTGGCATTCAAACTGAGCCAGCGGCATACACGGCCAAAGTTGTAGGATAGTGACAGGTTATCCATTTTCAGGAATGAGCCGTTCTCCACATAATAGTCCGATAAGTGCTGGCGGCTTTGGAAACCGGTATTCAGATAACTGCTGTGCAGATTATTCAACTGGAATGAGTTATAGCTCATCGTCTCCCAGGCACCGGTGTTCATAGCCATACCGTTATATACGTAATTCCCCACATTGGCACGAAGACTGGTGCTCAGCGTCCACTTCTTATAGTTCAGCGAAGTACTGAAGCCGAAGATAAAGTCGGGTGTAGGTGATTTATAGCGATAAAGGTCACCTGAGTTTATCTCACCGTCATTGTTCAGGTCGGCATAAGCTCCCTCGATGGGTTTGCCGGTTTCGGCATCGTAAAGCTGTTTATAGACGTAGAACATATAAGGTTCGTAGCCTTCGCTCAACACCTGCACATTTTGTCCGTCAATGGAGGCACCGGCCGAGATGTTGGTGGCAGCACCACCTTCTACCAGAGAGAGGTTCTTGACTTTCATCTTTTGCCAGGTCATGTTGAAGCTGACATCCCAGTTCCAGTTCTTGCTTTGAATGGGGCTGGCGTTCAGGGAAACTTCAATACCCTGACTATCTACATTACCCACATTGGTCAGGATATTCTTATCGAAATTAGTACCGGCGGGAGAGGCAACAGTAGCCAACAGGTCCTTGGTCTGGCGGGTATAGTAATCAAAGCTACCGGTAATACGGTCTTCAAGGAAGCCAAAATCAAAACCGGCATTCCAGGCGGTAGTAGTCTCCCATTTCAAATTAGAGACGTATGCCTCAGGGCGGTAGGTGGTGATGTACTGATTTCCGAACTGTGCTTCCGCCCCACTCTGGCTGGCTGTATAAACGGGCAGGTAATTATAGTTACCAATGCCATCCTGCTGACCGGTGACACCGTAACTGGCACGGAGTTTCAGGTTACTCAACACTGCATTGTCTTTCAGGAAAGCCTCTTCACTGACTCTCCAGGCCAGAGCTACAGAGGGGAAAGTTCCCCAACGGTTATCTTTGCTGAAACGAGAGGTACCATCACGACGCATGGTGGCCGTCAGCATATAACGCGAATCAAAAGTATAGTTCAGACGCGCATAGTAAGAGAGAAGCACATGGCGCTCGTCGGAAGCGGCAGTCGTACTTTGTATCTCGCCTAATGTGCTCAGTTCACTGTATTGAGGGGAAGTACTCTTCCAGTATTGATAATCATATCCCACAGTGGCATCAATGCTGCTCTTCCAGGAGTCGAGGTATTTATTGTAATTGAAATAAGTAGTCAGCAGGCGGTTGGTATTCTTTTGCGGGCCATATTTATAATCACGCCCATGAGTTGTCTCATACTGGGCTGCCTCAGCCGGAACATATATTTTGCCTTGTCCCTTGGCATAATCATACCCCAAAGTAGCATGAAATTTCAGTTCGGGCAGGAAGTGCATTTTGTAGTCCACATCAAAGTTACCGACCAGACGGGACACACGGCTGGTTGATTTATACTGCTTGAGAGCCCCCAGAGGATTGACCGTACCACCTGTAACCAACTGCCCTACATTGTCAGTAGCCTCAGTGTATCCGCCAAACGTATTGTTACCCGAATAAACCGGAATGGTAGGGTTCCAGGTTGCTGCATTCCAAATGGCATTTGAATTGGCGAAACGGTTGTCGTTACGCGAACCTTTCACATTGAAGTTCAGTTTCAGATGGTCGTCAAAGAAACTGGGAGATAAGGATACACTTCCTGTGATGCGCTCTGCATTGTCCGTCTTCACCAAACCATCCTGGTTATAATAACCTAAAGACACACGGATAGGAAAGTTCTTTGCCAGACGACCGGACAGGCTGAGATTATTGTCCGTACCGAAAGCGTTATGATAGATTTTGTCATTCCAATCCGTGTTGGCATTACCCAGCAAGGCTTTCTGTGCATCCGAACCCTGAGTATTGACCACATTGATGAACTCTTCGCGTGAGAGCATATCGTTCAATTTAGTACGGGTCTGTATGGAATTGGTAGTTGTGAAACTCACTTTCATACGGTCAGTACTTCCTTTCTTGGTAGTAATGATAATGACACCGTTTGACGCGCGCGAACCGTAGATGGCGGTGGACGAAGCATCTTTCAGGATAGTCATACTTTCTATATCGCTCGGATTGATTAATGCCAAAAAGTTACCGTCATTACCACTGATACCACCCGTTTCAAGGGGTACGCCATCCAACACGATAAGCGGGTCGTTACTGGCATTCAGCGAAGCGCCGCCACGGATACGGATGGTACTTCCGGCTGTGGGCGAGCCACTATTACTCATAATCTGTACACCCGATACTTTACCGTTAATCAGTTGTTCGGGCGAGGAAATCAGCCCGGAATTGAAATCCTTGCTGCTGACATTAGAGACAGATCCCGTCAGGTCACTTTTGCGGGTTGTTCCGTAACCGATAACAACCACATCACTCAGTACCTGAGAGTCACTTTTCATCTTTACATTCACGGTATTGTTGTCCGGAATGGGAACAGTCATAGTTTCATAGCCCACATAGGAGATTTGCAAAGTGGTAGCTCCCGAAGGTACAACAATGGAAAAGTTTCCGTCAAGATCGGTTATCACGCCGGTACTGGTGCCTACCACCAGGATACTGGCGCCGATAAGGGGTTCGTTCGTGTCGTCTACGACATGCCCGGTTACTTTTCTTCCGTCCTGAGCGGAAAGCGGGCTCGTAATTGCTGATAGTGCGATGCACAGCAGACATAGAAAAGCTGTGACGCGATGTCTTAAGGTTTTGTTTCTCATACTTGGTATTTAATTTAAAAGTGTTACTTATTCCAGCCAAATGCCACCTATTTCTATTTCCGCCTGTTTCCCGGCAGTTCCTTCAAAGGACAGTTCAAGGCTTTCTATCTTTTCTACTTGGAAAGGTATCTCCGTTTGCGGACGGAAATAGTTGTCGAGGAAAACCGGATAGGCATGAGGCAACAGGGCGGTATTGGTCTGTCGCAGTTCCGTGAGAGGAATGCGAATGATATCATCCGTTGCAGCCGTACACGGTGCGAGATAGGTATATCCGTCCGAAGTAATGAAACCTGCTTTAAGCCCTTCCGGCATCTTCTTCACATGCAGACAAAGCTTACGGCCGGCTGCAAGGCGTTCGGGACGGCCGCTAATGTCATCTTTAATATAGCGGCGAAGAAAGAATACCGGATTCGGGTCCTTGGATTCAAAAGTAATGCGGAGAGTCGGTCTCTCCGTTGGGGCATTCTCAATCAATTCACGATTGGTACGGCTCCACTCCGGCAAGGTATAGACTTCCAGGTTATTGTCGGTATCTCCCACTTCCAGTAAAGAAAGTGGCTTCGTAGAAGCAACTACATTCGTCTCCCACAGGGTAGCCGTAGTATAGTCCCAATCCAGCGGACTCTTGGCTACCCCGGAAGGGAATGTCTGTCGTTTATCTCCCCGACATACAACGATGTTATACCTAAAACAACCTTCTTTTATATCTGAGGCAGGAACAATGGCACGGTATGTGTAACCACCTGCATAGTTCATCTTGATAGATGGATTCTTTTCATTCCAAAAGGAGATTTTATCAGTATAGATAATAACGGAGTCGGGCTGTTCATTGCCGGCTACAGTGGCTTGTATGGTCAGGTCTTTGCCGGCATCAACAGTTCCCACCGGAGAATGATTGACTATGAAGTCAAGGTCTGAAGGTTGAGAGTGGAGAGTTGGGGAGACGTATTCGCCGAGAGTGATGTTTTGCCAATGGGTATCAGCAGTCCAGGTTCGGGAAGCGGATATGCCTTCGCGTTGCAAAAGATAAACACCGGGACGAAGGGCGGAAATGGTACCGTTCGTGGCGGCAGTATGTCGGGAGTTATCTTTATCTAATCCATTTATCTGGAAATGTTTACCCAAGTCAGGCAAATCCAGCACCATATCCCATGCATTGGAAATGATATGCATCACTTCTTTATCCAAAGAAGGTTTGGCAAACGGATCGCTCACCTGCACTACATCGGGCATAACTTCCAGGCGCCAAACACCATCTTCCAACTTATCTATCCAATAAGCACCTGTACCCTCGTAACTGACAACGGGAGAACTGCCACATCCGGCAATGGCACGAAGCCGTGAAACATCTTTCGGAAGGGTCTGCGTCGTATTGGAATAGTAGAATTTCTCTCCATCGTTCAGTTCACTCAAATCCTGTACGTAGCTGACGCGGAAGTCATTGAACAGCGTATCTGCCGGATAGCCTCCAAAGCTCTCTCCCCTGCCCACTTTTTGTGCCACTTCTGCGGCAATCATCAAGCCAAGAGCCTTGTTCGGAGTATAAGCCACATTCAGGTAATGAGTCTGATATTCGGTATTATATGCCGCCATATCAATAGGATCATACGCAAACTGTGTAATCCACTGGAAACCGGCAGAACGGAAAGTGCGGACAGTGGCAGGATAAAGATAGGAATAGAGATTGTCCGCAGGATCAAATTCATAAACCAGACGCGCCTTTTTATTGAAACCTTTCAAATTGGAGAAAGGAATATCGTATCGGTCTACCGCAGGCAGGAAGTTTCCTTTACGGGTATGTCCGGAAACAAGACCCACGGGATACCATTGATAAGTAGTACCCTGAACGGCAGTATCGTAGTAAGCCTCAACCACATGCTGATTGTGGCTGACATTATAGAATACCGGTTTCCGGTTGCCTGCACGTTTCAAGGCAGATAACATCTTGTTGATATAAGTACGCGTCTCGGCTACCGTACCCGGATGGCAGGGTTCGTTGTTGATTTCAAAACCTACGATGTAAGGATCGTCTTTATAGGCATAGCCTGTGTAAGAATTGACGTGGCGCACAAGGGCGGCAATATATTTTTCCTGCGCGGCAATGGCCTCTGCATCGCTATGAACAGCACATTTACCATAATTATAGGAAAAGCCGCCGGTAGGCTGGTTACGTTCGGGATAGCCATTGCCGAAGTTGGTTTGAGCAGTAATAACGATGCGAATGCCACGTTCCTGCAATTTAAAGATAAGATAATCCAGCAATTCCAAATGCTCGTTCTCCAGCAGGTTGCCTTCGCCATCGGAAATCTCAACGTCCCAGATGTGGATGCGATAAGCATTCAGTCCCAGACGTGCAAAGTGGTAGACATCACGGTCGATAGCAGCTTTGCGATCAATGCCCAGATAGCCCATTGCACGGTAAGCATGGGCAAAAGGCAGGGTATAATTCACACCAAAGAAAGAAGCCTCTTTCCGGGTATCGGACCAGCGCATGACGCCGTTGGCATCCACATAAACAGTAGGGATACTTTTTCGTACTTGGGGCTGTGCGCTTTTTTGTACTTTGTTCTGTGCCGGGGCAACTACCGCCAGCAAACAAGTAATCAAGATAAGAATGTGTCTCTGCATGTCATCAAATTCAAGTTGGTTTTTCTTGACGGCAAAAGTAATGGAGGGCAATTATTCATCAAAGCAGATATCGGACATAAAACAATACAAAAAGGACATCCACTGATTATCAACAATATACATATAACATTTATGAACAATAAGCATAATAACAGCCGGGAATTCTCAATCAAAAGACTACTACTTTTTCTCCATTTTCTTGTAATTATTAAGCATAAAAAAGTATCTTTGCCACATCCCTTTGCTAAAGATAAGATGAAAAGATACACTAACATACTAATTTTACTACTTCTTACAGGACTTTTTATCCCTGCCGGGGCACAAAACAACCCTTATAAGATAGATGACTCTTTATACCCCTTTTTTCAGCGCGCCACCAAATCACGAACTTATCCCCAAGGATTGCTTATCGCTGACACTCTTTATGCAGAAGCAACCAAAAAGAAAGACAAAAAAGCACAATGTTTGGCACTTACCATTCCGGTAAGTTTCTACTATAGTTCCGGCAATTATGAGAAACTGGAACAGGCAGCCACTAAATTAAAGGAAGAGGCACGCAAAAACAACTATCTGCAATATTACTATTCCGCATATACGAGCGAAATAAATTGGCTCCTTAACAACGGACATTCACTGCGTGCCCTGCACAAAGCCGAAGAAATGAAAGAACAGGCTTTCAAAGACCAGCACAACTACGGCATCTTTTCGTGTATTCGTACCTTGGGACACATCTACTATATGCGTCAGAATAGTGAGGTAGCAGCCGAGTACTACAAAAATGCCTTAGAATACATGCTGAAGCATTTGCCCGAACAAGATCCGTCATACCTTTACATGAACCTTGCTGAGTATTACCGAAAGAAAGACGAAGGTGAAGTAGCATTGGAATACAATGAGAAAGCCGTGAAAACTGCTAAAACCAATGAGAGCCGTGTAGCTTCCCTAATGGATAAATGCCAGACTCTGTATAGTATGGACCGAATCGATGACTTTAACACTTGCTATGAAGAATGCCTGCAACTGGTCGAACAATATGGTGTTATCCGCAAATCAGCTTTGTTGCGTTTACGTATCTGCAAACTTGTTCTGGATAAAAAATACGATCAGGCATATATAACCGCTGATTCGATAGGAAGCCCATTACAGATTTACCAGATACGCCATGAGTTATATCTGAAATCAGGAAACTATGAAAAAGCTTATATATATAATAAGTTGATTCACAGATATCAGGATTCAATCAATCGCCTGGTACAATCCGCAGACATCGCCGAACTGAATGCACAGATAGGCAACGAACGCATGAAACTGGATGCCAAGGCCCTGGAATATAAGAATGCAGCACTCAACCTGAGGAATACCCAACTGGAACTGGACCGGACAAAGTCACAATCTGAACTGGAAAAGATAAATGCTGAAAACAGCAGATTGGTATTGAGGAACCGGAATCTGGAACTGGCACGTCTCAATGTAGAAGCGGAAAAACAGAAAGCCATCTTAAAAGAGCAGCAAAGTGCTTCTCAACATTACATCGTAACTCTCAGCCTTGTACTCTCATTCTTATTTCTTTTCACCTGTTTCCTGATATTCTACCTATACAGACGCCGTAAAACAATGGCCATCTTACAAGAAAAAAATGGAGAGCTCACCATTGCACGCGACCATGCCGAGGAGTCGGATCGGATGAAAAGTTTCTTTATACAGAATATGAGCCACGAGATACGTACACCGCTCAATGCCATAGTCGGATTCTCACAAGTTTTATCCACTCCGGATATGGAGGTGGACGAGGAAGAGAAAGCAGAGTTCAGCATGCTTATCCAGCAGAATTCCGAGTTACTGACTACGCTAATTAATGATGTCCTCGACCTTGCCAGTTTGGAAAGTGGTAAATACACCATGCATCTGGCGCCTCATCGCTGCAATGAATTATGCCAGGTAGCAATGATTTCCGTTGTACATCGTAATCCGAAAGAAGTGAAGTCCTATTTCACTTCCGATGCACCAAATGACTTCTTGTTTGTGACGGATAAAGAACGCCTGCAACAGGTACTTATCAATTTCCTGACCAATGCGGAGAAACACACGGAACGGGGTGAGATTCACCTCCATTGCTCTCTCACAGAGAATCCGGGAAAGATAACCTTCTCCGTTGCAGATACAGGTCCGGGAGTTCCGGCAGACCAGGCAGACTATGTTTTCGACCGTTTCAGCAAACTGGATGAATTTAAACAGGGCACAGGACTCGGACTGAATATCTGTTCCATCATTGCCGAACGCCTGAAAGGTGAAGTGAAACTGGATAAGAGTTATACCAAAGGAGCACGTTTCCTGTTTATACTTCCACTGGACGGTGCTCCTGGTAACTAAACAAAACTCCCCACTCGTTGTTCTCTTCGGAGCGATAACAATCTAAATGAAGGAACAATGAAAAAGTTGACGTATTCTTTCCTGCTTCTGATGCTCCTGACATCAGTTCCGGCCCTGGCCGATTATGCGCCTGTCAATGTACAGACAGCACTGAAAAAGATGTACCCTGCCGCCAAGGATGTTGCCTGGTCACGGGATGAGGCTTACTATGTAGCGGACTTTATACAGAATGGTTACGCCACAAAGGTCTGGTTCAACTCCGAGGCACAATGGGAAATGAGACAGATTGACTGGGGAACAATGGACGAAGTGCCCAATGCCGTGTACAACGCTTTTGTTGCAAGCGAATATTCCGATGGAATGGTGCAGGGAGTCACATTGGTTCAATTCCCTAAGAAACAATCAGTAATTTCCGTAGTTGTGGGAATGGCGAATACACAAACCAGATACCAACTACTGTTCACCCCCGACGGAGGACTTGAGGATGAACGGAATGCCACTTACTTTAATAATCTGCTGGGAGCCGAGGTGTTCCTGAACACTTAACTTTGCCAATTCCGTGCCACCTTGTTGGCAAACTTTTGCCACCTTATTGGCAAACTGTTGCCACCCTATTGGCAAGACTCTGCCACCCTATTGGCAAAACCTTGCCAAGCCTATGGCAAAGAGTTGGCAAAGCCGAACTAAACATATTGCTTAGGCGTCACCCCGAACTCCGTCTGAAAGCACTTGGAAAAGTAAGAGTGATTGGAGAAACCGACCATGTACATCACCTCGGCAACCGTGAACTTCTGTTGCTTCAACAGCATGGCGGCTTTCTTCATGCGGATGGATTTAATGTATTCCACAGGTGTCATGCCCGTCAGTTGTTTTATCTTGCGGTACATCTGCTTGTTATTGGTGCCAGTCCATTCGCAAAGGGCATTCACATTCAGTTCGGAGTCTGAGATGTGTTCTTCAATCAGATGAATCACACTTGCCAGGAACTTTTCATCATAAGAAACCGCCTCTATCTCCTTCGGGGTGGAAAGAACTTCCATGCGGGCTTTCGCCTCATGCGTCTCCCGGCTATGAAGTAACTGCTCCACACGCGAAAGTAAAATATCTGGTTCAAAGGGTTTAGGAATGAAAGCATCTATATGCAACTGGATACTTTCAAGCTCTGTTTCCTTATCGCTTTTCGCCGTCAGCAAGATAATGGGAATAGTGGATGTAGGAACATGCTTCTTGATATGACGCACCATTTCAAGACCATCCATTACGGGCATCATGACATCAGCAATAATCAGATCGGGCATTAATTCCAGGGTAAGTTCCATACCTATCTTACCATTTTCCGCCAAACGGCAACGATATTTAGTATGCAGTATCTGATAAATAAACTCTGAAACCTCCGGAGTATCATCCACAATCAGAAGCAATGGAGCATCCGGAGCGGGCGTATCTGTATCTGGAACCACAACTGTAACTCCGGCAGCGACAGGTTCGATATCAGAAGATACAATTTCCGGAGAAACCTCTACGACAGGCTGTTCCATAGCAATCACCGGAAGGGTCAGCGTAATGGCAGTACCTTTATTCTCTTCTGAAGAAAGCTGAACTTTACCACCATGCAGTTCCGTATAAGTCTTTACCAAATACAGGCCGATACCTGTTCCCTCCTTCGTGCCTGCCGTCTTGGGAGACTGGAAGAAGCGCTGAAAAACATACGGTTGATCCTGACGGGGAACACCGATACCTGTATCGGATACAGAGATATGCACTTCTTTATCAGAAGCCTGCAGACGAAGCGTTATCTCACCCTCTTCCGGAGTATACTTCACGGCATTGGATAAAAGGTTATCCAAGATAGATTCCAGTTTTATGGCATCCATCTGTATGTATATCTTTTCACGGTCGGCATGGAAATGGAAAGTCAGCTTCTTCTCTTTCGCCTTCTCCTCTGCATACAAGGTGAATAAGCCACGCGCAAAAGACACCAGTTCGATTTGAGAAAGTATCAGTAATGTATTGTTTCCGCTATCCACCCGGTTGAAGTCCAGCCCCTGATGAATAAGCGAATTCAACTTCATGGCATTGCGATGCACCTGTTCCAGTTGTTTCTTCTCCTGCTGATCCTTGATGCCGGGCAGCAACTTGCTGATAGGCGCGATAATCATGCTCAACGGAGTTTTCAGGTCGTGGGAGAGATTCGTAAAGAACTCCATCTTAGCCTGAGACTGCTCCAGGATTTTCTCTTTCTCCAGACGCTCCAGTTTTAGACGGTTCTTCACGCGGAAGAAGTTGATTGTCCAGAGTATCAGGACAAGGCACAGCAAGACATAAACGGCCTTTGCCCACGGGGTGTAGTACCAGGGCGGAATGATGTGGATGTCCAATGCATACGTTTTTTCGGACGGCTTGCCATGCGCATCCAGTTTGCTCACTATCAGGCGGTAGTCACCGTAGTTCAGATTGTTGTAAGTAATCCGGTTCGTATTCGGTTTCAACAGGTTCCATTCACGGTCCACACCTTCCAGGCGATACAACAGTTTGCTTTTCTCTTCAAGGGAATAAGGCAGGTCGGAGAGTTCAAAAGCAAGATTGTTCTGGTCGTAGTCCAGATTTATACGCTGTGAGTAACGGATGCTTTGTGCGGATTGCACTGCATCAAGCGCCTGCCCCGCCCCAGACTGGTAAAGTTGGTTGTTGACATAAAGGGCGGTTAATATCAAAGGCTGTTCAAGGTGTTCCGCCAGCAAGGCCTCGGGTGAGGAGATGGCAAACCCGTCTGCGGTGCCCAGATAGAGTTCTCCGCTTGTCTTATCAAAGAACATGCTGGTGAAACGCTTGTCGGTGATATTCAGGCGGCGGACTTCCAGAGTCTGCTGGTCGGCTACCCAGAAACCATCTGTGGTAGAGATCCAGATGCGACCGTCGGCTTCGGCCATGGAAAGCACTTCGTAATGATTATAAGCATCAAATGGCAACATACGGATACTGTCGTTTTCGGGAGTCACGCGCATCACTCCGCCGGGGAAGCCTATCCAGATGTAGCCGTCCTGGGCACAAAGGATAAAGTTGGGAGTACGCTCGCCTTTCAGTTCACCGGCGGCAATATGGGTGACTTCGCCGGTACGGGGATTTATCTTTTCGATGCTGTTGGGACTGTTATAGAGCAATGCCCATACATTCCCTTCCCGGTCGGGAATCATCTGGTTGATGAACATGCCGGACAGGCCGTTGTGGATGGAATAAGTCTTCTCCGCCATGTAGAGTCCGCCGGAAGAACGCATGAGGTTTTCCTTATCTACAACGAAAATACCGCCGAGACAGGTAGCTATCCAAAGTTGCCCGTCATGGTCTTCAAAAAGGCTATACGTCCAATTGGCGTTGTAGCGGCGGGTGCTGTCCACTATGTTATAATGTATAAACTGGCGTTTCGCCGGGTCGTAACGACTGATGCTGCCATCCGTAGCCACCCAGAATTGTTGTTCACGGTCTTCGTAAAGATGGCGTACCCGGTTGTGGGACAAAGGATATTTCCGGTCTCCCATCTTATACCAGGCAACGTCCTGTTCCCCATCCATAAGAGCGGTGAAGCGAATGAGGCCGTTGGTGCCGCCAAACCAATAAGTTCCGTGCGTATCGCGCAGCATGGAATAGAACTGGTTGCCCTCCCCTGTTCCGGTAATCTGCGAGATAGGGATGTGACGCAACACACTGTTATGGCGGGACATGGAGATGCCGTAATCCGTACCCAGCCAGACGTTATGCTCTCGGTCGGCAAAGATGGTCCAGATGATATTGTTAGAAAGGGACTGGAGGTTTCGGGAGTCATGAACAACGTGCAACAGGGGCTCGTCCTCCTGATAGACGTACAGACCATTATCGGTGCCTACCAGCAATTGTCCGTTCCCGTCCAGTGCCAGAGACTTGACGGAGTTATCATGGAAAGCATCTATCCGCTGCGTATGCCCGTCGGCAAGGGTGTATTTGAAAAGACATCCTTCTGTGCCTATCCAGATGCAACCGCGTGCGGTATCTTCCAGAAGTGAATTGACAAACTGATTGCTTCGGCCACGGGTGACGGGCAGGTCTATGGTTTCAAAGCGTCCGGCGGCGGGGATGTAGCGGCAACAGCCGTTGTACGTGCCAATGTAGAGGTTATCGTCCGAAGCGCGGATAATGGAATAAATGGTCTGGTGCGGAAGTCCTTCGGTGATGGCGGAGAGTTGCCGGGTTTCCGGTGAGTAGGTATAGAGGCCGTTTAGTGTCCCCAGCCACAGCACGCCGTCACGCAATGCCAGTGTGCGGATGTCGGTCGGGAAGTCCGCTTCCGGTTCTTGGTAAGTGTCTGTCCGGTAGTTATAAATCAGTAGGCCATTGTCCGCACCTATATAAAGATAGGTGCTGTCCACCACCGTACCGCAATAAATGCGCGTATTGCTGCGCTCGCCGAAAGTGAAATGCGGTTGTGAGGAATAGCCGTCGTAACTGAACAGTCCTTTGTTGGAACCTATCCATATCAGTCCTTGCGTGTCTTGCAGGAAGCAACTGATGACGGATGCTTCCGTCCCCAGACTGATATTATCAAACAGCCTGTAATCGGACTTCTGCCCCGCCAGAGTGCAAGGAAGCCATATCTGTAACAGAATGAAAAGAAAAAGAACTGGTCTGTGCATATGCCGGGTTACGTTAAAGGTCCGGACTACTGTATTTCTTCGCACACCCGCATTTCCATGCCTTTATACACCACCACAATCTTATGTAGCCGGGTGCTGCCGATGGCACGCTTCACCGTATCGGTATCAGCGTAGCGGTTGGCTTGTGCGATAGCCTCCTGACGCAGTTCCTCCACACGGGTTTCGGGGTCTTTGTACTTGGCATACTTCAACTCTATAATGTAGCTGTGCGTCATGTCGGAGTAGATGTCCAGCATCGGACAGAGGAAAATATCGACATAGCCCGCCTGCGTATCTTGTTCGGAGATGGGGCGGTAGAAGCGGTTCTGTGCGGTCATGGCAAGGGTGAAGCCATGCACGAAGAACTCGCCCTTCTGCTTGTCGCGCTGCGAGGCGTAGGTCTTCAGGCAGTCAGCGATGTAGTCGAAGTAGGCTTGCCAGTTGCCATCGTAAGCGAGCTGACTTGCCAGTTCACTCTTTTCGTAGCTGCTGAAACTGAGGTCAGCTTCGTTGTAGGTGCTTAACAGATAGGTATAGAGTTGTTCCTGAACTACCAGATTGGGGATGATGAGTTTGGTTTTTCCCCGGTGCATGCCGTTGATGGTGAGCATGCCGAAATAGTAGAGTAAGCTCACGAAATTATCGGGATTGGTGATGCCGGAGGCAGGGAAGCCACTCTTCAGTTCGCCGGTGATGAAGCCCTGGCTCACGAGGGTTTGAATGACTGAGGCGTCGTGGGCAAACTCCTTGTCCTTGCGGATGAGCATGCGTAGTTTCTCATAGTCGATACGGATGTTCTCTTCCACCATGCTTAGCGGTGCTTTGCCACGCGAGATGTAGTTCTTGACGAAATAAAGCACCATGTTGGAGTTATACATCGTGGTTTCGCCGTAACATTCCTGCGCGAAGCAATAGTTATCATACCACGGCTTCATTATCTCTATCAGTTCGTCAATGGTATGATTGAAGGGGCTGGTGGTAGAATAGTAGGTCAGCATTTCGCGCACTTCTTCTTCTGTAAATCCCATCATTTGGTTGAAGTCCGGTGAGAGGGAATAGTTGGTTCCTATGTTAAATCCGCTGGTGAGGTCGTCCATCGTCACGGGGCTTACACCGGTAATGAAACAGCGCTCGATGCTGGAATAGGTTCCCGCTTTCACTTTGTTGAAGAAGGCGCGCAGATAACCCTCGCCATGCGTCTCGTTGGTGTAACGGTGCAGACTTTCGGGGTCGGAGAGAATGGCGTTGGTGAAGTGGTCGTACTCGTCTATAAAGAGATACACCTTTTGTCCGGCACGTTCGCATTCCGAAATCAGATAGTCTAATTGGTTGACGGCTCCGTCCTTCTCGTCCAGCCGATCCCTGATGCCTTCCGGCAGAAGGTCGGCATAGACTTCGCAGAAAAAGTCGAAGCGGATTTGGCAGTGCTCATCCAGCCCTTTGCGATAGTCGTTCAGTGCACCGGTGATGCCGGAGAAATTGAGGTAGAGCACAAGATAAGTGTTACGACTCGGTGTGGGATGCTGCCCGATGTAGAGGTCGCCAAAGAGGTCGTCGAACTTGTCGCGGGTGCGCACATCGTAGTAATGTTGCAGCACGTTCAGCGTCAGGCTCTTCCCGAAACGGCGCGGACGGATGAAGAAGAAAAAGCGGTCCGCCTGCTCTATCATGGGGATGAAGCGGGTTTTATCCACATAATAATAGTCTTCACGGCGGATGACCGCGAAGTTCATCATGCCGTAGGGAAGTCTCCTTCTGCCGGGTACTAAGTATTCTAATGGATCCATATGATGTCCTCCTGCTGTTTTTGGGATATTTAATCCGTCGCTTTATGACGGGATAACGACACAAAGATAATGCAAATTGAGTGCAGAACTTTCATGCAAGCATGAAAAAGTTATGCCGAAATGCAGCTTATCTTATCTAAAGACAACAAAAGTTCTTATAGGGGGGCATCGCAGTTATTATTTATGCAGACCCGACAGTTTCATCTGGCAACAAAGCGTCTCGCAAAAAAGCAATGGCTTTGTTTGCGAGACGATCATTTTTCTGTATATCGGGAAACGGGGAACACTTATAGCAGAGCAGCGTATTTACGTATCTGGTTCAAACGCTCCATGAGTGTTCTGTCGCTCATTGCTTGCTGCATGTTATATTTCAATTGCAATCGCATCAGTGAATCGGCAGGAATATCCAGCGCAGCCTCAAACATCATGGCAGTGACTGTGGTCAACGTGCGACGCCCATTCAAAAGGTCGTTGAGTACCTTGTAAGAGATGCCCATTTGTTCCGCCAATTTCCGTTGTGAAATCTTGCGGTATTCTATTTCATCCTTCAGCACCTCGCCGGGATGGGTAGGAGTATATCCGAACTTTACAGTTGCCATATCTTTTGTTCACTTATAATGATTAGACAATTCAGTTATATTGCACACGGTGATTACAATCTCAGAAACTACTTTAGTTGTTTTGAACTCTATACGATACTGGTCGTTCACCCGAACCGATTCCAAGCCAGCTTTATCGCCAACAAGTACCTCGTAATGCAACGAATGGTATCTGAAAAGATCTTCTGCTACTGCCACCGATTCCAACAAATCTATCGTCTTACGATATTTGGCAACGATTGGGGGCTGAAAACGATGCTTCTTATCAGAAGTCTTTCCCTTGAGATACAATTCCTCTAAATATTCTTTATCAAACTTTATCTCCATGCTTTGATTGTAGTCAACTGATGCAAAGTTAATGCAATTCTTTTAAAGTCCACAATATTTAAGGATTTTGTTTTAAAGCAACAGAAGAAAGACACTTGCAAACGTTTGCACTATTCTATAACCCGATAATTCTCAACGAAGAAGCTTATTCTCATCTATTCCGCTATTTTTGCAATCGGATTAGTTGGCTTTACATTTTTTAGTTTGGCAGCTATCCTCATTTCAATTACCTTTGGGAATATTTAGAAAATACCATGAATAAACCGCAGATAACCATCAAGGATATTGCCCGGGCGTTGAACGTCTCGCCATCCACTGTGTCGAGGGCGCTGAAAGACAACCCGGATATCAGCCAGGAGACCCGTGACCTTATACATGCGTATGCCCGGGAGCATAATTACAAGCCTAACGTACTTGCAGTGAATCTTCGTGCCAGCCGCTCGAATACGATTGGTGTGATTGTGCCGCAATTGGTGCACCACTTCTTCTCGTGCGTACTGAGTGGTATTGAAAAGGCTGCCGCCGAAGCGGGATACAATATTTTGGTAGCGCAGAGCAACGAGTCTTACGAACAGGAAGTAAAGATAGTACACTCATTCCTTGCCGCCCGTGTCTGTGGTGTGATTGCTTCACTGGCAAAAGATACTTCCCAATACGACCATTATCAGGAACTGCTGAACAACAACATCCCCATTGTTTTCTACGACCGCATCTGTACCGGATTGAAAACGGAACGGGTGGTAGTGGACGACTATGCCGGCTCTTTTGCCGCCGTGGAGTATATGATACAGACAGGTTGTAAGCGTATCCTGTTTTACGGTGCGGCGCCTCATCTGGAAATCACCAAGAACCGCCGGAACGGATATCTGGATGCCATGAAGAAGTATAAAATCCCTGTGGACGACAGCATGATTATGTTGTGTGACACACGTGAACGCGCCATAGCCATCACTCCGGATATTCTGGAAGGTCCTGGCCACCCCGATGGTTTTTTCGCCATCAATGACGAAACAGCTTCGGGCATTCTGTATGCCTGTAAACTGGTTGGAAAGAAAGTGCCCGACGAAGTATCGATCTGCGGATTTACCGACGGCGCCATTGCCCAAAGCACAGATCCCAAACTGACCACCGTGGAACAGCACGGAGAAGAAGTCGGAAAAAGTGCTTTCAGCATTCTGACAGGTAAGTTGGAAGGGGGCGATGACAAGAGTAGCAACAAGATTGTAAGGACGAATCTTGTAGTGAGGGGAACAACGAAATGAATAAGTGACAAGCTATGAGCTACGAGTGACGAGTAGGCTGTGCGAAATTGCCAGTATGCCGAAAGGAACTCGTAGCTTGTAGCTCGTAGCTCGTAACTAATAATTTATTAAGAATGAAAGTAAAACCTGATTTGAGCTTTTGGAAGTTGTGGAATATCAGCTTCGGCTTCTTTGGCGTACAGATCGCATATGCTTTGCAGAGTGCGAACATCAGCCGTATTTTTGCGACATTGGGTGCAGACCCGCACAATTTGAGTTATTTCTGGATATTGCCACCATTGGCAGGTATCATCGTGCAGCCCATCGTAGGTGCTGCAAGCGACAAAACGTGGACACGCTTCGGACGACGTATTCCTTACCTGTTTGTCGGTTCACTGGTAGCCGTACTGGTAATGTGCCTACTGCCGAATGCCGGTAGTTTCGGTATGGCAGTCAGCACGGCAATGATATTCGGATTAGTATCGTTGATGTTTCTGGATACATCCATCAATATGGCGATGCAGCCATTCAAAATGATGGTGGGCGACATGGTAAACGAAAAGCAGAAAGGCCTTGCCTACTCTATCCAGAGTTTCCTGTGCAATGCCGGTAGCTTGGTAGGTTTCCTGTTCCCGTTCATCTTTACATGGATAGGCATCAGCAACATAGCTCCCCAAGGTGTAGTTCCCGACTCGGTTATCTATTCCTTCTATATCGGAGCAGCCATTCTGATACTTTGTGTCATCTACACCACGGTAAAGGTGAAAGAAATGCCACCTGCCGAATATGCGGAATACCATGGCATCACCGAAGAGGAAAAAAAGGAAAAGATCAATATGGTGAAACTACTGGTGAAAGCACCGAAAGCTTTCTGGACGGTAGGTTTAGTTCAGTTCTTCTGCTGGTTTGCTTTCATGTTCATGTGGACCTATACCAATGGTAGTGTAGCTGCCAATGTATTCGATGCTCCTACCGTTGAAACTGTGGTGAACGGTGCAAGCAAAATAGTGCTGGACACTAAGAGTATCCAATATCAGAATGCTGCCGACTGGGTAGGCGTATTGTTTGCCGTACAAGCCATCGGTTCTGTACTCTGGGCTGTATGTATCCCGATGTTCAAGAACCGAAAACAGATCTACTCACTCAGTCTTGTTTTGGGTGGAATAGGTTTCATCTCCACGTATTTCGTTCACAATCAATATGTATTGTTCATCTCCTTCCTGCTTATCGGTTGCGCATGGGCAGCTATGCTGGCATTGCCTTTCACCATCCTGACCAATGCTCTAAGCGGCGGACACATGGGTACCTACCTGGGACTGTTCAACGGAACGATCTGTATTCCGCAGATTGTAGCTGCTACGCTGGGTGGTAGTATTCTGGCTCTGTTCACCCCGAAAGGCATGTTACCGCCTGAAATAAATATGCTTGTCATGGCAGGCGTGATGTTGATTATCGGTGCCGTTTGTGTATATTTAATCAAAGAGACCAAAGGAGAACAAGCAAAAGCATAATCCTTATAAAAAGGGTGGTAAAGTGATGAAGTGGCAAAGTGATAGTGGAACAACACTCTGTGATATATAGCGCGGCTACTTTATCACTCTATCACCTTACCACTCTATCACTTTGCCACTTTATCACCTTATCACTCCCCCTTCATCTACTTTTGTCATACTTTCTTGCCGTTTATCCGTTTATTTGTTTATCTTTACCGCCATAATCACCATTGAGATACACACCATGAAAAGATACCTTAAAACCGATGAATGGAATATTATTGAAGATAACTTTCACGCTGACAATCTGCGAATGTCCGAAAGTATATTCAGCCTGGGGAACGGTCGCTTCGGCCAACGGGGAAATTTTGAAGAGCCTTATTCAAGCGATTCGTATCGCGGTTCATTCGTTGCCGGTATTACCTTTCTTGATAAAACGCGTGTAGGCTGGTGGAAGAACGGCTTTCCCGCTTTCTACACCCGCATCCCCAATGCAGCGGACTGGGCACGCGTCAGTCTGCGCCTCATCGACGAAGAACTGGATCTGGCACAATGGGACGTGAACAGCTTCAGCCGCAGGCTCGATATGAAAGCGGGTATCTCCTACCGCGATTTTGAAGTGACTTCTCCCAGGGGAAACCAACTGCGCATCCATGTGGAGCACATCAACAATATGGCTCACCCCGATTTATGCCTGATAAAATACAGCGTCACCTCCATTAATTATACGGGAAGAATATCACTGATTCCCTCCCTGGATGCAGTCATAGTCAATAAGGACGATGATCCGAACGAGAAGATATGGAATATCCTCCGTTCCGGCGTCACAAAGGATTGTGCTTATCTATGGACGCAAACCCGGCGGGAAGATGCGCAAGTGTGCTATGCCATGACCTATCAGTTCTTCAAGAATGGCAAAGAAGCCACCTCGAACCCAATACGCATTGAAAAGGAGAAACAAACCGGATTCAGTATCGGGGCAGATGTGAAACCGGGAGACAACGTAATGCTCATCAAATATACCGTTATAAGTTCGTCGCTCTATGATGAACGCCAGGAATTGATAGATCATTCCATCGCCAAAGCCCGTCAGACTAAAATAGACGGCTGGGATAAGCTGGAAAACGATCATCAGCAAGCCTGGGCCAATATATGGAAAGAAATGGATGTGGTTATCGAAGGCGATCCGGAAGCACAACAGGGTATCCGGTACAACATCTTTCAACTATGCCAAACGTACCGCGGTGATGATCCGCGCCTGAATATCGGTCCGAAAGGATTCACTGGTGAAAAATACGGCGGAAACACATACTGGAATACGGAACTTTGTTGTGTACCGTTCTTCCTACTCTCTACTCCGAGGGAGATTGTGAAAAATCTGTTGATATACCGTTATAACCAACTGCCGAAAGCGATAGAGAATGCCCGTAAACTGGGTTTCAAAGAGGGTGCCGCCCTCTTCCCGCAAGTTACTTACAGCGGTGAGGAGTGCCACAGCGAATGGGAAATTACCTTTGAAGAAATACACCGCAATAATATCATCGTCTATGCCATTGCACAGCATGCTGCAATCACGGGCAGCAAAGATTATGTAGCCAAATACGGACTGGAAGTAATGATTGCCGTCTCCCGCTTCTGGAGCCAGCGTGTATCTTTCTCCAAACCAAAACAGAAATATGTGATACTGGGTGTAACCGGACCGGATGAGTACGAAAACAACGTGGATAACAACTGGTACACCAATTACTCGTGTGTGCAGTGCCTGCAGATGACACTTAACTACCTTGAAATCATTGCCGGAGAATACCCCGACGAATATGCCCGTGTACGCCGTGTCACCAACCTCCGCCAACAAGAAGAGGCTGAACGCTGGCGCGACATCATCAACCGTATGTATCTGCCGGAAGATAAAGAACTGGGGATCTTTGTACAAAATGACGGTTTTCTGGATAAGGAACTGAACAGTACCGATGCCATTCCACCCGAAGAACGCCCCATCAATCAGCATTGGTCCTGGGATCGTATTCTTCGTTCATGCTACATCAAACAAAGTGATGTATTGTTGGGCCTATATCTGTATTACTTCAATTTCGACAAGGAAACCGTCCGCCGTAACTTCGATTTCTATGAAACAATGACGGTGCATGAATCTTCACTTTCCCCGCACATCCACTCCATTCTTGCCGCCCGCATTGGCGAAGTGGAAAAGGCTTACCGGCTCTTTCTGCATGCCACCCGTCTCGACCTGGATGATTACAACAACGAAACTCACCAAGGACTGCATATCACCAGTATGCCGGGCAGTTGGCTTGCCATTGTACGAGGCTTTGCCGGGATGCAGATTCTGGAGGGCATACTCTCTTTCTTCCCAGTCATTCCAGAGAAGTGGAACAGTTACTCCTTCCAGATAAATTATCAGGGACGTACACTTCATATGCATGTAGGCAAAGAAATAAATATTTCACTTATTGCCGGAGAAGAACTGAACATACAAGTATATAAAAACGTTTATAAGCTCAAATTGGGCACCGATTTGTTGCTCAGGATAGAGGAGTAGAAGCCTGTATCATTAACAACGCGTAACAAAATAAACCGGGAGAACAATTATCTGTTTTTCCGGTTTTATGTTTCTATACCTAAACGAACAACTATACATTAGTATGAAGAAAATCTATTTGTTCGCCATCAGCGTGATGCTGCTTGCCACATCATGCGGGCACAAGAAAGAGGGCGATGCCACGCTGATCCGACCCGTCAAGACAGCTACCGCCAGCTCCCAATCGGTCATCCGGAAAGACTTCTCCGGTATTGTAGAAGCCGTAGAATACGTGAAACTGGCCTTCCGTGTCAGCGGACAGGTCATAAATCTGCCTGTGGTAGAAGGTCAGCGGGTAAAGAAGGGACAGCTGATCGCCGCCATTGATCCGCGTGACATTTCCCTGCAATACGCCGCCGACAAAGCCGCTTACGAGACTGCCGCAGCACAGGTGGAACGTAACAAACGCCTGTTGGGACGCCAGGCTATCTCCGTGCAGGAATATGAAATCAGCGTTGCCAATTATCAAAAGGCAAAGTCAGCTTATGAACTGTCCAGCAATAATATGCGGGATACCAAACTGACCGCTCCCTTCGACGGTTCTATTGAAAAACGTCTGGTAGAAAACTATCAGCGCGTGAATTCCGGGGAAGGCATCGTACAATTGGTGAATACACAGAAGCTCCGCATCAAATTCACCGTGCCGGATGATTATCTGTATCTGCTTCGTGCAAAAGATGTAACATTCAAAGTGGTTTTCGACACCTATCCGGACATGGTGTTCAACGCACAGTTGGAAGAATATCTGGACATTTCTACAGCCGGAACAGGTATCCCGGTAACTATTACGATTGAAGATCCTGCTTTCAACCGTTCCCTATACGATGTGAAACCGGGATTTACGTGCAAAATCAAGCTGGCTTCGGACGTAGCTCCCTTCCTGGAAGAAAAGCTTGTGAATATTCCGCTCAGTGCCATATTCGGTGAAAGCGAGAACCAGAAAACCTATGTGTGGGTAGTAAAGGATAATAAGGTAAACAAGCGGGAAGTAACCGTATACTCTCCTACCGGAGAAGCCAATGCTCTTATCTCTGCCGGTGTACAGCCAGGAGAAACTATTGTGATTGCCGGAGTGCATCAACTGGTAGATGGGCAGACGGTGAAGATTATCGATTGAGACCGTTGAATACTCATTCTACAGACCGGTGAATACCTATTCTACAGTCCGTTTAATGAATATCTCCAATAAAACCTAAACATTCAGCATTATGAACCTATCTAAATATGCATTAGACAACACCAAGATTGTATATTTCTTCCTGGCTGTGTTGCTAATCGGCGGTATACTATCATTCGGCCGGTTGGGAAAGAAAGAGGATGCACCCTTCGTCATCAAGTCAGCGGTCATTATGACCCGCTATCCGGGGGCAGAACCGGCAGAAGTAGAACGACTGATCACCGAACCGATCTCCCGCGAGATACAGTCGATGAGTGGTGCATATAAAATCAAGTCGGAGTCCATGTACGGACTATCCAAGATAACATTCGAGCTTCAACCTTCCCTTTCCGCAGAATCCATTCCGCAGAAGTGGGACGAACTGCGCCGCAAGGTGCTCAACATACAACCGCAACTACCCGCCGGCGCTTCCGTTCCCACGGTATCGGACGATTTCGGCGATGTATTCGGCATCTATTATGGTCTGGTAGGCGATGACGGTTTCTCTTACGAAGAAATGCGCAACTGGGCAGAACGTATCAAAACCCAGGTTATCACTGCTGACGGGGTAATGAAAGTAGCCTTGTTCGGTACACAAACCGAGGTGGTGAATATCTATATATCCGTCAATAAACTGGCCGGTATGGGTATAGATCCGAAGCAAGTAGCAAGCCTGTTACAATCGCAAAACCAAATTATCAATACAGGTGAAATCAATGCCGGTGAACAACAACTGCGCATTGTAGCCAACGGAACCTATACCACCGTCAATGACATCCGGAACCAAGTGATTACCACTCCGGGCGGACAGGTGAAACTGGGCGATATTGCCGTCATTGAAAAAGGATATATGGATCCTCCCGGCAACATTATGCACGTCAACGGGAAGCGTGCCATAGGTATCGGTGTTTCCACCGACCCGACGAAGGATGTAGTAAAGACCGGAGAACTGGTAGATCAGAAACTGGCTGAACTTCTTCCCCTTATTCCGGTAGGGTTGGAATTGGAAAGTCTGTATCCGGAAAATGTCATAGCTCAGGAAGCAAATAATGGTTTCATCATTAACCTGATAGAATCCCTCCTCATTGTAATTGTCATCATCATGCTGGTGATGGGGCTGCGCGCAGGTATACTGATCGGCAGTTCGCTGCTATTTACCATTGGCGGCACGCTGCTCATCATGTCCTTCATGGGGGTAGGACTGAACCGTACTTCCCTGGCAGGTTTCATCATCGCCATGGGTATGCTGGTGGATAACGCTATCGTAGTGACAGACAATGCGCAAATAGCCATCGCCCGAGGTATAGACCGGCGAAAGGCACTGATAGATGGAGCTACCGGACCGCAATGGGGATTACTTGGCGCTACGTTCATCGCCATTTGTTCATTCCTGCCGTTGTACCTCGCCCCTTCTGCCGTAGCGGAAATCGTGAAACCCCTGTTTGTCGTACTTGCCATTTCTTTGGGATTAAGCTGGATACTGGCACTCACACAAACCACCACTTTCGGTAACTTTATTCTGAAAGCCAAATCCGGCGATGCCAATAAAGACCCGTATGATAAACCTTTCTATCACAAGTTCGCCTCTATCCTCGGAGTACTTATCAAAAAGAAGACTCTTACACTGGGTAGTATGGTAGTCCTGTTTATCATCTCACTGGTCATCATGGGAATGATGCCGCAAAACTTCTTCCCCTCACTGGATAAGCCCTATTTCCGCGCCGATATATTCTATCCGGACGGTTACAGCATCCGTGACGTGGAAAAGGAAATGAAACAGGTGGAAGCGCACCTCCTGCAACAACCGGAAGTGAAACGAATATCCACCACATTCGGAAGTACGCCGTTACGTTACTATCTGGCATCTACTTCCGTCGGTCCCAAGCCCAACTTTGCCAATATACTTATCGAACTGACCGACAGTAAATATACAAAGGAATACGAAGAGAACTTCGACCAGTATATGAAGGCAAACTATCCGAATGCCATTACCCGTACCACTTTGTTTAAGCTATCGCCTGCGGTAGACGCCGCCATTGAAATCGGCTTTATCGGTAATAATGTCGATTCACTGGTGATGCTGACCAACAAAGTCCTGGAAATCATGCATCGGGATAATGATCTCATCAACATACGCAATTCATGGGGGAATAAGATTCCTGTATGGAAACCCGTTTACAGTCCGGAACGTGCCCAACCGTTAGGTGTCTCCCGGCAAAGTATGGCACAGAGCATTCAGATCGGTACAAGCGGTATGACATTAGGTGAATATCGTGAAGGCGATCAGGTGCTGCCCATCCTGCTAAAGGATAACACAGTCGATTCTTTCCGCATCAACGACCTGCGTACACTACCCGTATTCGGAACAACACAGGAAACCACTACCCTGGAACAAGTAGTCAGTGAATTTGATTTCCAATATAAGTTCTCGAATGTGAAAGACTATAACCGTCAGATGGTAATGATGGCGCAAGCCGATCCACGCCGGGGAGTAAATGCCATAGCAGCATTCAATAAGATATGGAAAGAAGTGCAAGAAGAAATTCAGGTACCGGAAGGATACACCATGAAGTATTTTGGTGAACAGGAAAGCCAGGCAGAAAGTAATGCAGCATTGGCAGCTAATATGCCATTGACGTTTTTCCTGATGTTCATCACCCTGTTGTTCCTGTTCAGGACCTACCGCAAGCCAATTGTCATCCTATTGATGTTGCCGCTTATCTTTATCGGAATCGTACTGGGATTAATCTTGCTTGGTAAATCATTCGACTTTTTCTCAGTTCTCGGCCTACTGGGATTGATTGGTATGAATATCAAGAATGCAATTGTATTGGTAGACCAGATCGATATAGAAGCAGCTTCCGGAAAAGCCCCCCTAAATGCCGTAATCAGTGCTACAACCAGCCGTATCATACCTGTAGCCATGGCGTCCGGAACTACGATTCTGGGTATGTTGCCGTTGCTATTCGACGCTATGTTCGGTGGTATGGCGGCAACCATCATGGGTGGTCTGCTGGTAGCCTCAGCATTGACGCTGTTCGTGCTTCCGGTGGCATATTGCGCGATACATAAGATAAAAGAGTGAAAAGAAGAAATACAAGTAATCATGAAGAAGAAGATATTCATAATCACCCTACTCTGTTGCTTCGGCATTAATGCCGGAGCGCAGCAATACCTCAGCCGCGAAGCATATCGTGACAAAGTAGAAGCCTACAGCCAGGTGCTGAAACAGCAGCGCCTGAAAACCATGGCAAGCACTGAAGCGCGAAAAATAGCAAATACCGGCTTCCTGCCACAAATAGACATCACAGCCGAAGGTACCGCCAACCTCAACCACCTGGATAAGTGGAACAGTCCGAAAGGTGAATACCGCCCCTACACCTATCAGGCACTCGCAACTTTGGCACAACCCCTCTATACCGGTGGTTCTCTGATAGCCCAGAAACGTATGGCGCAGGCTGATGAAGAATTAAGCCAGCTCACCACAGAACTGACTCTCGATCAAATTCATTATCAAAGCGATGCCGTTTACTGGAATGCTTCAGCCGCCTATGCCAGTCTTGAGGCTGCTGCTACATTTCAGGATATAATAAAGAAGCAGCACGATATTATTCAGGATCGTTTCAACGATGGCGCTATCAGTCGTACAGACCTGCTGATGATTTCCACCCGCCAGAAAGAAGCTGAATTGCAGTATATCAAGGCCCGCCAGAACTATACCCTTGCTCTGCAACAACTGAACATTCTGATGGGAGTAGCACCCAATACCCCTGTAGATAGCCTAAGTGAAATCAGTATAGCCAGTGAACCCGTCGACATTCTTGGACTTGACGATGTACTTCCACGCCGTGCCGATTATGCCAGCACAACGGTAAACATAGTCCGAAGTGAAGCACAACGCCATGCCGCCCTCAGCAAGTACAATCCTCAGGTAAGCATGTTCCTTGCCACAGGTTGGGATACCGGTATCACGTACATGGGACAGGAAATCCCCCATACGCCTGTAGCCGGAGTAAACGTCAGTATCCCCATCTTCCGTTGGGGGGCGCGTTTCAAGACAAACCGGCAACAGAAAGCATTCATTGGTATCCAGAAGCTGCAACAAAGTTATATCACTGATAATATTCTTGAAGAACTCTCCGCCGCCACCACAAAACTGACGGAAACAGAGCAACAAGTAAAGACAGCAAAGGAAAATATGGATCTTGCCGAAGAGAACCTGGACCTTGTCACTTTCTCTTATAACGAAGGAAAATCCAGCATGGCAGATGTCTTGTCCGCACAATTATCATGGACACAGGCGCATACGAACCTGATTAATGCATATCTGGCAGAGAAAATGGCAGTGGCAGAATACAGGAAAGTGATTAGTGAATAAAGATTCAGGCGCGGATTACACGGATTCTTTTATTGCAACAAAAGAATCCGTGTAATCCGCGCCTGAAAAAGAGTCCGCGTTCGTCCGCCTCAATCCGCGTCGTCCGCGTATCTATTCTCCTTATCCCAAGAATGAGATCAATACACCCGCAGCTACCGCCGAACCGATAACACCGGAGATATTACTGGACATACAGTAATTCAGCACATGGTTCTTCGGATCATACTTCGTAGCAATCTCATTACATACACGACTTGCCATAGGCACAGCACTCAGTCCCGTTGCACCAATCAGCGGATTGATCTTCTTCTTGCTGAACAGATTGAACAGCTTCACAAAGAAGATACCACCTGAAATAGAAAGTGCAAACGCAAGGAAACCACCCACTACAATACCGATAGTCGTCCAATTCAGGAACGCTTCGCTTGTCATAGTTGCACCTACACTCAGTCCTAAGAAAATAGTTGCCGCATTCATAATGCTATTTGCAGCTGCATCAAACAAACGACTGGTATCCGCACCGATTTCCTTAATCAGGTTACCGAACATCAACATACCGATCAAAGGCACTGCCGTCGGTACAAAGAGAGCGACAACCGTAGTCACTGCTATCGGGAAAATAATTTTCAGTACACGCAGATTCTTGATTTCCGTCTTCGAGGGATAGAGTTTTTCCTGTTCCTTCATATTGATCATCAGCTCCTTCTTAGAGCATAACAATTTCACTACCAACGGAATAATCACCGGGACCAACGCCATGTAAGAATAAGCGGCAATAGCAATCGGGCCCAACAAATGCGGAGCCAACTTGATAGTAGTAAAAATAGCAGTCGGACCATCAGCACCACCAATGATACCGAGAGCACCTGCTTCCTGCGGTGTAAAACCAATCATCACTGCACACAACAGTACTGTAAAGATGCCCAACTGCGCTGCCGCCCCGAAGATGGAAAGATGCAAATTACGGAGCATCGGTCCAAAGTCCGTCAAAGCACCCACACCCATAAAGATGATGGGGGGCAGGAAACCTGTCTTAATCAACATATAATAGATGAAGTTCATCAATCCCAAGTCGTGTGCAATTTCATGCAACGGCATTTCCCAGATGTTCTTCAACGCCCCATTTACCATTACCATTCCGTTTTCATCCGCCTGAATGACACCCATTTCGCCACCGGGAAAGTTGGCGATGAGCACACCGAAAGCGATAGGTACCAGCAATAACGGTTCGTAATGCTTCTTGATACCCAGATACAGCAGGATGAAAGCAATGGCATACATCACCAGAAACGACGGGTCTTCAATGATATTGCTGAAGGCCGTCATACCGTAGAGTCTTCCAAATATATCTTCCATGCTGCGTTATCCTATCTTCATTAATACATCATCTTCTGAAATGGTATCGCCCGGAGTAGCACAAATAGCAGTAACTGTTCCGTCGAAATCGGCACGGATGGCGTTATACGTCTTCATAGCTTCGATGTAGCAAAGCAAGTCACCTTTCTTCACCTTGTCGCCCACCTTCAACGGAGTTTCCTGCGCATTCTTCGTCAGGAAGAATTTTCCTTCCAACGGAGCAACCACATCCTGACCTTCGCCTACAGGAGCTTCCACTTTTGCTGTAGCATCTGCCGGCAAATCAATATCACCGTAAGCTACCGTTACGCGATAAGCCTGTCCGTCCACCTGTACGGTAAGTGTCTTTGGTTTGGCATCATCCAGCGGGGATTTGTTTAGTTCCGCCTTCCGTTTTTCCACGTCTGCCAGGAAGTCTTCTTTCGCCTTGCCACTCTTGTATGCTTCGTATTGTGCCGGATGCATGGCATATTCGAAGAGTTCTTCATCATCTTCACCCAAATCCCATTTGTTCTCTTTCATCATCTTGCGATACTTATCGAGCGCATCCGGATAATTATCCTGCGGGTTTCCGGTAAAGAACTTACGGCCTTCACGTTCGGCTTTCTCAATGATTTCGGGAGCCAGCGTACCCGGCAATTTACCAGCTTTACCTAACAGCATATCCCAGATATCATCAGCAATCATACCCCAACGTTCCTTGCCTTTTTCCATAGCAATCACGTTCATCATCGCCAGATTCTTAACATACTGGCTGAACGGAGTTACCAACGGAGGATAACCTACGCGCGGCCATACGTAAGCCACTTCATTGAACAGCTTGATAAGCAACTGATCCTGCGTCATAAACGGCAAGTTACGTTTCGCCTTATATTTATTGATAGATTCCAGATTGGACTCCAAGTCAGCCATCAAGCTACCCATCATACCACCCGGAAGTCCCGGACCGATCAACAAGGAGTTCATCAAGCGGTTCTTCGGACTGATATACAAACCGAGGAAGTCATCCATAAATTCCTGAATCAATGCACGCACCTTCATGTATGCTTCCATATTCACCTCAGGAACCTGGAAACCTGCATCTTTCAGCATAGCCTGCACACTCAGCAAGTCAGCGTGTCCCGTACCCCATGACAACGGTTCCATGCCCACGTCAATATAATCGCAACCAGCCTCGCAAACTTCGAGGATACTTGCCATATTGAAACCGGGACCTGCATGACTATGATATTGAATAGGAATTTCAGGATGTGCAGCCTTGATATTAGCCACAATCTTGCCCAGCGATACCGGACGTCCGATACCTGCCATATCCTTGATACAGATTTCATCAGCACCCGCCTTGATGAGCTCTAACGCCATATTGGTGTAATATTCTACTGTATGGATGGGCGAATGGGTGATACAGAGCGAACATTGGGAAATCATTCCGGCTTCTTTAGCGTAAGCGATGGAAGGAATAATGTTACGGGTATCGTTCAGTCCACAGAATGTACGTGTAATGTCCGTCCCCTGCACTTTCTTCACTTTATAAAACAGCTTACGCACATCGGCAGGTACGGGACTCATGCGAAGACCGTTCAGTGCACGGTCCAACATGTGAGTTTGTATACCGGCTTCGTGGAACGGCTTCGTCCATGCACGTACAGCTTTATTAGGATTTTCACCAAACAATAGATTTACCTGTTCAAAACCTCCGCCATTGGTTTCTACGCGGGCAAAACAGCCCATCTCAACAATAGCGGGAGCAACCTTCACCAGCTGGTCTACGCGGGGCACATATTTTCCGGCACTCTGCCACATGTCCCTGAAAACCAGGCTGAACTTAATTTCCTTTTTCATACTAAATAAATAGGTGTGTGTTTTTTATTAAAGATTATCATTTTATTTTCTCGACCTTGGCTACTTTACCCTTGCCTTGTGTCACCACTGTTACAGCGGCACTGATAGCAGCCAAAATGTTTCCGGGAATTGCGGCAGGACCTTGCGCACCTTTCTTATCCGGCACCACCTCTTCGGGGGCGTACTTGTTTACCAGAAGAATAAGTCCTTTACCTAAGTAGATTACAATCAGCAGGATAGCGAACACTGTCGTCATACCTACTACCATCAGCAGAAGCGCTGTGTTGAGATTTTCCATATTATAAATTATTAGTTATTCGGTCTGTTTTACAAAAAATCGTCCGAAATTAGCGAATATTTATAGAAGAAAGGCAGAAAAAAATGATAAAAGATGCTAAAACAAAAGTTCCCGTACTGCCGGAAGGGGCTGTACGGGAACCATTTATCACAAGTCGGATGCTCCAAAAACGGAGGTTAACGAAGCACGGGGGGAAGGTTATCCTAACGGATTTTCATCCAGACCACCTTCACCGGAACCGCCACCGGGATTGCCACCCTCAGTGTTGTCACTGGTAGTGCTGCCATTGGCAAGCTTCTCTAGATCCGTCCAGTCAACATCAACATCCACCATAGAGCGGGTGGTAACCTGCTTGCCGCTGCTACGTTTCACCTCGGGAATGAAACGTACACGTATGCCATTAATCTGTCCGGAGTTCACCTCACCAGGTGTGGCAACTCCCCTCTTGTTCGTAGCAGCTGTATAGTAGAAAGTCCCTACGCCCTCAATCTTCACCGTACGCCCCATGGCCATATAGTCAGCCATTACGCCTCCCAGGTTTTTCAGCACGGCAAATGTGTCACCGCGGGTGACAGTAGAGAGCAAGGACAGTTTGTCCGCTACCTTGTCAGTAGTAATAGGTGTACCGGTAGTAATTGCTTTCGGATACCACAAATCATTCAGTTTCGATTGAAATTTCTTGTAAAATGCCATAATAATAATGTTTTTAAATGATTAATTAATAATGTATATCTGATTTCTCTTGTCTCACCCGAGAAGCGGAAGTTTTCATCGTGAGGCCTCAACGATTCAGCCATCCGCTTTTCTCAAATTCGATGTTGCAAAGTTAGGGTGGAAAGCAAGAGAAAACAAAGAAATGGCATCTACAATCATTTTCAACATCCCCCTCATAGACAGCATGTTATAAAACACGCATCTCTACAAGAGGGAAAAGATAAAGAAACAGGGGAAACGAAAATAATGTGACAATCTCTACAAGTAAGAGGTATAAAGCACTGATAATGAATGGTGGCATTCAAAGTAGTCTCTACAACAAGGAAATAGCCATTCATAATTGCATAATCAATACAGTCAGTGAATATTTCAAATCTTTATCATATACTTCAACCGCTGCCATACATTTTTAAAGATTATCTTTTTGCTGAATATTTTCATCTACTATTTTACTGAACGCATCGGCACAGCTTTTGATGTCTTTGTACTCCTGAAGCTTTTTCCCGTCAAGACCTTCAGGTGACCAATCTCCAATATTCTTTGCATAAATACCTTGATTTAATCGTTCCAATAAGTCCATATTAAAAGGCACAGGAATATTTGATAGTTGCATCTCATCAATAATTCTTTTAAAATAAGTGTAATCACCATCGATAATGAATCCTTTGTCAGCTGCTATACGGTAAATTGCTTCCCAGTGCCGTTGCTTGGAGAAAGCCGATTTTTTAGGATTATATCCTAAAAGTTTAACAATGCATTTCTTGAGTATTTCAATTCGCTTTTCTTCCGGCAATTCTCTGATATCAATAGATTCCGCAGCTACACCAGAATATTTTTCATCATTAGTAACGGAGTAAAGTCTACAACTATGGTGTGGCGTAGATTCAGGTACAATCATTTCTACATCATGGCCTGCCATTTCCAAATCGGTGATAGAGGCTCCTGTAGCATAGAAATACATTGAAATGATTATACTGATGGCAGTATCTACTTCCTGTTCAGAAGCAGTAGGCGAAATATGCGATTCATCATTACGCCAACCCTTAATCAACATTAGGTATTGATACAATTGCTGTTTGGCTGCATCGGTACTAAATTTCAAGTTCCAAAGGCATCTATGAGCATAGATTACATTTTTCCATGTCACATCCTCACCTTCGTTTCGTGCAGGTACACCACTGTTATGCATCAAGTAATATAGTTTTTTAAGGTAAGCTTCATATTTGGTCACAAGCAAATTGAATGCCACAAACTTATCTACTATGGTTACTTTCTTTCCATATAGATTGTTGAAAGCCCTATTGATGAACAACCCCACATTGTCAAGCGACTCGACGGATTCCTTGCCAATCACATAGAATACGCTATTTAGCACTTCTTCTATGGGACGCATTTGCGGAAGTACTCCACTTAAAGTCGTTGTCAGTATATCTTTTATTTTTGCTTTTACGACATCAATGTCGAAAGACTGCTCTCTTTCGGTTTCTTGTGAATTTTCTAAAACCTCAACGGATTGTCCCGTTAATGATTCCTGATTGATTGTATCAGTAGAGTAATTTTCATCTTCATTCAGATAAGCTTTTAAGATACGCTCTCTACAGCTTCCGTCAAGGATAAACTCTCTAAGTATCTTATCAATTTTGGGCATAACCATGCGTGCAGGAACTTCCGAGCCTTCTGTTTTGGTAAGGAACTCACGAGTCTTAGCCATATTCAAGGTTAACTTCAGATTATCAAATTGACTATACTCATTTAAGTTTTGTTCCGTAATGCCTCTGTTCATGATATGTTCCAACTGACTGGCATTTATACCTGTAGCTTCTACTAAAATCATTATCTGCTTGTGTAGCTCACGGAGTTGATATTCTGCGATATAGTCATAGATAGTTTTGCCTGGGGCAAGATGCAAATCACCCGATTGAATGTCGTGCAGTATCACCATCGCCGTTCGTTGGTCTTTCTGCGAAAGTGAGGCGAATGTTTTATGCAGCTCTTTAAAGGCCTCTTTCGTAAGTTCGCTGCCAGGACCGGTAGTATAAAGGTTTTTGATGAACTTCACAAACTTCGAGTTGATATATTCCGCATCTATGGTGCCCGTACCGGTTTCAGTGATATAAGTATCGATAGGATAGTCGAAATCGTTGGCTTCACCGCCACCTTCTCTACCTTCAAACAACTCGCGATAGCGTTGTAACAAAATTAAGTAGGTCTGTTCATCAAGCTCCATTCTTACATGGGTATAAGTATCACCATGCTGAAATTCATACTCGACTTTATCCCATAAGAATCCTTGCAGTTTAGCAGCTTCGAGTAGATGAGTCATCTGACTGAAGTCCTTAGCAAACATATTGCGGTCTTCACGAGTATCAGGCAACCGCTCAAAGTTGGCTATCCGGTGTGATTGGAATATGTCGCGTATATGCAGGAAACGTTGATTGATATTAACCAAATTACTTTCCAACTTATCTACAAACACACCAAGCGGGCGATCCACATATACTTCAAGCGCATCGTTAATATTCTGCTGCATAGTGTATGGGAATGTGTAGTAACGGATAATGCCAAAAGGTTTATCAGGTCCAAACAAGCGGTTGGTACGCGAGAAAGCTTGGATGATGTCCACATACTTCATCAACTTATCCACATAGAGCGTATTCACCCATTTTGAATCGTAGCCGGTAAGCATCTGCGTAACCACAATGAGTAAATCTATCTGCTGATTGTGGTCATGCTCTATACTAAGATAGGGCTTTTTGTGAGCCAATCGTTTTGCCACATCTTTCTTATATTTCGCGTAAGTAGAAAGCTGAAAAGAGGTGTGATATTTATCATTATAATCTTTAAGTATTTCCAGTAATGCATCTTCCTTGGCAATTCCTTCATTGGAATTGTCGATATTATTGTCGAACACAGTTACCACATTCAACGAAGGATATTGCTCTTTGAATAGTTTATAGTAAGCTATAGCTTCCGGTATGTTTTGTGTAGCCAGTATTCCATGAAACTTGTCGTTCTTGCTTAGCTGGCTACGACTTTTTATAATATCGGCCGCTACGGCTTGATGATGAATGGGCTGTTGATAAATATCATTGGGAAGATAATATTCTATACCATGTTTTGTCTCACCGCCTTCAGTGTAAGTTTTGGGCATCTGCAACTCATTGACAAATTTATTGTAAATTGCCATTTTCTCCTCATCACCCTCAATCTCTTCAATGCGCTTCACTCTTAACTGAGCAAATGCAGCTTTTTCGCGTAGCTCGTTGTCATCATAGGTGTTTATGCGATAAGGGTCAAAACCAAGTACGTTATGGTCGGGGATGCCATTGGCAATGGTGTATTTATGAAGCATATCGCCGAAAAGCGTTTCGGTCATGATTTCGTTGTGGGCATTTTCTTCAAACACCGGTGTACCAGTGAAGCCAAAAAGTAACGCACGAGGAAATGTATTCTTAATGTTGATAAGCATATCGCCAAATACGCTTCTATGACATTCGTCTATGATAAATACCAATCGTTTACGTCCGATGCTGTCTATTTCAGTCTGTGAAATGCCATATTCGCTGTTGACATTCGACATCTTTTGGATAGAGGTTACAATCAAGCGGTCATCGTTATCAGTACTTTGCAGTTTGCTGACCAGAATGGCAGTATTCTGTGTGTCTTGTATTACATCAGATTCTCCGGCAAAGCCACGATATTCATCAAGCGACTGTATGCTCAGCTCAATACGATCCATAAGGAATACCACTTTGTCCGCATCGCCTGAGTTAGCTATCAGTTGTGCCGATTTAAAACTGGTCATGGTTTTGCCAGAGCCTGTTGTATGCCAGATGAAGCCTCCACGATGTTGGTGCGTGTCCCAATTGGTTTTATGGGTCACATCACTTATCTTGTTGACAGCAAAATATTGATAACTGCGAAGTACTTTTAACGTCTTGTCTTTATCGTCCGCAATGGTGTAATATCCCACAAGCTGGTGAGCCATAGGAATACTTAGCAGGTCGGATACAACTCTTCGCCAATCACTAACGATGGTATTGTTGAAGTCCTCCCAATGAAAATAATATTCAGGTTTGAAGTTTTCTTCCAGTCCGGGATTGGCAAAGTAAAGCGTCTCTTCAGGGGTCATTGCAACAAATATCTGTACCATCTTAAAAATGCCACTGCCAAATACACCTTCGTGGGTGTAGCGTTTGATCTGAAAAGTAGCCTGGCTCACATCCACTTTCGAACGTTTCAGTTCAATGTGGATAACAGGCATGCCATTGATCAATAGCATAACATCACCTCGCCGGTCTCCACCTAAAGGGTGTGAAACCCTGAAACGGGGCTGGCGCACTATCTGATAACGGCTTTGTCCGGCACTGATTTCACGAGCATCGAATATTTTGAGATATACCTCTTTACCACAATTATTCGTATCCACAGGATTATCACGTTTGATACATACCTGCCCGCCATTAATAAGTCTGTTCACGGCATACGGACTGTCACATCTATTCACTTGGTCGATGACTTGTTGCATCTCACTTGTGGTGAGCGTAGCATTGCCAAGCCGGTTGATGTCTCTATTATTATCAAAGATTATGTTGGCCCAGTTTTGTATCAGATCTGCTTCACTGGGTTGCATCATTACCTCCTTCTCCCAACCGTGGTGGGGAAGTAAATCAACAAGTGCCTGTTCAAAAGCACTTTCTTTGATGAAGAATTGCGTATTGTCGTTTGGCATATAGTTTTGGTCATTTATAAGGTTATACATACAAGACTATTTCTTTCCTTTTACTTTTTTGTTCAATACCTTTATATTATCCAGATAGGCTTGTTCTACGGGAGAAAGTGTACGGACATCAAACTTCCTATATTCCTTTTCCGCTTTTTCCATGGCCTGCTCATGACTGACGGTTCCACAACCATTCAAGAGTTGTTCTCCCGTAGAGGAAAGGATTGCTTCAAGATGCTGAATATAATCTTTCATATACATAATCCGATGCTTCATGGCTTGCACTTCGGCAAAATCGAAATATCCGGAAACTAAATTATTCAGAACTTTCAATTCTTCTTCACTTAAGTAATTCTTCGCTATTTTGGCATCGCGCAATGTAGGATGGTCTCCCTTGAAAGAGGTCAGTCCCATCATGTGTTGGTCTGCATCCGCCCGTTCATAAATCACTTCGGCGGCAGTATGCCCATGAGCGGCAAAATGCAGTTTGTTTTGCACTATTTTGAAGAATTCGATAGATACATCAGAACGTGGGTCATAGTCAATCGCCGTAGCATAAATATCGAGCACCTGTCGATACATCACTTTTTCTGATGAACGAATGTCGCGTATGCGGTCGAGCAGTTCTTTCCAATAACCTCCTCCTCCCGTTTGCTTCAATCGTTCATCATCCATAGTGAAACCCTTGATGATATATTCTTTAAGACGTGCCGTCGCCCATTGACGAAAATGAGTGGCTTGAATTGAATTTATTCGATATCCTAAAGATATTATCATATCAAGATTATAGTGAGGTATTTCTCTTTCAACCATGCGTGTTCCTTCTTGCCGAACTTGTCGGATTTTCCGACAGGTTGCTTCTTCTACAAGTTCACCATCTTCATAAATGTGCTTAATATGTTCTACCACATTTGTTCGAGACGTCTGGTAAAGGTCGCTCATTTGTTGTTGGGTTAACCATACGGTATCTTCGTCCATCCGCACCTCTATGTGTGTCTGTCCGTCTTCACTCTGATAGATGATGATATTGCTCTTATCCTTTTCTTCCATTTTATTGAATTGTTCCGTTATACAAACATTTTATCTAAACAGGCTGACTTTATTTGCTTAAGTTTATCAAGTCGTTGAGTCTCTAAGGATATCTGTGTGTCAAGGGAACAGAAGAAAGAGGCAATTTGACACTGCTCGGCAATATTGCTCGGAAAGGAGATACTTGTATTCAATAATGCAGACTTTGAAATACTGGAAATTTTAGTACCCTGCATAAGTGGTAATAATTGGTTATGGTAAGAAGGGGAATTTAAATAAAAGCCTAAATATCCCTCGCTAAACTCAAATAAAGTTCTACACGGTATCGTATGTAATCCTGCTACAACTTTTTCCTCACCAATGAATGCAATCTCCGTACATTTACCTACGGTACTATCCTCTGCTGCATCGGCAAAAATAATATCGCCTTTTTGTAATTTACAATTATTGGTTAACTGATTAGCTAAGAAATGATTTGTAATGTATGGTAAATCGTCTTTTCTAATATCAATCAAAGTTCCAAATTTAATTAATATATCACCATAATGTATATTTCTAGCACTTCCTAATGTTTCATTTAAATCTGCGCGTGATAAGGTATTGCTTTTTAAATAACGGAAAACAATATCAAAAGGAACTGTCTTCCAGACTTCCTCAAACCCTTTGAAACGGACACGAGGCTTCGTTTCTCCTGCTTGTGGAAACATAGAAATAAGAGAAGCGGATTTCAATTGCTTGAGCGAAGCTATTTTCTTCGTGACTGATTGAATAAGAACGTCTAATGATTTAAAGTAGGAGGCTATTTGTTGTTGCTCGGTTTTAGATGGGGTAAGGAATGGTTGTTTTAATAATCCTTTAATATCAACAGAAAGCAGACCTCCTGAATTGGTGTTTTTCAAAGACCATTCATCAATCTTATAAAATGCATAGTATATGAAATACGAATCGTATTTATCAATCAGCGATTTACGAATTGAAAAATTCGTAAATCGCTGATTCGCAAGCGAATCAGCAATTACCATTGCGTGAACACCTATTGTCGCAGTTGTCGCAAGAATAATGGAATATGGAACAAACAAACCACCTCCTTTAACAGCTTGAGGGGTGATATGTTGAATTGAATCGGACAATATTCCTCCATTGGCGCGTATATCTTCCATCCTAAACCATGGAATTACTCCATTTTCCCAATATTGATTTACATTTTTTGATGGAGTATATCCATTTCGTAATTCAAAAACATCATCAATTACGAATCTATCCCAATCTGAATGATTATTCCTAAATCTTATTATCGGTTCTGCCATCTCCTCAATCCTTTAATCTATTCTGTAATTCCTGCAAACCCTTCACCGCAAACTCATCACCCGTAAGCTGCCCAATCAATTCCGACAACTCTTTTTGAGCATCGACAATATTGTTTTCAATTTCATTATATGACAAGGCATACTTTGCTTCCAGTGCCGTGACTGATTTCTCAAGAGCGGAAAAAACAGATGCCAATGTGCCATTAATACCGCCACACACCGGGTCAATCCACTTCTTGTGCAGGAAGAACTCTATCTCTTCATCGCTTAGATGTTCTATGGCATCAATAGTAAGTTGTACCAATGTAGCTTTATCCTCCTTGATATTCTTATTGAGTTTAGTGATTTTATCCCATAAACTTACAATCTCTTTCAGTTTAGCTTTGGTTTCCGGTTCCACTTCATCGCCTTTAGCTTTGGCATCTGCCTTTATGGCATTCTTATTGAACTTGGCATTGTCATCTTCATCCAGATAGGCTTGCCCTTCTTCTTCGGTGAAGCCGTCACGCAGCTCTTCAAGCGAGGATGCAATTTCCTCTACTTTAGCTTGTTTTTCACTGATAGCATCAAGTTCAGCTTGAAACTTTTCATGTTGTATCAATTCAAACGGCAAGATGCGTCCCTTCAATCCATCGGGCACTTCTATCTCTTCATCGCCTTTCTTCACAAGTTTATAAGCCTGCTCTACTATCCGCACAGCATCAATTCCCTCACTTTGTATAGTCTCTATATCGCCCGCTATCACCTGCCAATTATCTGAAAGAGCTTGGTAAGCGACGTATTTATCCACCAGAGGAATCGGCTTTAGGCGGTTAAATATATCGTCGGCTATATCGTCTTGTTCATTTTGTTCATTTACAGTACTGACATTTGTAATCAGTCGGCTGTGAAGAACATTGCTAAAATCGGAGAATGCATCCGCAAAGGTTTGCTTCAAATTACACACATCCGCATTCTCTTCAATAATCTTGGCCACATCTTTATTCTTCACCGTGGCATACGGACTACCGTCCTCCTTGGGCTGGAAAAGGTCTGCACGAAGTGAAGGCAGCGCATCCCAATAGGTCTGCAATTTATCTATCTCGCTTTCGGGAATGCCACCAAACATAGTAGCATAGATATCATATTGTTCGGCAGCCTCCGAAGAATCCACATAACGAGGAATATTGAGGTTATATCCATTCTGCCGGATTTCGTCACGGCTTACCGGGCGAGAAAAACCAGGAATAGGCTTACGCTCACAAATGGCATCGGCAATGCGCTTTATGTCGCAGGCACGGAGTCTATTGTTCTTGCCTTCCTTGACAAATCCTTTGGAAGCATCGATAATAAGCACATCGTCACTATCCCGATGCTGCTTCAAGACCATAATCAGTGTGGGAATACCTGTTCCAAAAAAGATGTTAGCCGGCAGCCCGATAATGGCATCTATATTATTAGTCTCAATAAGATTCCGGCGGATTTTCCCTTCTCCTTCGCTATCTGCGTCCACATCGCCACGGAAAAGTACTCCATGAGGCAGTACGATGGTGAGAATGCCATCGGGTTTGAGGTGATGCAGTTCGTGAAGTAAGAAAGCATAATCGGCTTTACTTTTAGGTGCGACACCATAATTCTTGAAACGAGAATCGAGTTCACGATCCGTGGCATCCCAATGCTGCGAATAAGGCGGATTTGACACAACCGCATCCACATAGAGTGGTTTACCAATATCACTACCTATGGTTTGCAAAGGCCAGTCTTCATCCAGAGAATCAGCACAACGGGTATCAATATTGTCTGGCTTGATGCCACGCATCACGAGATTCATTCGGGTAAGGTTATAGGTATTCTCCTTCAGCTCTTGAGCATAATACTTCACTTGGTTTTTATCGGCGATATGGCGGCCAATAGATTTGCCAATGGTAATCAGCAGAGAGCCGGAACCACTTGTCGGGTCATATATTTCAATTTGCTGTTTATCCTTATGATGCTCTGCTACAATTTCCGACATCAGTATTGCCACCTCGTGAGGAGTGTAGAATTCACCGGCTTTCTTTCCGGCATTGGCTGCAAAATTACTGATGAGATACTCATAAACATAGCCCAGCACGTCGTAATCCTGACTGCCATCGGTAGGAATGTCTTTAATGAGCTTAATCAAATCCTTCAAAGCACGGGTTTGAGAAGAAGGATTCTCCCCCAATTTACTCAATCCGGCTTGTAGCGTCTTGAAGATGTTGGCATATACATGCTTGTAGTTTGGACTAATTAGCCGGTCGAAGCTATTCAACGCGGCACTAAGGTCTGCCACACTGAAATTAGAGTTGGGTAGCAGCCAAGTACCGAACAAGTATTTATATTCAATAAAATAGCCAATGTTATTTTTACAATAAGCAATCATCATTGTTGCTTCCGGGTCTTCATAATCCTCTACAAGAGCCGTCATGTCATCATCATTCCATCCGATACTACGAAGATAGTTCACTTCATTGTCTGATAGGAATTTATAGAACACAAGTCCAAGAATGTAATCCTTATATTCATTGGCATCTATTTTAGAACGCATCTTATTGGCCGAGGCCCATATTTTATTTGCAAGCTGCTGCTTATTCATACATTTAATATCTTAATTATCTTTTTTTTAATACAAAAATCTTTTATTTCCTATAATTCATCATCAATTATATACGTACAAAATTAACAATTTATTCCCATATTTATTGCCGATTTAGAAAATATACCCCCAAAATAGATGAAAAAATATTTGTTTAAGCAACAATTAGAGACAAGTGTAAGATTTATCTCCGCATTTTTTACCACTTCCTCTTCATGTCTGCCCTCCTTCCTATACCCCCTTCAGAACACCTTCTGAGAGGGGGAACAATGAGTCAGGAACAGAAAGGCATTCAGTCCCTGAGTGAAAGGCTTTCAGTCCCTGACTGAATCACGTTCATTCAGCGAGTGAAGCCAAAATCCTCCGCAAAACAAAGGTTTTCGGAAAATATTTGTAAAGAAAAGAAACAGGTATAAACTTGAAGTACGAAATAAATGCATCGCAATACATCAGGTCTCAGCATCCCCCAATAACCGCATCCACCGTCTCCCCATTCTTAAACAACTCCCCATCCTCCTGCATCAGCCTCTTCTTCAACCGGAACTTCTGTTGCGAAACCGAAGCGGGCGACACGGCAATAAGCGTAGCCACCTGTACATTCATGAAGCGCAGGCGCATCAACAGGCAAAGCTGCAAGTCGGCAGGCGTCAACGAAGGGAAACGTTCTGTGAGTCGCCGGGTAAAACCATCGTACACACGGTCGGCAAGTTGAGACAGATATTCCCAGTCTTTATCGGAAAGGAATTTGGGCTGACGGCGCAGGCGTTCCACCACATCGTCACGGTCTATCAATGTGGAGGTAAGAGCCTGTACCTGGCTATCAAGCAGACTGATGCGTTCGTTCCGTTCCTTCAGCAATTCCGCTTCGCGGGGCACGGGACGATTTTCGTAGTCCTTGAGGCGGGCACGGAGGGATGTGTTCTCTTCGCACAAGTGATTGCCATGCTCCATAAGGTTCATCAATGACCGTTGTACTTCTTCCCGTTCCTCATCCGTCAGTGACATTTCCTTCAGGCATTCCTGCAATTCATTCTTTTCCTGTTCGTTGTTACGCAGGCGTTGTTCGTTCTCGCTCAAATTTACGAGATAGCGGCGGTGCTTGCGATCCTTGGAAAACTGGATATCTTTGATGGAAAGCCATACATTGAGGCCTATCATCAATGCGGTGAATGTTCCCCACATAAATTGTTTCCGCTTGTCGGCAGGCTTTATGCGAACCAGACTTCCACCGGAATGTTCCTTCACCTGAGTATATTCATTGTGCAGATCAGACAGTAACCGAACGGTAATGGTACTATCAGTGACACCGGATTGCGCCAACGAATCGGCACGGACGAGAAACTGTTCGTAGTTCATCAAAGTCGGGGCGGCAGATTTTGAGCAGGCCACCAGCCCTAAAAAAGAAGTCAGTAAAAAGAGAAGAAAAGATGCGTGTTTCATATTGAATGTATCTGTTAATATAATAAGGTGCAAAGGTAGCGCTTTCTCCCTACAAAAAAGCACAGGAGGCATAAACTTTTTAACAAGCTCATGCCTCCTGCGCTTTATCAATCAAGAGAAAGCCCGACGGGTCGTTCTCAGCACATCCATATCATCAGTAGCCAATATATCTCGAGCCAGTTCATTATCCTTATATATAAAGAATACAGGGATACAAAGTTTCTATTCTTTGCATCCCTGTATCTGTCAATCCCAATTCAGAATACGAATCAGAACTCGCTTGTAAAGTGGAATTTTATATTCTTGAAGTCCATCTGAGCCATTTGAAGCACATAACCGCTATCAGCCAGGAATACATCTCTGCCCTCACGGTCTTTCGCCATATACTGATACTTACGCTTCTTGAATGCTTCCAGTTCTTCAAGATTATCGCTCTCTATCCAGCAAGCCTTATAAAGGCTCAACGGCTCCCAACGACACTTCGCACTATATTCATTCTCCAGGCGATACTGGATAACCTCAAACTGCAACTGCCCTACCGTACCGATAATCTTCCGGCCGTTGAACTGGTTGACAAACAACTGTGCCACACCTTCGTCCATCAACTGGTCGATACCCTTGGCAAGCTGCTTCTGCTTCATCGGGTCAGCATTCTCGATATACTTGAACATCTCCGGTGAGAAACTCGGCAAACCACGGAAATGAAGCATTTCCCCTTCTGTCAGCGTATCACCGATCTTAAAAGTACCGTTATCCGGCAAGCCGATGATATCACCCGCCCAAGCCTCGTCAACAGTCGTCTTACGCTGTGCCATGAACTGTGTGGGCGAAGAAAAACGCATCGTCTTTCCATGACGCACATGCAGATACGGTGCATTACGCGTAAACTTACCTGAGCAAATCTTACAAAATGCGATACAAGAACGATGATTCGGGTCGATATTCGCCGTAATCTTAAAGACAAATCCGGTGAATTTAGGCTCTTCCGGTTCCACTTCACGTTCTTCCGCCTGTACAGGACGAGGACTTGGAGCGATCTCTACAAAGCAATCCAGCAATTCTTGTACACCAAAGTTATTCAGAGCCGAGCCAAAGAATACAGGTGCCAGTTCACCTTTCAGATATTCTTCTTTATCAAATTCAGGATAAACTCCATCTATCAATTCCAACTCACCACGCAACTTATCAGCCAATTGCGCACCGATTTGCTTATCCAGTTCTTCGGTATTGATATCGACCTCCACCTTCTCCGTCACTACCTGCTTGGAGGGCTGGAAAAGATTCAGATTGTTTTCATAGATGTTATAAACCCCCTTAAAGCGCACACCACTTTCGATTGGCCAAGTTAACGGACGTACATGAATAGCAAGCTCTTCTTCCAGCTCGTCCAACAAATCGAAAGGATCTTTGGCCTCACGGTCCATCTTATTGATGAATATAATGACCGGCGTATTACGCATACGGCACACTTCCATCAGCTTACGCGTCTGCGTTTCCACACCCTTTGCACCATCCACTACGATGATAACGCTATCTACAGCGGTCAGCGTGCGGTAAGTATCTTCGGCAAAGTCCTGATGACCGGGAGTATCGAGAATATTAATCTTATAATCTTTGTAATCAAACTCCATCACAGAGGTGGTTACAGAGATACCACGCTGCTTCTCTATATCCATCCAGTCCGATGTAGCCGTTTTCTTTATCTTATTACTCTTTACGGCACCAGCCACCTGAATCTGCCCACCGAAAAGCAACAGCTTTTCAGTCAAAGATGTTTTACCGGCATCCGGATGTGCGATAATCGCAAAGGTTCTTCTCCTCTCAATTTCGTTATTATTGGCCATATATAAAATTTGGTATAATATTATTATTGGGCATTCAGTTTTTCAATACATACTTTCAGACTCTCTTCCCAATGAGGTACTTCAATGCCGAAAGTCTTTTTAATCTTCGTCTTATCCAATACGGAATAATGCGGACGCGGTGCCTTTGCCGGATACTCGTCCGTATGTAAGGGACTCACCTTGCATGTCGTGATATCCGCAATGCGATGTATAGCCACCGTAAAGTCATACCATGAACATACGCCTTCATCACTGAAATGATAAATACCCGGTACAATTCCCTGATTGATGGCTGCATAGATGGCAACCGCCAAATCCTTCGCATACGTCGGCGTACCAATCTGATCAAAAACCACACCTAAAGACTCACGCTCACGTCCCAGACGAATCATCGTTTTCACAAAGTTGTTTCCATAAATAGAGTATAACCATGCTGTACGAATTACCATCGCTTTCTCACAATTCTGCATAACCTCCTTTTCTCCACCCAGCTTAGTAAAGCCATAAACTGAATTAGGACAGGGTTCGCAATCTTCTTTATAAGGTATATGCGCTGTTCCATCAAAAACATAATCCGTAGAAACCTGTATCATAGCAGCACCATGGGCCTGTGCAGCACGTGCCAGTATTCCCGGAGCTTCCTGATTCAGTTTGCGGCACAATTCTTCATTATCTTCCGCCTTGTCAACTGCTGTGTAAGCAGCACAATTCACTACAACCTCAATCTGATTCTCTGCAATGCAAGCCTGTACAGCTTGTTCGTCACAGATATCCAATTCCTGTACATCAGTAAAAAAATAAGTGTGTTGCGGATTCTCTTTTGCAAGAACTTGCATCTCGTTGCCAAGTTGTCCGTTGGCTCCGGTTACTAATACTCTCATGCTTTATCTATTATTTACAATTTACTATCTTCGAAAGTTATTCCGGTTATTCATCCAGTTTCAACTCCCCTTTCTTGTCCTTTTCGTAATAATTGGCAAGCAAAGAAATGAAACTGCTGATGGCCTCTATCGCCTTTGCGGTTCCCTCCGTGATTTCTTTCTTCTGCAAGCGTAGCAATAAAACACCATACAAAGCCTCAAAACAGGTTTCCAGTTCCGGTTCCTCCTGCTTCCCACTCTTCTGACGAAGTTCTACGATGAAGGGCAATGCTTTGAAATAAGCCGCACTATAATAAGGATACTTCGGTGACGCCAACAGTTCTACGTGCAATTCCGTCAAATTCACTATTACGTTACGATTAATTTGCAGATGTCCCTTTTCCTTCACCCCTTCTGTACGCATCATGTCTATCAGATTACCGTACCATTCTTCAAGCACCGGATGTTCTTCTTCCGGATAACGGGAGATAATGCTTTCGCGGATCTTATCAATATCGCACCCGTTGGCACGTATCAAATCTTCCACTTGCCACATATATATAAGGTATTCCGCGATATTCTTCGCTTTCAATTGTTGCGCTATCTTCATGATTCTATAGTTTCTTCTCAGTAAAGTGACTCACCCATCAACGTAAACACCAACCCAAACACAGACACAACAATGACAATGCCTCCAATGATACGATTCAATATCCAGATGCCGCGCAGGTTGAATTGCGTACGGACTTTATTAACAAAGAAAGTAATGCCGAACCACCATGCTAATGCTCCCAGTGCAATAGCCAGATATCCGGTAACCGCTTCGAACACCAATACCCCCTCACTGACGAAGGCAAAGCGTGCAAAGAGTCCGATAAAGAGGAATATAATAAGTGGATTGGATAATGTGACGGCAAAGGCGGTAATGAAGTTATGAAAATAAGAGCCTTTGTTGGTTGAGACGGGACGGATGGACTGGACGGGATTACTGCGAAACGTATAAATACCAAACGCTAACAGCATGATGCTTCCGAACAACTGCAAATAAAAGATATTTTTATTTACGTAATCGAATACGAAGCTCATTCCGTACCCTGTCAGCAAGGCGTAAGCAATGTCACTCAACGAGGCTCCCAGTCCTGTTATGAAACCATACCAACGCCCCTTATTCAACGTACGCTGGATGCACAACACACCCACGGGTCCTAATGGCGCAGACACAACTACCCCAATAATAAAACCCTTCCATAATATATCGAATATGGTCCTTATCTCAATCATGGCTGCAAATATCGTACTTTTTTATGAGACGAGCCAATTGTGTTAACGTTTTTTCGACTGATTATTATAAAACGCTCAATACTTTACTTTTGACATCCCTCTATTTTTTATTCCTTTTCTTTCTCTGCACCAACGATTTTATATATCTTTGCGCCAAAGAACGAAAAATCAAAAATATCAGTATGATTCTTTTTTTCAGAACCCCATCCAAGAGCGTGATGGCCGTAGAATGTGACCACGCACTCACCCAGGCAGAAAGCGACAAACTCTGCTGGCTTTTTGGAGAAGCCACCCCCGAAAGTGAAGAAAACCTGAAAGGACATTTCGTTGGTCCACGCCGCGAAATGATTACTCCTTGGAGTACAAATGCTGTGGAAATCACCCAGAATATGGGTTTGAGCGGTATATCACGCATCGAAGAGTATTTCCCCGTAAAGGACGAAAACGCCGACCGCGACCCGATGCTGCAACGCATGTACAAGGGACTGGATCAGGAAGTATTCACCACCAACCGTAAGCCGGAACCGATCGTCCACATCGAAGACCTGGAAGCTTACAACGAAAAAGAAGGTCTGGCACTCTCTAAAGAAGAGATGGACTACCTCAAGAAAGTAGAACAAGACCTTGGACGTAAACTGACCGACTCCGAAGTATTCGGTTTCGCCCAGATCAATTCCGAACACTGCCGCCACAAAATCTTCGGCGGGACATTCATCATCGATGGTGTGGAACAAGAGTCTTCCCTCTTCCAAATGATTAAGAAGACTACACAGGAGAATCCGAATAAAATCATTTCAGCTTATAAAGATAATGTAGCCTTTGCCGAAGGTCCGGTAATTGAACAATTTGCTCCGGCAGACCACTCAAAGCCCGACTATTTCCAGGTAAAAGATATTAAGAGCGTTATCTCACTGAAGGCTGAAACACACAACTTCCCGACTACCGTAGAACCGTTCAACGGTGCATCTACCGGTACAGGTGGAGAGATTCGTGACCGTATGGGTGGCGGTAAAGGTTCCTGGCCAATTGCCGGAACTGCCGTTTACATGACTTCATATCCCCGTACAGACGAAGATCGTTCCTGGGAAGAAATCCTTCCGGTACGCCAATGGCTGTATCAGACTCCCGAACAGATTCTGATCAAAGCATCCAATGGTGCCAGCGACTTCGGTAACAAGTTCGGTCAACCGCTGATCTGTGGTTCTGTACTGACTTTCGAACATTGTGAAGAAGCTACGAGCTACGAGCTACGAGCTACAAGTTCAGCGCAGCCACTTGTAGCTGGTAGCCCCGTAGCTGGTAGCTCCACCACCTACGGTTACGACAAAGTAATCATGCTTGCCGGTGGTGTGGGTTACGGTACGAAACGTGACTGCCTGAAGGGTACTCCCGAAGCCGGTAACAAAGTTGTCGTGATTGGTGGTGATAATTACCGTATCGGCTTGGGTGGCGGTTCCGTATCTTCAGTAGATACCGGACGCTACAGCAGCGGTATTGAGTTGAACGCCGTACAGCGCGCCAACGCAGAAATGCAGAAACGTGCCTACAATGTGGTACGTGCCCTCTGCGAAGAAGACAACAATCCGGTGGTATCCATCCACGACCACGGTTCAGCCGGACACGTAAACTGTCTCTCCGAATTGGTGGAAGAATGTGGTGGCGTGATAGACATGAGTAAATTGCCCGTAGGTGACAAAACCTTGTCTGCCAAAGAAATTATCGCCAACGAAAGCCAGGAACGTATGGGATTGCTGATTGAAGAAGAAGCTATCGAGCATGTACGTAAAGTGGCTGAACGTGAACGTGCCCCAATGTATGTGGTAGGTGAAACTACCGGTGACCATCGCTTCGCTTTCCAACAAGCTGACGGTGTACGTCCGTTCGATCTTGCCGTAGAACAGATGTTCGGTTCGTCTCCCAAAACTTACATGGTGGACAAAACCGTGGAACGCCACTATGAAATGCCTAAATACGAACAATCCAAGTTGCACGAATATCTGACGAACGTATTGCAGCTGGAAGCTGTTGCCTGCAAAGACTGGTTGACCAATAAGGTAGACCGCTCTGTAACCGGCAAGATTGCCCGCCAACAATGTCAGGGTGAATTGCAATTACCGCTGAGTGACTGTGGCGTGGTTGCTCTCGACTATCGTGGTGAGAAAGGTATCGCTACTTCACTGGGACATGCTCCGCAAGCTGCACTGGCAGATCCGGCTGCCGGTTCAGTACTTTCTGTCAGCGAAGCACTGACCAACCTGGTATGGGCTCCGATGGCTGAAGGAATGGACAGTATTTCACTCTCCGCCAACTGGATGTGGCCTTGCCGCTCACAGGAAGGTGAAGATGCACGTCTCTACACCGCCGTAAAAGCATTGAGCGACTTCTGCTGTGCACTGCAAATCAATGTGCCTACCGGAAAAGACTCTCTGTCCATGACTCAGAAGTATCCCGACGGTAGCAAAGTAATCTCTCCGGGAACCGTCATCGTTTCCGCAGGCGGTGAAGTTTCTGATGTGAAGAAAGTGGTTTCTCCCGTACTTGTCAACAACGAAAAGACAACGATTTATCATATCGACTTCAGTTTTGATACACTGAAGCTGGGTGGTTCGGCCTTTGCGCAATCATTGGGCAAGATTGGCGACGAAGTACCCACTGTACAAGATGCCGAATATTTCCGCGACGCTTTCCTTGCCGTTCAGGAACTGGTGAACAAAGGACTGATTCTTGCCGGGCACGATATTTCTGCCGGTGGCCTGATTACTACCTTACTCGAAATGTGCTTCGCCAATGTAGAAGGTGGTATGGAAATCAATCTCGACAAGATGAAGGAACACGACCTCGTGAAACTCCTGTTTGCCGAGAACCCGGGTATTGTTATCCAGGTAAGCGACAAGCATAAGGAAGAAGTAAAACAAATATTGGAAGATGCCGGAGTAGGTTTTGTGAAGATTGGTAAGCCGACCGATGAACGCCACATCCTCGTATCTAAAGATGACGCTACTTATCAGTTCGGTATCGACTATATGCGTGATGTTTGGTATTCTACTTCTTACCTGCTCGACCGCAAGCAATCTATGAACGGTTGCGCCAAGAAGCGTTTCGAGAACTACAAGATGCAGCCACTGGAATTCGCTTTCATGCCCGGCTTCAAAGGTAAATTCTCTCAATATGGCATCGACCCGAACCGCCGTACACCGACAGGCATCCGCGCAGCAATCATCCGCGAAAAAGGAACGAACGGTGAGCGCGAAATGGCTTACTCCCTGTATCTGGCAGGCTTTGATGTGAAAGACGTCACCATGACCGACCTTATCAGCGGACGTGAGACATTGGAAGACGTGAACCTGATTGTTTATTGTGGTGGTTTCTCCAACTCAGACGTATTGGGTTCTGCCAAAGGTTGGGCAGGAGCTTTCCTCTTCAATCCGAAAGCTAAAGAAGCACTCGACAAGTATTACGCACGCGAAGATACGCTTTCATTGGGTGTTTGTAATGGTTGCCAGTTGATGATGGAATTGAACCTCATCAATCCCGAACATAAGAAAAACGGTAAAATGCTGCATAATGAATCTCATAAATTCGAATCGAGATTCCTGGGACTTACCATTCCTACCAACCGCAGCGTAATGTTCGGCTCTCTAAGTGGCAGCAAACTCGGTATATGGGTAGCTCACGGAGAAGGAAAATTCTCTTTGCCTTACGACGAAGATAAATATAATGTGGTAGCCAAATATAGTTATGACGAGTATCCTGCCAATCCGAATGGCTCCGACTACTCCATAGCAGCCATAGCAAGTGCCGACGGACGCCATCTGGCTATCATGCCTCACCTGGAGCGCTCTATCTTCCCGTGGCAGAACGGTTGTTATCCTGCCGACCGCCTGCACAGCGACCAGATCACTCCATGGATGGAAGCCTTCGTCAATGCACGTAAATGGGTAGAAGAAAAGGTTAAGTAGTTCTGACTACAATCTATAAGTGAAACACAGGCGCAGGTTATAATATACAACTTGCGCCTGTTGTCGTCTAAACAATGCGAGGAATCGAACATTATTCTTCTTGCTTTCGTGTTGCTTTTATCAAACAAAATGCATATTTTTGCGTTAATTTCACAAATACCCCCAATAACGAACGACCGTAACTGTTATGAGAAAATTTATCATTTTCTTTTTATTCACATACATTTCCTCCTTCTGCATCGCCCAAACTTATAAATATCTTGGCGTAGAAGATGGCTTGAGCAACCGTAGGGTATATGCCATTCAGAAAGGGCCGAAAGGATATATGTGGTTTCTTACGCACAATGGCATTGACCGCTATGACGGAAAAAATTTCAAGCAATACCGGCTTATAGACAGCGAAATAGAAGTTAACTCCATGCTCAATCTGAGTTGGCTATATGTTGGTGTGGATGGAACACTGTGGGAAATAGGCAAAAAAGGAAGAGTATTCCGCTATGATGCCAAACATGATCGCTTTCAGCTTGTATACAAGCTACCTGATGAAGTGGTAAAAGGAAATCCGACTCCCGTAAGCTATGGATTTATTGACAGCAACAATATTGTATGGCTCTGTAACGAAGAAGCATTGTATCTCTACGATACGAATACTGAGAAAACTACCGTTATCAAAAACCATATCGGAGAAAGTATTACGGATATCGAGCAAATCGACCCTGAACATTATTTCATCGGTACAGACGTCGGCATACATCATGCCGAATTAAAAGACAACGTTCTCAACCTTTCTCCATGCAACTGGCTTGATAAACTGAAGATGCAAGTGAACGAGTTATATTTCCATAAAGCAAACCGCAAACTATTCATCGGTACGTTCCAGAAAGGCATTTATCTGTATGATATGAATATTCATCAAACTGTAGAGCTGAATGTCGGTTTGCAGGATGTCAGCATTACACGTATCAAAGCCTTCAATGACAAAGAAATATTGATAGCTACAGATGGTGCCGGTATATATAAAATGAATGTGGATACCTATGAGTGCACCCCCTACATCGTGGCGGATTACAATAGCTACAATGCCATGAACGGCAACAGTATTTACGACTTCTATGTAGATGATGAACGCATCTGGATGGCTAATTACCCTATCGGCATCACAGTACGCAACAATCAATATGCCAGTTATGAATGGATCAAACATTCTATCGGCAACAAGCAATCACTCATCAATGACCAAGTGAATGCCATCATCGAAGATCACGAAGGTGATCTTTGGTTTGCTACCAATAATGGTATCAGTCTCTACTCCACTAAAACAAAGCAATGGCGCTCATTCCTCAGCGTGTTTGATAATGGCAACATAACCAAAAACCATGTTTTCATTTCTTTGTGCGAGGTATCACCCGGCATCATCTGGGCAGGCGGATACTCTTCGGGCATCTACCAGATCGATAAAAAACAGATGAAGGTGGAGTTCTTCACTCCTTCTACATTTGGCGATTGTGATATCCGCCCGGATAAGTACATACGTTCTATCATGAAAACTTCCGATGGTAATATCTGGTCCGGCGGCTATTATAATTTAAAACAAATAGATTTTGCACGCAAAAATATACGCACTTATCCGGGACTAAGCGGCATCACGGATATTAAAGAAAAGGATGCGCAACACATGTGGATAGGCACAGCCACAGGACTGTATCTCCTAAATAAGGAAACCGGTAAGTTTCAGAATATCTCGATGCCTATAGAGTCTTTTTATATCAACGCACTTTATCAGATAGCTGACAGTCTTCTGTATATAGGAACCAGTAATTCCGGATTGCTCATTTACAATTATCATAGAAAGTCGTTCGAGCATTTCCACAAAGACAACTGCCCGCTGATTTCCAACAACATATATACCATTCTTCCGGACGGGAATAAAAGTGTCCTGCTGAGTACCGAAAACAGCCTGACAAGTTATTACCCAGAGGGGAAAATTTTCCATAACTGGACCAAAGAGCAAGGATTGAAGAGCGATCACTTCAACGCATCATCAGGCGTACTGCGAAAAAACGGAAACTTCATTCTTGGAAGTACGGACGGAGCAATAGAGTTCCACAAAGATATGATGATTCCACGCAATTATGAGTTCAAAATGATATTCAGCGATTTGCGCGTATTCTATCAAACCGTTTACCCCGGCGATGAGGGTTCACCGCTGGAAGTGGACATAGATGAAACTCAAGTGTTAAAGCTGAAATACAATCAGAACATATTCTCTCTACGGATATCTTCTATCAACTACGATTATCCGTCATTGGTTCTGTATTCCTGGAAACTGGAAGGTTTCTATGACGGATGGAGCCGTCCTGAGAAAGATTGCATGATCCGGTTCACAAATCTGAGTCCCGGAAAATATACATTACGGGTACGTGCCATCTCCAGTGAAGACCGACGAATCGTTCTCGAAGAGCGTGACATGGAAATCATGATAGAACAGCCCTTATGGCTCAGCATATGGGCATTAATACTTTATGCCGCCGTGGTAGCCGCGATTGCCATTATCACATTGCGTGTCATTATCCTGCGCAAACAGCGTAAGGCTTCGGATGAGAAAATACGTTTCTTCATCAATACAGCGCATGATATTCGCACTCCGTTGACACTGATCAAAGCGCCACTGGAAGAACTCAGTGAAAAGGAAAATCTGACACCGAGCGGACGAAGCAATATGAATACTGCCATACGAAATGTGAACGCCCTGTTGCGACTGACGACCAATCTTATTAACTTCGAACGTGCAGACACTTATTCCAGTGCCCTATATGTATCCGAATATGAGTTGAGCACCTACATGGAGGAAATGATCAATGCTTTCCGGGCTTATGCCGACGTAAAACGTATCAGCCTGACTTATGAAAGTAATTTCCGCTACATGAATACCTGGCTTGACAAGGATAAGATGGATTCGATTCTGAAAAATCTGATATCCAATGCCTTGAAATATACACCGGAAGGTGGAAGCGTACATATCTATACAGCAGAAACAGAAGACTATTGGAGTGTGGAAGTAAAGGATACGGGTATTGGTATTCCGTCCTCAGAACAGAAAAAGCTCTTTAAAATACACTTCCGGGGTAGTAACGCCATCAACTCGAAAGTAACGGGTAGTGGTATCGGACTGTTACTGGTATGGAAACTTGTTCACCTGCATAAAGGCAAAATCAACTTTACGAGCACGGAAGGAAAAGGCTCCTGTATTAAGGTCACATTCCCAAAAGGTGAAAAACCTTATCGAAAAGCTATTCACAGTCCGAAACCGGGAAGTGAGAAAGTTGCTTATGCTGAATCGGGAGTGCCTAAGAATGTTACGCCAAACATTGCTTATGATGCAACTAAACAGAAACAACAGCAAAACAGTGATCTTCCGAAAATCCTGATTGTGGAAGATAATGATGAGTTGAGGGAATATCTCCGCAATACACTGTCGGACGACTATAACATACAAGTATGCAGCGATGGCAAACAAGCACTCGAAATAGTCAAGGAATATATGCCTAACATGATTATTTCGGATATCATGATGCCGGAAATGCGTGGGGACGAATTGTGTCATGTCTTAAAGAATGATATTGAAACCTCTCACATCCCCATCATTTTGCTCACAGCACTGAACAATGACCGCAACATCATTGAAGGATTGAAGACCGGAGCAGATGAGTATATTGTGAAGCCTTTCAATATAGGTATTCTCCGTGCTACGATATCCAACATCCTGACGAATCGCTCTTTGCTGCGACATAAATATGCTAATCTGGAACTGAATGATGATGAAGATGCCACAACTTGTACCAATTGTTCCACCGACCTTGACTGGAAATTCATTTCTTCCGTCAAGAAGCATGTGGAAGAAAATATGGATAACGGTGCACTCAATGTGGAAATGCTCTGTTCATTACTGAATATGAGTCGTACCAGCTTCTATAATAAAATTAAAGCCCTGACCGACCAGGCTCCGGCAGACTATATCCGATTGATACGTCTGAAACGTGCCGCACAACTACTGAAAGAGCAGAAATACAGCATAACTGAAGTTGCAGAAATGACTGGTTTCAGCGATGCGAAATACTTCCGAGAAGTATTCAAGAAGCATTTCAGTGTCAGCCCGAGCCAATATGCGAAACAGAAAGAAGAAGGGGAATAAAGTGGTAGAGTGATATCATATTATCACATTATAACATTAAAACTATGAATATTTATTTAGAGGCATTCGGCCTTTTTTCTAAAATAGGAGTTTTCACTATCGGAGGTGGCTATGCCATGGTGCCACTCATAGAGGAAGAAATTGTGGAGAAACGAAAGTGGATCGCCAAAGACGATTTTATAGACTTACTTGCCATTTCCCAATCGACTCCTGGCATTCTTGCGGTTAACATTTCTATTTTCATAGGATATAAACTACGGGGAATTCGTGGTAGTCTGGTGACTACTTTAGGTACTATATTGCCATCATTCTTCATTATTCTTGCCATTGCTTTATTCTTCCATAACTTCAAAGACAATACAGTTGTAGAGCGCATTTTCAAGGGCATCCGCCCGGCGGTAGTCGCACTGATTGCCGCTCCTACATTCAGTATGGCGAAATCGGCAAAAATCAACCGTTACAATGTCTGGATACCCATTGTATCTGCACTGATCATCTGGTTGTTGGACTTCTCTCCTATCTGGGTAATCATCATCGCCGGTGTAGGAGGATACCTGTACGGACGGTTACACCATCCCAAAGTTGAAAGTTGAAAGTTGGCTGCGCATCATAAATCATAAATTATAAATTATAAATCTCCCATGCTTTATCTCCAGTTATTCTATACATTCTTCAAAATAGGTCTTTTCGGCTTTGGCGGCGGATATGCCATGCTTTCAATGATACAAGGTGAAGTAGTCACACGTTACGAGTGGCTGACACCGCAAGAGTTTACAGATATTGTAGCTATCAGTCAGATGACTCCCGGACCTATCGGAATCAATTCGGCAACGTATGTAGGCTTCACGGCTACCGGAAGTGTGTGGGGTTCTGTCATCGCTACTTTTGCAGTAGTGCTTCCTTCATTCATCCTGATGTTGGCTATCAGCAAGTTTTTCCTGAAATACCAGAAACACCCGGCTGTTGAAGCAGTATTCAGCGGATTACGTCCGGCAGTGGTAGGTCTTCTGGCATCAGCGGCCTTGATATTGATGAATACTGAGAATTTTAGTTCACCTAAAGAAGATATGTACTCGTTTATCGTCAGTTGCATCATCTTCCTGGTGGCTTTTGTGGGTACCCGGAAATATAAAGTCAATCCGATAGTGATGATTATAGTCTGCGGAATAGCAGGTTTCATATTGTATTAACAAAAAAGGTGAAGCTTATAGCGAGGGCACTGAAAAAGCCCTCCCTTCCTTTTTAAGAGAAAATATCTGCACATACCTTACAATCCTTTTGGTTCTGTGCAGATATTTTAGTATCTTGTGTGCTACAAATTCAGACTGCCATGTTATCACAGCAACAAGATTTTATACTCAGCCCCTACACCGCTCTATATGATCTAGTGGTGTCAAAGGATAACCTTTTACGGCGTATTAATGATTTGGTGGATTTTTCTTTTGTCTACCAAGAGTTGGTTAGCAAGTATTGTAGTGACAATGGACGTACTGCAGAGAGTCCTATCCGTATGTTCAAATACCTTTTGCTCAAAACCATCTATGATATCTCTGATGTAGATGTTGTTGAGCGTTCTCAATATGACATGTCATTCAAGTATTTCCTAGGTATGGCTCCTGAGGAAGGTGTCATCAATCCCAGTTCGCTTTGTAAATTCCGCAAGATGCGTCTCAAAGATATGGACTTGCTAACTCTTCTGATAAAGAAGACTGTAAGTCTGGCTGTGGAAAAAGGAATCATCACTTCCAGGACAATCATTGTTGATGCGACTCATACAGCATCAAGATCCAATCCATCTTCTCCCATAGAGCTTCTCAAACTACGTAGCAAACAATTAAGAAAAGCGCTTTATGAAGTTGACGAGGATATAAAAGACTCACTGCCGCAAAAAAATGAAGACGATGATCTGTCCCGTGAGTTGGATTATACCCAAAGGCTTCTTTCTACAATAGAGGATAACCAGGGCATGTCCAATATTCCGGCAGTCAAACAACGTCTTAATATGTTGAGGGAAACTCTTGATGACATTCAAGACCACTATACTACGTCCATAGACGGGGACGCGAGAGTTGGTCATAAGAGTGAAGACAGTTCCTTCTTTGGCTACAAGACACATATAGCCATGAGCGATGAACGTATCATCACCGCGGCTATAGTTACTTCCGGAGATAAAGGGGACGGCCCCCAATTGAGCTCATTGGTGGAAGAGAGCAGAAAGAACGGTATGCAGGTCGATACCGTTATTGGTGATACCGCATACTCAGGAAACGAAAATCTGAAATTGGCAGAAGATGAAGAAAAAGGATTCGAGTTGATATCCAGGATACATCCTATTATTAGCAACGGATTCAGAAAGGAGGACGATAAATTCGATTTCAATAAAGATGCCGGTATGTTTGTCTGCCCTGCCGGACATATGGCTATAAGAAAAGCCAAACAAGGAAAGAGCGATGGTAAATGGAATCAAACCTGGACGTATTATTTTGATGTAGAGAAGTGTAAGGTATGTTCACGGCGGGAAGGATGTTATAAAAATGGGGCAAAGAGCAAGACTTATAGTGTTTCCATTAAGACAAGCCAACAAGAAGCCCAGCTGGAATATCAACAGACAAAAGATTTTAAAACAAAAGCCGGGAAAAGATATAAGATTGAAGCCAAGAATTCTGAATTAAAACACGTGTATGGCTATGAGAGAGCGCAGTCATATGGCCTGTATTGTATGCAGATGCAAGGCGCATTGGCTATTTTCGCATCAAATATCAAGAGAATTCTCAAATTAATCTAAGAGAAACAGCCAGAAAATCCATTTTTAGCCAAACAACCATCAAAAAAGAAGATAGATGGCTGCATAGGTGGCACAAAAGCTGAAAAACAAAAATAGATTGGGAACCCAAAGAAAAAGGATTCACAATCTATTTTTTGTGTATTAGGGAGAGACTTATTACAAGTGGGGAACTTTTTCAGTGCCCTCGCTTATAGCTTCACCTTTTTGGCCACTACCTTCGACTCATTATGCAGTCGGTCGAGTGCTGTTACCACATAGCGATATTTAGTCTTTCCATTTTCATAGGGTAACTTATAGAAGTTATCCCGCGTGATGGCTACAATATGAGAAGGATCACTGATGTCCACTTTCTCTTTAGCATCGAAACGGTAAATCACATACTGTACGGCACGATCCATTTCATCCTTATACTTCGGTGCTGTCCAGAACAAAAGATATCCATCTTCTGTCCACACCGGTTTCATCTTGCGCACTTTATCCGGCGCTTCATTATCCATGAAATCAAAAACAGGAGGCAAGGCGGGATATTTGTGGTATTCAGCCATCAAAGCATCACGATACTTTCCGGCATTCTCCACCACTGCACTTGCAGGCCACTGACAACTTCCACCAATCGTCTGATAAGCACGTTGCAACGCCATCTTACGGGGAAGCTGGTTCATGGAAGGAGTCTGCGGATCAGCATTCTGCACCGTATTCATTACCGACTGACCAATGAACAAAGGACGATTTTCCGTATTCTTTGCCCACCACTTCACCAATGTCTCATAATCAGCTACCGGATGACCTATCTGCCAGTATATCTGCGGAATGTTATAGTCTATCCAACCTTCACGGGCCCAAAGAAGCACATCGGCATAAAGATCATCATAGTTTTGCAAACCGTTGGTCTTACTACCCAGCGGATCACTCTTCTGATTACGGTAAATACCAAACGGAGAAACACCGAACTTAACCCATGGCTTCAATTCACGCACTGTCTCATGAATTTTCTTTATCAACACATTGACATTACTGCGACGCCAATCCGCTTTATTAGAAAATCCACCGCCATAACGGGCAAAGCTGGCATCATCCGGAAAGTCTACTCCCTGTTTAGGATAAGGATAGAAATAATCATCCATATGAATAGCATCAACATCGTAGCGGGAAACAATATCCGTAATCACCATACAGATGTGGCGACGGCTTTCCGGCAATGCAGGGTCGAAATAGACTTGGTCACCGTAAGTAACAAACCATTCGGGATGGATATTATAAACATGGCCCGGCGCCAATTCATTCTTCAGTGAAGTCTTCACACGATAAGGATTAATCCAGGCATGAAACTCCATACCACGCTTGTGACACTCTTCAATCATAAATTCCATGGGATCCCAATAAGGATTGGGTGCTTGTCCCTGTACACCGGTCAGAAAGCGGCTCCACGGTTCCAGTTGCGAAGCATAGAGAGCATCGGCTTCGGGACGTACCTGAAAGATAATGGCATTAATGCCTGCCTCTTGCAGGGAGTTCAACTGACTGATCAGGGTCTGTTTCAACTTCTCGGTGGGAATTCCGCGGAATTGTCCGTTAACAGCTTGTATCCAGGCTGCACGAAATTCACGTTTGGGGTATCTTTCGGGTTGGAATTGCGCTGCCACTGTCAGAGAAAAGAGCAGGGCACATACGCACAAAAGGGTTCTTACTTTCATTCTTTATAAAATCTGATTAGGGTTTATTCAATTCATTGGCCATTCAACAACTACACGGACGCCACCGTTGTACGAAGTATCCAGGTAAATCTTGCCATCTACAATATCCATCACCTGACGGGCAATGGAAAGTCCCAGACCTGTGCCGGGAGTAAAGCTATCTACTTTAAAGAAACGCTCGAAAACAGTTTCCTGATATTGCGGCTCAATGCCGATACCAGTATCTTCTATTATGAAACGTATGATATTATTCTCCTTATCTTCCTCACATTGCAGACGGATCACACCCTTTTCGGTAAATTTCCCGGCATTATCCAGCAAAAGGGTAAGCACACGCTTCATCCAGGCCCGTACAGTCTGTATCACCGGGGCATCCGGAGAGGGAACCCATTGCAGTTCCACACCTTCTTTCTGCTTCCCACCCAACTCATCTATACATTCAAGACAGCAGGCATTCACATCCACCGCTTCTTTGGGCATATCCGCAGTCTGTGAGTCCATATCGGCAATATCTATTATATTATCAATCAGTTCTAACAAATAAGCACTGTTCTTCTCGACCTGACCGGAATACTCACGGGCATCTTCCACATCCAAGCCTTCTTCGGCAAGCAATGCAGAAAAACCTACTACAGAATTAAGCGGTGTACGCAACTCATGCGTGACGTGCTGGATGAACGAACTCTTAATGCGCCCCATTTTTTGCAATTCCTTACGGGCAACATCCAGTTTCCGGTTCATAGAAAGAGTACGAATATAAAGGTAAGTAACCAATATCAATAGCAGTAATATCACACAACCCGCCCCAAACACAAAAGCCAGACGCTCACGGCTCATTTTCTCACTCAGTTCCAGCTTCTCCATCTTCAGACGGTCAACCTCAAACTGAGCGGTATATTTGTTCAGCTGTTCATCCATCTCTGCCGTACGCACAGAATCATTCAACTGAGAATACTCTGCAAAAGCACGACATGCCTCCCTGTAATGTCCGATCTGTTCCAGCATAATGGCTTTTTGCCGGTAGTTTCCCGGATAATAATTGCCTATCGAACGCTGGTAATTAATCAGAGAATCCATATAAGCCACGGCATTGCCTATGTTACCCAAGATCTGACTGCACATAATTTTATAGCCGAACCAGCCCTCCTGTGAAATAGACTCTTTATTTTTAAGATAATAAGCATTTGCTTCACGAATATAAGGTTCTGCCGCTTTCTCTCCTTTTATCCCCAAAACCGCAATAACCCGAAACTGATAATAGCGCATATACAGGGCTTCTCCTATTACAACATCCTTCCCCTCTACTGTCTTCCCCAACTGTCCCAACCGATCCAGATAAGGCACGGCGTCACTATATGACTGACGTGCCAGATAAGTTTGAATGATATTGAGGGAAACAACATAAGCATCACGGTAATATTTGCCTTCTTCAAAGTGCTTCAATGCACTGTCATAATATTCAAGGCATAGCTTTATATTCTGACCGAACACACGGTGATTATAACCTATACACATTTCACCGGATGCCATGCCGTATTTATCTTTCCGTTTCTCGGCGTCTTTGCAGAGTAAATCCGTCTCCTTCATCACCTCTTCCTGCAACCCCTTTTCGGTCATTCGCTGGATGTACTGCCTCCATGCCTGATAGCGATCGGTATTACGGTGGCAACGATCTGCCCAGTCCATATATTCATAAGTCACCAGGCGCAAACTGTCCGTATCTCCTAATTCATAATAATGATTGGCAAGAATAGCATAAGCGTCACTGATATTAGCCGTATCCTTCCGCTCTTTTGCCAATTCAAGGAAGTGCATACCCAAGGGTAGAAAATTCGGTTTACCATTCGCTTTCCGTACACTGTCGGCAAGCGATTTCAGATCAATTGTCTCTTGTCCCATAACTGTCCCGAAACAAGAAAACAAGCATGCCAACATGGCACACAAGCATATCCGAGGGTATTGCATAAGGATGATTGGTTTTTAAAGTGCGCATAAAAATAATGCTTTTCCCGCTTGTATGTCAGCAACTATTTAAAAGTATAACAAATCTTAACCTGCCAATCATTATACATATTTGAATTGCAGTGATTATCTTTGCAACTTAAATTCACTTTAGTGACTCAGATTATGACCAAAAACAACTCCATACTCATCAAAGGCGCACGCGTCAACAACCTGAAAAATATAGACGTAGAAATACCCCGAAACAAACTTGTTGTCATCACCGGGTTGTCCGGTTCGGGTAAATCCTCCCTGGCATTCGACACACTTTATGCTGAGGGACAACGTCGTTATGTAGAAAGCCTGAGCAGTTATGCCCGCCAGTTCCTGGGACGTATGAGCAAGCCTGAATGTGACTTTATCAAAGGGATTCCACCTGCCATCGCCATAGAACAGAAGGTGAGCAGCCGCAATCCACGCTCCACTGTCGGCACCTCTACCGAAATATACGAATACCTGCGATTATTGTATGCCCGCATCGGACGGACATTCAGTCCCATTAGCGGAGAGGAAGTAAAAAAACATTCCACTGAAGATATCGTAAACTGTATGTTAGGCTATCCGGAAGGGACAAGATACACAGTGCTCGCTCCGATATTGCTACGTGAAGACCGTACCATGAAACAGCAACTGGACATTGATATGAAGCAAGGTTTCAATCGTCTGGAAGTAAACGGAGAGATGATACGCATTGATGAATACGAACCCAAGAAAGGAGATACCGTTTTCTTATTGATAGACCGTATGGTAGCATCCAAAGAAAAAGATGCGGTCAGCCGACTGACGGACTCTGCCGAAACGGCGATGTACGAAGGCGACGGTGCCTGTCTGCTCCGGTTCTATCAGCCTGACGGAACAACCAGCCTGTATCGCTTCAGCACTAAATTCGAAGCAGACGGTATTGCTTTTGAAGAGCCGAGCGACCAGATGTTTTCCTTCAACTCCCCCATCGGTGCCTGCCCTGAGTGCGAAGGTTTCGGTAAAGTAATCGGTATTGATGAACATCTGGTGGTTCCCAACCGTTCGCTTTCCGTTTACGACGGCGCTGTTGTGTGTTGGCGTGGCGAAGTGATGGGTGAATGGAAAGATATGGTGATACGAGGTGCCGAAAGAGCCGGATTCCCCATCTTTACACCTTACTATGAGTTGACGGACGCACAACGCCGGATGCTATGGGAAGGCACTCCTTACTTCCAGGGTATCAACGCCTTCTTTAAGATGGTGCAGGAAAATCAGTACAAAATACAATATCGTGTGATGTTGGCACGCTATCGTGGCAAAACACTTTGCCCGAAGTGCCATGGCACCCGCTTAAAACCCGAAGCCGGCTATGTACGAGTAGGAGGACGAAATATTTCCCAACTCGTAGATCTGCCGATTACGGAGCTGAAAAACTTCTTCGATAACCTGCAACTGGATAAGCACGACAAAGATGTTGCTACCCGTATTCTCATGGAAATCAACAGTCGTATCCGCTTCCTTCTCGATGTTGGATTGGGATATCTGACACTGAATCGTCTCAGCAACTCGCTTTCGGGTGGTGAGAGCCAACGTATTAATCTAGCCACTTCACTGGGCAGCAGCCTGGTAGGTTCACTCTACATCCTTGACGAACCCAGTATCGGACTACACAGTCGCGATACCGACAAGTTGATACACGTATTGCGTCAATTGCAACAACTGGGTAACACGGTTGTCATCGTGGAACATGACGAAGAAATCATCCGTGCAGCGGATTATATCATAGATATCGGTCCCAAAGCCGGTCGCTTGGGCGGACAGGTGGTCTATCAGGGAGATATGAAAGATTTGCAACCGAACAGCGATAGCTACACCGTTCGTTATCTGTTGGGAGAAGAAGAAATTCCTGTCCCGGAACATCGCCGCCCATGGAATAACTACATAGAACTGACCGGGGCACGCGAAAATAACCTAAAAGGAGTAAACGTGCGCTTTCCTCTGAATGTAATGACTGTAGTGACCGGCGTCAGCGGATCGGGAAAGAGTACTCTGGTACGCGACATCTTCTTCCGTGCCCTGAAACGCGAACTGGATGAGTGCAGCGAACGTCCGGGCGAATTCGCTTCTATCGGCGGTGACCTGCAAAACCTGCGAAATGTAGAATTTGTAGATCAGAACCCTATTGGCAAATCCAGTCGTTCAAATCCTGTAACTTATATCAAGGCTTACGACGAAATCCGCAAACTATGGGCAGATCAACCACTTGCCAAACAAATGGGATACACTGCCGGCTACTTTTCATTTAACAGTGAGGGCGGACGTTGCGAAGAATGTAAAGGTGACGGAACCATCACAGTAGAAATGCAATTCATGGCCGACTTGGTGTTGGAATGTGAAACTTGTCACGGAAAACGCTTCAAAGCTGATACACTGGAGGTTAAGTTCCATGATGCTAACATCTACGATGTACTGGAAATGACCGTGAACCAAGCTATAGAGTTCTTCACTAAACACGGACAGAAGAAGATAGTAAAAAAACTCGCTCCACTACAAGATGTAGGACTAGGCTACATCAAACTGGGACAGTCTTCCTCTACCCTTTCAGGTGGTGAAAACCAACGCGTGAAGCTGGCTTATTACCTCAGTCAGGAAAAGGCAGACCCTACCCTGTTCATCTTCGACGAACCGACTACAGGATTGCATTTCCATGATATTCGCAAATTACTAGAGGCTTTTGACGCCTTGATATTACGGGGACATTCCATCGTAATCATCGAGCACAACATGGACGTTATCAAGTGTGCCGACTATGTGATAGACCTCGGACCGGAAGGTGGCGACAAAGGTGGAAATCTGGTAGCGGCAGGTACACCGGAAGAAGTGGCAAAATGTGCGGCAAGTTATACAGGACAATTCCTGCAAGAAAAACTGCACATGAAATAATTGAATTTATAATAATCTGCAAAACGGAAAAATCTTAACCCGCTTAATTCATAATAGGAGTTAAAGAAGTTATCACTTCGTTAGGAGTTAAAGGAGTTAGAGCCGATAGTGCTTTTTACGGATGTCAATAGTATTGGCTCTAACTCCTGCGTATGAGTTATGTAAGTTAGAAGTAGAAACCGAAACCAACCTTCAGACCAAATACCGAACGGTCACCGTTTACGTTCCAGTACACAGCCGGCTCAAGTGTCACCGTCCTCGACAGGAAGAAAGCGTAACCCGCTTCAGCACCGAAAGAAAACTTGGTATCATCGCTTGTCCCCCAATCCCAACGGTCTACGTTGACATCAGCGCCCAGATATAGACCAATCTTACTGAAATAGTAACGACCGCCTACACCGAGGGTATAAACATCCGTATCACCTCCTTTTTCATTCCATTTGGCTCCTGCATGTATCAGTAACGCCACATTATCCAGCAGAAACGCACCACCTTTGGCTTCAATGCCAAATGAAGTCTTGTCTGTCTCTGTATTATGCGACAAACCTAAGCCGGAAATCGACGGATTCAAGATCCACTTTCCTTTTTCAAATTGTGCCTGGGCAGCCACTGTGGCCACAAGCAGACAAACGAGTAATGCTAATTTTTTCATTGTTACTTATTAGTTTTTGGTGTTATTGTACTTCTCATCTTCCTCTTTACGTTTTCGCTGCAAGTCTTCTTTCTTACGCAACACCAACCAGAGGATAAACACAATGATATAGGATGCTGCAACAGTGACGTATTTTTCCGTATCACTGATAACAGTGTTGCGCGGCAGGAAATAAGCTGCCGTAGCACTCACATAGATAAGCAGAGCGATCGTGATGCTTGTAGATTTTTTAAATCTCTTCATTACCAAAGTTTTTTAGTCGTTTTAAAATACCAGATACTAAACCAGAGCGCAGCTACCACAGCCGCCAGGATGGCAACACCGAGAGCTGCCTGAGGTCCTAAGCCAAAGCCTTCGGGGGCTATGCAGATGTATGTTGTACAAACAGTTGTCATAAATACAGCCGGAACATAAGTTACATAAAAGTAATGCCCTTTCTTTTCACGCACCAGATAGACGGTAATCGCCCAAAGCGTAAAGACGGAAAGCGTCTGATTGGTCCATGCAAAGTAACGCCAAATCATGTCAAAGCCCTCTTTGTCGCTCAAACTGTAGAGCAACAAACCAATAGCAGCGAGAAACATAGGAATACATATATACAAACGACGACGCATGGATTTTTGTTCCATTCCGAGGAAGTCTGCCACAATAAGGCGGGCAGAGCGGAAAGCGGTATCACCACTCGTGATAGGCGCGGCAATCACACCTAATATAGCAAGGAATCCTCCCGCAGTACCGAGCCAATCTTTGGTGATAGCATCCACTACTACGGCAGCATTCGTCTCCCCCATTCCGTTTTCATGAAAGAAATAGGTGGCAGCTGCAGCCCAAATCAGGGCAACAATACCTTCGGTAATCATAGCACCATAGAACACAGGGCGACCGTGACGTTCACTCGTCATACAACGGGCCATCAACGGACTTTGCGTAGCATGAAAACCACTGATAGCACCACAGGCTATGCTGACAAACATAATCGGGAAAATGGGCAGTTCAGCGGCATTAGGATTCGTATTCTGTAATCCGTCCCAGAATTCCGGCAAGACAGGATGCTTCACATAAAGCATCACCAGTATACCCACCGCCATAAATAGCAATGCAACAGCAAAAAGCGGATATATCTTACCTATGATTTTATCAACCGGCAACAAAGTGGCAAAAATATAATAGATAAATACTACTATTATCCAGAACGTAACATCCAAAGATTCCGGTGTCAATTTTGCCAGCAATCCGGCAGGGCCGGCCACAAAGACAGCTCCTACCAATATCATCAAAAGAACTGTAAAGCCGCGCATCACTTGCTTGGTAGTTACTCCCAGATAGCGACCGATGATCTCCGGCAAGCTTTCACCGCCATTACGCAGAGAGAGCATACCTGCCAGGTAATCATGTACGGCTCCGGCAAAGATACTGCCGAGCACAATCCACAAATAAGATGATACACCAAATTTAGCCCCCATAATAGCACCGAAGATAGGACCCAAACCGGCAATATTGAGAAATTGTATCATGAAAATCTTCCAGGTGGGCAAAGGGATATAATCCACCCCATCGGTCTTAGTCAAAGCAGGCGTCTTACGATCGTCAGGACCGAAAATATGTTCGATGAAACGCCCGTAAAGAAAATAACCTGCTATTAATGCCAACAGACAAAGCGTAAATGTAATCATGGTGCGTTATTCATTATTTTTAATGGACGCAAATGTAATAGTTTCTAAGGAAACTGCACAATATTCTCAAGTGTTTTACTTATCTTCGCCGCTAAAAATGACAGAAATAAAGAAGGAAAAGAGAATTTGTTTAGAATAAGTATATAGGTATTACAATAAAATCTCTATCAACATGAAACAGTTACTTCTCACTATATTATTTTTCACATTCGTTCTGCCCCTTACCGCGCAATCCGCCGGTGAGATGGTTACCCGTCCTCCAAAATACGAAGTGCGCGCTGCCTGGCTCACCTCCGTCTATGGTTTGGACTGGCCCCGTACCCGTGCCACCAGCCCCGAAGGCATCCGAAAACAAAAGGCAGAACTAGTCGAGATACTTGACCGACTGAAGGATGCTAACTTCAACACTGTGCTCTTCCAGACACGAACGCGCGGTGACGTGCTCTACCGCTCGAAGATAGAACCGTTCAACTCCATCCTGACCGGAAAAACAGGCACTGATCCGGGATACGATCCACTGGCTTTCGCCATAGAAGAGTGTCATAAGCGTGGTATGGAGTGCCATGCCTGGATGGTAGCCATTCCGTTAGGCAATCGCAAGCATGTTGCCAATCTGGGTAATGCCTCCGTAACCAAACAGAAATCCGCTATTTGTGTGCCTTATAAGCGTGAATACTTCCTCAATCCCGGAAATCCGGAAACCAAAGAATATCTGATGAGCCTTGTACGCGAAGTCGTAGAAAAATATGACATGGATGGCGTCCACTTCGATTATCTGCGTTATCCGGAGAATGCTCCCCGATTCCCTGACACCTATGATTTCCGGAAATATGGCAAAGGACGCGACCTCGCCCAATGGCGCAGGGATAACATTACGGAAATCGTCCGACACCTCTACAAAGGTGTGAAAGCTCTGAAACCCTGGGTAAAGGTAAGTACCTGCCCTGTAGGAAAATACCGTGATACTTCCCGTTATCCCTCCCGCGGATGGAATGCTTTTCATACTGTTTACCAGGATGCACAAGGTTGGTTGGGTGAAGGCATACAGGATCAGATATATCCCATGCTTTACTTCCGGGGTAACCATTTCTACCCTTTTGCCCTCGACTGGCAGGAACAAAGTAATGGTCGCCAGATCATTCCCGGACTGGGTATCTATTTCCTCGATCCCAGTGAAGGAAACTGGACACTGGATGAAGTGGAGCGTCAGATGCACTTCATCCGTACCCACAAACTGGCAGGTCAGGCTCATTATCGCGTGAAATATCTGATGGACAACACACAAGGGTTGTATGATGTATTGGAAGAGGACTTTTATACCGCTCCTGCCCTGCAACCTGCCATGCCCTGGATAGACAACGTACCACCGACAGCTCCTACCCGCCTTACCGTCACTCAACAGTCCGATGGTTATGTACATCTGAGCTGGCTGCCTGCCATGGATAATGATAAACGCAATGTGCCGACATATGTCATTTACGGCTCGGACACTTACCCGGTGGATACCTCCAATCCGGAAAACATCATTGCCCAGCGAGTACAGGGAACGGAATACACGTATGCTCCCATCCGCTTATGGACGGCAAAGAGGTATTTTGCCGTCACTGCCGTGGACCGTTGCGGCAATGAAAGCGAAACGTGCAGATAAATTTTATGATAAACAGTTATAATATCCAAAAATTTCATTACATTTGTATGTCTTAATACTAATGCAATGAAAAAACATTTTCTCCTGACGACCAAACTCTACCCTATCTTTACCCTTCTATTGTTATTACTATGGATGGGTGAAAGCACTAGTTGTAAATTCCGTCCTTCTCATGAAACATCATGGCGGCAACTTATTGACTCCGTAGCGCGTGCCAACTACAATCTGGCATTCAGTAATCCCGACTCTATACGCCAAATCTTATCAGCCCTGCCTATCCCACTCGAAGACAGTTTAAACCGATACTATCTTTTCCTGCATTATGGGCGCTGTTATTTTCTAAATGATCAATGGGATTCCACCATGGCCTGTGCCAATACCGTAATAGCTTTCTGCAAGCGTTCACCTATGTCCCCCGCCAAACACTCTCTCTTAGGAACCGCCTATAATATGAAAGCTGTTGTTTACACAACTCGTAACCAACGGGATTCCTCTCTATTTTATCTCAATCTTGCATACCAACATATACAATCAGGCGATACTCGTCGTGAAATGCCCAACATATGCGTCAACGCAGCCGATGTCTGCCGACAAATGGGCAAACTCCCGCAAGCCGCCGCTTGGTATCGTCGTGCAATGACAGCCGCCGATTCCCTGCAAATGCCCTCATTAATGCACTGCATCCATGCCGGATTAGGTCTGATATACGCCGATCTGAATAATTTTGAAAAAGCACACCTCTATTTTTCTATGGCAGACACTCTTTACCCACCGGAAACGTCCTATGAAAAATATTACTTTTACAATTCCCTTAGCAACTGCTATTTCTTTGAAAAGAAACACACAGAAGCTTTGAAATATAGTCGAAAAGCCTATGCAGTTACTAAAGAGTTAAAACAAGCATATGCCAGCGCCAATGTAGAAGCAAACTTAGGTGAGCAATTTTTAGTAATGGGGCAACTCGACTCTGCCCGGTATTATCTGGATATCGCCAACCAATACTTCGCAAACTCTCCGGATGCAGACACTGGCATACGTTTCTATGTCCGTCGATTATACGCATCTCTGGCTTTAGCCGAAAACAACCTGGCTGAAGCCCACAAGATTCTTTCAGAACCATACGATCCCTCTATTATCAGCCCTGTTTATCTTTATGAGCATAACAAACGCCTTGTGGAATATTATACTAAAACCGGTGATTACCAAAAAGTAAATCAATATCAGAAAATGGTCACTCTTTATGACGATTCTTTACGTAGCACCCGTTATCAAAACAGCATCGCTGAAATGGATATGCGATACAGCCAGGACACGGCTCTGTTGCGGCGCGACGTAATCATCGCCAATACCCATACCCAAGTTTCTCATCTACAAAGCGCTGTCATCCTCAGCATCATCCTGCTGATACTGACATTAATCATCGCCTTCTCCATCTATAGCTATATCCGCCGCCGCAACGAACGTAAACGCCGCGAACAGCTTAGCCTCATCACCCACTTACGTATGGAAAATGTTCGCAACCGCTTCTCACCCCATTTCGTATTCAATGTGTTGAATGCTGTCATCGGCTCCTTGTCACAGGAAGAGAGCAAAACATTGCCGATACGTCTTCTTATCCAAGTACTGCGCAATAACCTGCTTATCTCCGACAAGATAGCTATACCACTGCGTGAAGAGATGGAATTGGTAAAAAGCTATATCGGTTTGCGCCAAAGCATCAACCCGCAAACACCAACTGTGGAACTGGAGATTTCACCAGATATCGACATGGAGCAGCCATTGCCGGCTATGATTATCCAAATACCGGTAGAGAATGCCCTGAAACACGCCTTTCCTCCGGGATACAGCACTAACGAGTCCCCTTTGGTGTGCATAAGCATCCAACCGGAAGATACCGACTATTTCCACATAACAATAGAAGACAACGGAACAGGCTATATGCCAGGCGCCAAGCCCACGGATAGGTCGCACCTCAATGACACGGGCACAGGCATTCATATTTTGGTTCGTACCGTGGAACTATTGAACCAAAGAAATACACTTAAAATGAAGTTTGAAATCAATGATCGCTCCGTCGTCTGCGAAGAAGAGCACGGCACGTGCGTCACAATCCTTATACCTTATACATATAACTATCACTCATGAAACACTCTCCAATTACCACCATGATTATCGATGATGAACCCGCTTGCATCAAACGCCTCATCCAAGACCTCGAAGCCTTCCCCGAAGTGCAAGTGATAGAAACTGCCACTTCCGCAGATAAAGCCCGGAAGATAATTGTCAAACAACAGCCCGACTTGCTGTTTCTTGATGTGGAAATGCCGCAGACCAACGGCATCGAACTGTTGCAAAGCATCCGTCCGGAAGTCCATCCCGATCTCTGCGTAGTTTTCTACAGTGCTTTCGATCAGTATATGATTGATGCACTCCGTGCCGCTGCCTTCGACTTCCTACTGAAACCCTATCAACCGGAAGAGTTGGCATTCATCATCAACCGCGTGAAGCGTGAATTGGAACTGAACCCGCTGAACTTCGAGCAATCTATGCGCCGCCTGCTCTCCGACGACCGCAAATTCGCCATTCAGACAGTCACCGGCCTGCTGCTACTCAAGCGCTCAGATGTACTCTGTTTCCGCTTCCTCGGCGATACCCACTGCTGGCAAATGATACTGACAGACCGCAACCATTACAAATTACGCAACAGTACCACCGCAAAGGAACTGCTGAACATCAGCAACTCCTTCGCTCAAACCGGGCAAGATTGTATCCTGAACCTCGATTATCTATTGAATATAGAAAACAAATCACTCCGCTGCGTCCTGCATCCGCCGTTTCAGGACATGGAAATTACGGTGTCACGGCGGTACTTTGGAAAGATCAGAGATTTATTGGAGATGATCTAAACAGGGCAAGATACTCTCAAAGCATAAGCAGATTGTAATAATGTACTTATAAAAAAGCACCGCTTAACAATAGTTTTTTTACAGTATATCAACGTTTTCTACAGCATAAGGAAGAAGCCATAAATTCCATCTGGTGCATCATGGATAAAAATCGTAAATTTGGTACGAAACAGTATTATATCACTTAAAAACCAAATTTTATAAAAAGCTTGAATTTTATCTTATTATCCACATTGTTGGTTCTGTTCGCCTCTGCCTGCTCAAAGGATGATGACAGTACGGTTGATCTCAGTAATATCAACGCTACCTATGTGCAGATTGCAGGACCTACACAGAAAACATTCAAAAAAGTCTATACCGGTGGGGTTATTGAAGAGTCTTGGAGTCACGAAGTATACGACTACTTCAGTTCTTCATCACTTCCTAAAACCATGATAAAGATTGGTTCACATAACGCAGGTTCGGATTGGTATCACTACGAAGTCGATGATTATCTATACTGTAGCCAGACTATAGAATTCGAAGAAACAGTGAAAGGCTTTTTAATGTTCGAGGGTAAGGGAACTTGCCATGAAAGAATAGAACGTTACATCAAGGACGCTTTTCTTAGAACCCAATACATCGGTTATAGTTTTAAAAGAGATGCAGAATTGGAAAACAAATACGCAGAAGAACTTCAACTCATAGGTATCACCCAAACCACAGATCTGGATGAATCATCCTTAAACAAAACTCTCTATATCGCTGCGTATTCCGTCAACAATTACCATGGAACTTCGGATAGCGGCGCAGATTCCTTCATGTCGGGGGATGTATACTACATCGACATCTATTTAGGAGAAAACAACACAATCAATCCGATTCAAAAACTACCCAAAGTCTCCGATTGGGGGGTAGAACTGACAACAACTGAAAGCCCCAGCTATTTTTAAGCCTTACTAAATATATATTCCGAATCAGAATAAGCTATTTATAGCCGGTTCCCTGACAATGTGGGCATCTTACCTGAACATGAGTGAGACCAACCGAAAGTAGTTCTTGGCAGTTATTACACCTGTGACGCACTTTTGAGGAATTTCCGTACGTAGGAACGGTTTTCAACTGACACTTCCTGCCTGTCCCGTTACAATAAGGACATACTGTTTTGACTCTTTGATCTTTGTTTTGCTGATTATTAAAGTTTCCCTGATTGCTTGGTATCGTCTGACCACTGTTCGACCCTATTCCATTCTGAAGAGCAGCCAGTCGTTTCTGTGCAAAACTATCCCCTTGCGAAGCTGCCTGCCGGAACCAATAAAGCGCATCTCCATACATTCCATCAAGTTCCAGTGACATCGCCAACACGCATTGCGCAGACGAGTTTCCATTCATTGCCGATAACTTCAACCAAGCCTCCGATTTTACCGGATTTTTCTCCACCCCATTGCCGCTGGAATACATGATCGCTATGCAGCATTGCGCCTCCGCATTATCCAATACTGCCGCTTCTTCATAATATTTCGCCGCATTCACCATATCTTTCTTCTTCTCGTATTCCTTTCCTAACGCCAACAATCTAGCGGCTTTCTCTTGTTGGTTTTCCTGCGCAGTAGCGGAGGGGGATGCCGCGGAAGAGACAATAGTGATAGTACGATTCGGATTCGTCTCTTTCGCAGGAAGCTCAACATCGTTCAATACAAAGAAGCTCTCATGCTCATTATTACGCGCCATAAATTCTCCTCCCGAGTATACAACAGATTCATATTTACAAGGTACCACCTCTTTACCGTTCAAATCACAAGCGCCTCTTTTATCTCCGATCTTCACACCATAATAACCATCATGTAAAGTAACAAGTGAATATTTACCGGGAGCGATGATTTCTTTACCATTCAAATCACAAGCGCCCCATGTTTCTGAATTAGCAACCGAATAATAACCACCGTAACCATCATGATAGCATACACTATATCCCGGATATCTCTCTTCGAGCCGACTTACCAACTCCTTGTTTTCCTGCGCAAAAACGACAGACGAGAACAAGACCGTTATTAAACAAAACAATACTTTTTTCATACGTATATAAATTTAGAATTATTCAAGAAGGTACTAAAAGGTATCATACTCCCTTTGGGGATAATCCCCGTGAGGATTCTTTTTTTCATCAATTACCACTATCCTCGTCCCGGCTTCTTTCTGTATCTTTAATGCGATGTGATTCGTCTTCCGATTGATATAAACCTCGGCAATCAGCGTAAGCCTGCAATCTATTTCGGATATTTTCAGATTCCTTATCAGGGAAAGGAATGTCAGGCGGTTGGAAACACAAGAGAGCCTGGTTAGAGCGGTCAGTTCGGTTACATCCAGATCGATCAGCCGATTATAATCGCAATTAACCACCGCAAGCCGGGGATGGATGCCAAAAGGAATGTACTGTAGTTTATTATAGGCACAAGAGAGTTTCGTAATATTTTTAAAACAAGCTATTTCCTCTACCGCACTAACCCCTCTATTCTCTATATTCAGCTCTCCGGCAAATGAAGTCGCCTCCTTTTCTGATATCCGCCCGTCATTATCCGTATCTATCACCGGATTGTGCGACAGCAATGCCTGCTCAAATTTAATATCTTCAAAATGGAGATATTTATCTTGAGAATAAGCGACAGCGGGAAGCATGACGCATATCAATAGTATAAAAAAAGGACTTTTCTGTCTCATGCTTATTTGACTCAATATTAGAATGTTCTTGTTATTTCAATTTAGACGTACTCACTTGGGAAGTCAAATAAGAAAACCACTCCTCATAATTCCCAAACTCCTGAACATTCACTAATTTTTTGGAGAAGATTTCTCTCAATTTATTTTCGGCATCCTTGCTTCCATTGATCGCGGCCAACGTAAACCATACCAAAGCCCCCTTTTCGTCTTCCGCAGTCCTTTTGTCATTGAAAAGCATATCTCCTAAAGAATACTGAGCGGGAGCAAAATTTTGCTTTCCCGACTCTAACAGCCAATACACCACTTTATCCATATCCGCTTTATTCTTTTCATCAGAACAAAGATAACAAGCACTTAACATGTACTGAGCTTCAGGATTCCCTTTTTCCGCAGCTTTTAGATACCATTCCTTCGCCTTGGCTATATTTCGTTCCACTCCCTTACCATTATAATAACAGGAAGCCAGAGCTATTTCAGATTCCAGAAATCCCTTTTCAGCCGCTTTAGCATACCAATAGAATGCTTGAGAATCATTTTTCAGGCAACCGTAACAAAATCCCAATTGATGCAACGCCAATACCGACCCCCAATCCACCGCTTTTTTATAATATTCAATTGCCTCATTCAGATTCTGTTCTACCCCCTTTCCTGTAATATAAAGAAAGCCCCTGTTTTCATAAGCCTTCAAAGCAATATTCTTCAGGGCAACATTCTTCAGAGCGGCATCCTGTCTTTGTGCGGCCTCACATGCAGCAGATGCTATAGCATAAAATCTTATGGCATTGCCATAATCATTTTGCGCTTCATAATTTTCGGCAACCTTCAATGCTTTGCTTGCCACTTCCAGAAAATCTTCGGTTGGGTCACCGGAATCAGTAGAAGTTGATTGGTTCTCGGCAACCACCTTTCCTCCCATAGTAATTCGGTAGAAATTCTCCCTGCCAATTTTAACCGTCATACTTTTCTCGCCCATGGCACTCACCGAAAGTTCATCTCCCTCTTTTACATTTAAAAGAGTAAAGTTTCCATTCTCATCACTAAGAGAAGCTCTATTGCTTCCCTTAATCATAAGAGTAACACCAGAATACGGTACCCCGGATTTATCCATTACCTGTCCGGATATACTTTTTGTCTGAGCAAGTAATACTCCGGTGCATAGTGTCAGTATCATTACAAGAACAAGTTCCCGAAATCTTCCCGAATGATTTAGTGAATCATTTTTTTGATAACAATTTCTTAAAACCAAGACAGATAACGTACAGCAATCTGTCACCATTTTGTTTTTTATCGTTTTCATAGCCCTACATTTAAAGATTTAATGATGAAACACACGAGAAGAATTAAAAAGACCTCCCATATAGTGTATATTTATCTTCAAGTCACCGGACAAAAACCTTTAAGCATTGGCCTGCAATCTTCAGAATATAAATACCCGTAACTACAAGTATATTAAACCGAGACATCGGAGCTAAAGTACCGGCAGCAACCATTTTTCCGGTAACGTCAAACAATACGTAAGCTTCCGGACTCAACGCCCCTTCCATAACAATTTCACTCTTCAACCCGTATACTTTCAAAGTAGACTCCTTGATAGGAATGAGAAACGTTGGATAATCTTTTTGGATTATATTAACGAAATCACCCCACTGCAATGCGGAAAAATATTTCGCCAACACATCTGTCCCTCTTGGAATACACAAGCAACAAGTCTCTTTGTCAACACCTTCAAAAACAGCGTTTCCCAATGTTGGAGGAACTGTAGCTGCACAAGAGATAGTATCTAATTTATTACAAACACTAAAAGCGGTAGAACCAATCGCATTTAAAGTAGCAGGAAAAGACAAAGATATCAAACCATCACAGTGTGAAAAAGCAGATCTTCCAATAGCAGTCAGCGAGGACGGAAATTGGAATGAAAGTATTTTACTACCCTTAAAAGCCTCATCCGGAATAGAAACAACGTTGGCTTCCGCCATGTCTACAGCATAAAGAAGCGGCATATTAGTATGGATATACTTATAATCGCTTTCATTTAACACTCCTTTAATCATTAATTGAGTGACAACACTGGGATGCTTTCCCGATTGTTGCAATATTGATATTCCCAATGTTCCTGCTTCAGCAACATTTACCGTAACATTCTCTTCCTTATCGATAAATGCCCAATTACCAGAAAACTGTATCCATCCCGATGCTGTTCTATAATCATTCTTTTTCCCCTCCGGAACAAAACAGAATTTAAATTTAGTGTTTTCAAAAGTGTTCGTTGAAATTGTGGGAGGTACTTGACGTAAGCAACGAAGTGCATCCAATTTATCACATTCGGAAAAAGCATATTGTTCTATGATAGTCAACGAGATTGGTAAAGTGAGAATGCCGGTTAATCCGGTACAACCAGAAAAGGCAGAGCGCCCAATGCCTACCAACGAAACAGGTAACACCAAACTTGTTAGATACCTGCAACCCAAAAATGCAATACTACCGATAGTTGTCAACGATGGAGGTAATATCAGCTTATTCAAATAGGTACATCCGCAGAAAGCGCCACTTCCAATCGTTTTCAACGATGTGCAATCTGAAAAATCCAATGAGGTCAAACCGCTACAGTTATTAAAGGCGTCATTGCCAATAGAAGTCAGCCTGCCGCATTGTGAAAAATCAACAGATGTAAAGCCAGTACACTCCTTGAAAGCTTCAGCATCAATGACCGTTAGTCCTGATGGTAGAGACAAGGAGCCCGTCAACCGGGAGCAACAAGTAAAGGCACCTTTTCCAATGGTTTGCATGGAAGCCGGAAGAAGTAACTCACCGCTCAAATTGACACAAACACTAAAGGCAGCTTCACCAATAGTCGTTAACGAAGCGGGTAATATTATTTTTCCTGCCAGGTTAGTACAATTGCAAAAAGCATAATCACCAATGGTTTTCAATGATGTACAACCAGATATATCGACTGACTTCAAAGCTTTACTATTCATAAAAGCTCCATCCCCAATAGTCGTCAGACTGGTACATTTTGATAAATCCAATGATACTATGTTGCTCTCTCTCAACATATCGGCACCAATACATTCCAAATGTATGCAATCTGCCAAATCAATGGAAGACAAACCGCTGCAATACCGGAAAGCCGCCTCACCAATGGTTACTAATGAAGCCGGTAATTTCAAACATCCCGCCAACCCCGGACAAGTCATGAAGGCGCGAGATCCAATACTTGCAAAAGAGCGACAAGCTGAGAAATCAACAGAAGTTATTCCGGAACAACCAGAAAAAGCCGCCTCGTCAATTATTTCAAGTGAAGCAGGAAATATAAGAGTCGCGCTTAAACCGCTACAAAGCCCAAACGCATTCTTGCCAATAGAAATAAGACTTTCCGGAAAGGACAGCGAATGCAAACCACTGCAATAAGAAAAGGACACATCGCCAATGGACACTAATGATGGAGGAAAAGCCACAGAAGTCAAACCTGTACAGCCGGAAAACGTACCGGCACCGGTGTCTGTTAGCGAAAGACATTGGGAATAATCCGCAAAAACGAGCCCTGTACATTTTTGAAATGCAAAAACATCCAAAGTCGTCAATGCAGCGGGGAACACCAATGTACCCGACAATCCCGCACATCCAGAAAAAGCATAAGCACCGATAGAACTTACTGATTGTGGTAGACGCAAAATCCCGCTCATATTGCGGCAACCGGAAAATGCATCATCTTCAATCGCTTCCAATGAGGGTGGAAAAGCCGGCACTTGCGCCAATCCTACGCAATTAGAGAATGCATGTTTGCCAATAGACTTAAGAGTCGTCACTTTACTGAAATCAATCGCTTTAAGCGTCTCATCCAAAACCGAACTGTAAAGTCTTCCAAGTACTTTATTAACTTCCATTGGATCAACTTCACTACCACTCCCTGAAATATGGAGTGTCCCGGTAACGTAATCAAACGAATAGCTAAGCTGACTCCAGCTTACCACAGAACCACCCAACAAAAACAGCAATACAGCCAAACGTAATTTCCACTTCATAATTCCCATTTTTAAGTTCATGCCTCGTAACAAATGTACAAAAAAGACAGGTTAAAAGGAAAGCCCTTTAAGCCACATTCATACTAAACGTCAGATTTCACTTCCATGCGGTAATTAATCAATGCCATATTGCATTTTTATCGCCAAGCGATGGTCTTCCCCGAACATTATGCCGACCACCAGTCGAAAAATTACGCCAGCGATACCCCTTCCACTCACACTTCCTTTGCCACACTTCAACACCCCCAATGCCACACCTGAACAGTGGAAATGCCACATTTGAACAGCCGTGAAGTGTGGCATCGGAGACGTCGAGATGTGGCGTTTCACCCGCTAAGGTGTGGCATTGGGGGCGATGAAGTGTGGCATCCAGCCAACAAAGTCCCGCAACTGGACAATGAAGTTCAGCATTAGAAAAATCAACATCATCAGCAACAGCGTTTTTTTCTTTTTCTTTTTCTGCTGTTGTTGTTATTATATCTTTTATATTCTCTTTATTAGCTGCATTGATATTTTTGATAACAACACTATCGCCCAGCACTTTAGCTAAATTTTCAGCGTTTTCTCCAGCGTTTTCCTTCGACGTTTTTTGCTGTTTTTCGTCATTTTTTGACTCAAAAATCGACGATTCCGATGCACTTTTGAACGTTTTTGATTTTTTTTCCCGAACCGTTTTCTCCGGTTTTTCATCTTCATTCCCATCTGTTTCCTTCCGTACCTGAACCCGTTGGCCTATCGGATTCAGTTCGGCAGGCATGAAAGAACCGTCCTCTTCAAAATCGAAAAGTCCGTAACCGAAGATAATCTTTTTGACATAGGCAAAAGAAATTTTATAGAGCTTACAGAAAGGGCGCAGATATTTCATATCGCCGCATGAGTCGGGCAGCATAGCCAGTTTCTCAATAACAAACCAATAAGCCCCTGTTCCCTTAAGCTTTTCCTTCTCCAGCAGATATTCCATCCTGGGGTCGCACATCGCCATCAAGGGATGTTGCAAATAAAAATTCCTTTTCATCTTTTCTTTATGTTTTAGTTTAAAGCCATAAAGATAAGAATAGCATGTGAGACAGTCGGAGGTTCCGTGAGGTTATGTGAGGTTTCGTGAGGTTAAATGAGGTTCCGTGAGGTTAACACACCTCCACCCGCACGTAAGCCCGATATCTGCTTTGAGGAGTAACCGGCACCAAGGACAAATAGCCGGAAACAATCCTTCCATCCTCCACTACCAATGGATAATCCCTCATGTCCTGTTCATGTTGCGCCCGCAAAGCTTCGGCAGAAGGGAAATTGTCGACATTAAAGATTCCTTTGCTACCGGGAGCGACGAAATTATCATAAAGCTGACGGGCAACCATCCCCATAGTCATGCGCACATTAACTTCAACATGTGGATAAATGGCGTACGGATATCCTCTCTGATCCGGACAGATCATCATATCTATCCCCATAGGACCGGAATAATACCTGCCATAAATTCCTTCTATAACTTTCTGCAAATACTCACGAATGCCCACAAATGCTTCCAAAGGGATATACCGTAGAATCCACTGTTCCACTTCCTCATTAGAAACCAACATATTACCACGATAAACACCTTTCTCATCCGTAATAAAATGCGAGTAGCCGCTAAACAGTACCTTCCCCCTGCCATTGGAGTAAAATTCCATGGCAAAATCTCCCTCCTTTTTATATATAGGTTCCAGTACAAGAGCTCCGTATTTCGCTAATTCCCGACGACACCAATCAGCCGTAGATTTCGCCAGCCCGCGGCGACACCAACGTAACCCCTTTCCGCTGCCCGACCACACGGACTTGAACAGGTAGCCGTCCTTAAAATCATCGACTATATCCGGAACGCGGAATTCCTTGCCCTCCCCTGATATCAGAAAATGGCGTCCACAAGCACATTTGAGGGTTTTATTCAGTTCAAACGTCAGAGCAAGAGCCATCCCATACGCACGGGAAGAGAGCATACGACACTTGCGCAACTCTGCTTCCGTAGGAAGTTTATGTTCGGCAATACCGGCTTTCTGCATACGCTTGCGGAAAGCGCGGTTCCATCCCCAAGGTACAATTTGGGATTCCGCATAATCGGGTAATTCCGGTTCAGTGACCAATTGCGCGGAAAGAGGAAACAATTGTTTCATTTTCTGCAAATAATCTGCATTATAAGCTGATGGGGCAAGTACCGCACTACCGGGCTGAACATACCAAACAGGTAATAAGGCGAGATCCTGAGCCATTCGGCGGGCAGATGCAGGAGCTATATAATTCTCTTCATTACTAGCAAGTGCCATGTCCGTGTCTGAGTTAAATACATAGAGTTTCATAACTATTACAGTTCTTTATTAATTAAGGCCACAAAATTACAGAGAAAAACAAGGCAAAGCAAATATATAAACTTCACTAACAAAAAAGATATTTTGCCATCTCTACTTTGCAATTCTATAAAAAAGACGTATATTTGTCGCCCGATAAACCGAATTTAACAGCATGGAAGCATTCTACCGCACACACGCCTATCTTGTTGAGCATACCAATGCCCCCGTTCGCCGTGACCTCATGGATGAGATCAACTGGAACGACCGTCTTATCGGTATTAAAGGAACGCGTGGTGTAGGCAAAACCACATTTCTGTTGCAATACGCTAAAGAGAAATTCGGCACTGACCGTTCCTGCCTCTTTATCAATATGAACAATTTCTACTTTTCTTATTTCAGCATCGTTGATTTCGCTTATGAATTCCAACGCCGCGGCGGAAAAGTATTGCTGATAGACCAGGTATTCAAACATCCGGACTGGAGCAGGGAACTGAGAATGTGTTACGACCGCTTTCCAAACCTCAAAATCGTGTTTACCGGTTCGTCCGTGATGCGACTGAAAGAGGAAAACCTGGAACTGCGTGATATAGTGAAGAGTTATAACCTGCGCGGCTTCTCCTTCCGTGAGTATCTGAACCTGCAAACAGGCATGAAGTTCCGTGCTTATACACTGGAAGAAATTTTGAGCAACCACGAACAGATTGCCAAAGGCATCCTTTCGAAGGTACGCCCACTGGATTACTTGCAGGACTATCTGCACCACGGTTTCTATCCGTTCTTTCTGGAGAAACGCAATTTCTCGGAGAATCTGCTGAAGACCATGAATATGATGGTAGAAGTAGACATCCTGCTCATCAAACAGATTGAACTGAAATATCTTTCAAAAATCAAGAAATTGCTTTATATGCTGGCAGTAGACGGTCCGAAAGCCCCGAACGTAAGCCAGTTGGCAAACGACATACAAACATCCCGTGCCACGGTGATGAACTACATCAAATATTTGGCAGATGCACGCCTTATCAATATGGTATATCCGAAGGGAGAAGAATTCCCCAAGAAACCATCGAAGATTATGATGCACAACTCTAACCTGATGTACTCCATCTATCCCGTGAAAGTGGAAGAACTAGATGTGCTGGACACTTTCTTCGCAAATTCCTTGTGGAAAGATCACAAGGTGAACAAAGGCGACAAGAATATGTCGTTCCTGGTGGACGATGTGATGCCTTTCAAGATTTGTCCGGAAGGAATGAAGATTAAGAACAATCCCGGCGTCACCTACGCCCTGCACAAAGCGGAAATAGGAAGGGGGAATCAGATTCCACTCTGGATGTTCGGCTTTTTATATTGAGATTTATTCACTTAATAATAATTCAATTTAGTTATGACTAAACAGAAGAAATTCATTACTTGTGATGGTAACCAGGCTGCTGCGCATATCTCGTATATGTTCTCTGAAGTAGCTGCTATCTATCCCATCACTCCCTCTTCTACGATGGCTGAGTACGTAGACGAATGGGCTGCCGCAGGACGCAAAAACATCTTCGGCGAAACAGTATTGGTACAGGAAATGCAATCGGAAGCCGGTGCTGCCGGAGCCGTTCACGGTTCATTGCAAGCCGGTGCGTTGACTTCAACGTACACTGCATCTCAAGGTCTGCTGCTGATGATCCCGAATATGTACAAGATTGCCGGTGAATTCCTGCCTTGCGTATTCCACGTATCAGCCCGTACACTGGCTTCTCACGCTCTGTGTATCTTCGGTGACCACCAGGATGTTATGTCAACCCGTATGACAGGTTTCGCTATGTTGGCAGAAGGTTCTGTACAGGAAGTTATGGACCTCTCCGGTGTTGCTCACTTGTCAACTATCAAAGCTCGTGTACCGTTCGTTAATTTCTTCGACGGCTTCCGTACTTCTCACGAAATCCAGAAGATCGAGATGCTGGAAAATGACGATCTCGCTCCGCTGCTTGACCAGGAAGCTTTGGCTGAATTCCGTGCCCGCGCATTGAATCCGATGAATCCGGTTGCCCGTGGTATGGCTGAAAACCCCGACCACTTCTTCCAGCACCGTGAATCATGCAACAACTACTACGAAGCAGTTCCTGCTATTGTAGAAGAATACATGAATGAAATTTCTAAAATCACAGGACGTAAATACGGCTTGTTCGATTACTATGGTGCTGAAGACGCAGAACGCGTAATCATCGCTATGGGTTCTGTAACCGAAGCTGCCCGCGAAGCTATCGACCACTTGATGGCTAATGGCGAAAAGGTAGGTATGGTTGCCGTACACCTGTATCGTCCATTCTCTGCTAAGCACTTCCTGGCTGCTGTGCCTAAGACTGCTAAGACTATTGCAGTTCTTGACCGTACGAAGGAACCGGGTGCTAACGGCGAACCGTTGTACCTCGATGTAAAAGACTGCTACTATGGTACAGCCGATGCTCCGGTAATCGTAGGCGGTCGTTACGGTTTGGGTTCTAAGGATACCACTCCTGCTCAGATCATTGCCGTATTCAAGAATCTGGCTATGCCGATGCCGAAGAACCACTTCACTATCGGTATCGTAGACGACGTAACCTTCACTTCACTTCCTCAGGAAGAAGAAATCGCATTGGGCGGCGCAAGCATGTTCGAGGCTAAATTCTACGGACTGGGTGCTGATGGTACAGTAGGTGCTAACAAGAACTCTGTGAAAATCATCGGTGACAATACCGACAAACACTGCCAGGCTTACTTCTCTTACGACTCAAAGAAGTCAGGTGGTTTCACTTGTTCTCACTTGCGTTTCGGTGATACTCCGATCCGTTCTACATACTTGGTAAACACTCCGAACTTTGTGGCTTGCCACGTTCAGGCTTACCTGCACATGTATGATGTAACCCGCGGTTTGCGCAAGAACGGTACATTCCTGCTGAATACAATCTGGGAAGGCGAAGAACTGGCTAAGAACCTGCCTACCCGCGTGAAGAAGTATTTTGCTAAGAACAATATCTCTGTATACTATATCAACGCAACTCAGATTGCACAGGAAATCGGTTTGGGTAACCGTACCAATACAATCCTGCAATCTGCATTCTTCCGTATCACAGGTGTAATTCCTGTTGACCTGGCTGTAGAACAGATGAAGAAATTCATCCAGAAGTCTTACGGTAAGAAGGGTGAAGATATCGTAAACAAGAACTATGCTGCCGTTGACCGTGGTGGTGAATACAAGCAATTGACTGTTGATCCTGCTTGGGTTAATCTGGCTGACGACGCTAAGACTGAAAACAATGATCCTGCATTCATCAACGAAGTAGTTCGTCCGATCAACGCACAAGATGGTGACTTGCTGCCGGTATCTGCATTCAAGGGCATCGAAGACGGTACTTGGTATCAAGGTACAGCTAAATACGAAAAACGTGGTGTAGCTGCTTTCGTTCCCGAATGGAATGCTGAAAACTGTATCCAGTGTAACAAGTGTGCTTATGTTTGTCCTCACGCTTCTATCCGTCCGTTCGTTCTGGATGCTGAAGAGCAGAAGGGTGCAAACTTCGAGATGCTGAAAGCTGTAGGTAAAGTATTCGACGGTATGACATTCCGTATCCAGGTTGATGTTCTCGACTGTCTGGGTTGCGGTAACTGTGCCGACATCTGTCCGGGTAATCCGAAGAAGGGTGGCAAAGCCTTGACTATGAAACATCTGGAAAGCCAGTTGAACCAAGTTCCTAACTGGGATTACTGCGCTGAAAAGGTAGCAAGCAAGCAACATCTGGTTGATGTTAAAGCTAACGTAAAGAACTCTCAGTTCGCTACTCCGTTGTTTGAATTCTCAGGCGCTTGCTCCGGTTGTGGTGAAACTCCGTATGTGAAGTTGATCACTCAGTTGTTCGGTGACCGCGAAATGGTAGCCAATGCAACAGGATGTTCTTCTATCTACTCCGGTTCAGTACCTTCTACTCCTTATACTAAGAACGAAAAAGGTCAAGGTCCTGCTTGGGCAAACTCTTTGTTCGAAGACTTCTGTGAGTTTGGTTTGGGTATGGAACTCGCTAATGAAAAGATGCGCGACCGTATCGTGAAACTGTTTAACCAGATTCTGGAAGGCGAAAATGCTCCTGCTGAAGCTAAGGAAGTATTGAAAGCATGGATTGAAAACATGTACGATGCAGACAAGACTAAAGAACTTGCACCTCAGATCGAGGCTATCATCGAGCAAGGCATCGCTGCCGGCTGCCCGATCAGCAAGGAACTGAAAGGCTTGACTCAATATTTAGTAAAACGCAGCCAGTGGATCATCGGTGGTGACGGTGCTTCTTACGATATCGGTTACGGTGGTCTCGACCATGTAATCGCCAGCGGTAAGGACGTTAACATCCTGGTTCTGGATACTGAGGTTTACTCTAACACAGGTGGTCAGTCTTCTAAGGCTACTCCGGTGGGTGCTATCGCTAAATTTGCTGCTGCCGGCAAGCGTGTACGTAAGAAAGACCTCGGTTTGATGGCTACTACTTACGGTTACGTTTACGTAGCTCAGATTGCTATGGGTGCCGACCAGGCTCAGACTCTGAAAGCAATCCGCGAAGCTGAAGCTTATCCCGGACCGTCACTCATCATCGCTTACGCTCCGTGTATCAACCACGGTCTGAAGCTGGGTATGGGCAAGAGCCAGGCTGAGGAAGAAAAGGCTGTTAAGTGCGGTTACTGGCACTTGTGGCGTTACAACCCGGCTTTGGAAGCTGAAGGCAAGAATCCGTTCCAGTTGGATAGCAAAGAACCGGATTGGGCTGGATTCCAGGACTTCCTGAAGAGCGAGGTTCGTTACTCTTCTGTAATGAAACAATATCCTTCAGAAGCTGCTGAACTGTTCCAAGCTGCCGAAGACAATGCCAAGTGGCGTTATAACAGCTACAAGCGTCTGTCCAAAGGAAACTGGGGTGCTGATGCCGAATAATTTCGATTATTTAAATAGTAAATAATAAACTCTGAAAAATGAAGGCTGCACCGTGAACCGGATGCAGCCTTTATTTGTTTTCAAACAAAAGCAACGAACATTATGATTGGATTTATTATTTGGATTATAGGCCTGATACTTGCTATCAAAGCCGTATTGGAGATTATGCAATGGAAGGTAGATGGCGTCAAGAAGCTATTGGTCGCTATTCTTGTATTGCTCACCAGTTGGATCGGACTGATCTTTTATTATTTCTGGGGAAGAGACAATTTACCTTCAATGTTGAAATAAACAGATCTATCTGTATAAAAAAGAAAATGCCGTACTTAAATTACGGCATTTTCTTTTTTTATTAAGCTATGTACGTCTTCCTCCGTTCCACCGAACGGACCGTAGCTCTGTAGTTTGACGGAACACATGGCAGCGGCAAAACAACCGGCTTCCTGATAAGATGCTCCTCTTTTACGCATATACAGATAGCCCGCCATATACGTATCCCCACAACCGGTAGCATCGGCAACATTCTCTACCGGATATGCCGGAATTTCATAGAATCGTTCATCAACATAAATAAGTGAGCCTTTGTCTCCCAAAGTCAGCAAGACTTCCTTCACTCCCCAGTCCGCCAATTTAACAGCAGCATCATAAGGATCTGAGCATTGCGTAAGTACCTCCATTTCGTGTTCATTAGCTTTCAGGATATGGATATATTTCAAGGCTTCTGCCTTTTCAGCCCAGTCCACCGCCAATACTTCTTCGTTCTGTACTTCACGCAAATAACCCTGTACATCAAGAGAAAGTAATCCTTTCCCGGCAAGATATTTGATAACATCCAGTGAAAAATCATCCGCCAGTAAACTACCCAAATGAAAAATCCGGGCATTTACATCCTGCAAACCTTCAATCGTAAAAGGATCAGCCTTAGCAGTAACCCGCTGCTTTCTTTCATTGGTATCCTCGCCATAAATATTCTCAAAGCAGATGGAATGGATGCTGGGGAGTACTTTCACTTCAATGCCGTCTATCCTCAAATCATCCACCACCGGCATCTCGCTATCAGCCAAGGCGGTGACAAGTTGGAATCCTTCCGTACTCAGGTGTTTGATGGCATGCGCAAAATAGAAAGAGGTTCCTCCGGGCATGTGCACAGTTTTCTGCGGAGTAACTACTTTATCCAAAGTAATATATCCGATACAACAAAGATCGTATTTCATAAAATATTCAGTTCCATTTTTCAGACTGCAAAAATAGCCAATAATTATCGTTTCTTCCCCCTGCAACGCTATAAATTCTTCCGTTTTAAGAAATCCGTCGGACTTTCACCGAATTGTTCCTTATAACACTTCGTGAAATAAGACGGAGAAGAGAAACCGACTTCATAAGCAATTTCCGCAACCGTCATTTCTGAAGAAGCCAACAGGGAAATTGCTTTTTTAAGGCGTGCCTGGCGCAGCAATTCATTGGGAGCATAGTTAGTGAGTGACTTCAGTTTACGGTAGAGTTGCACGCGGCTCAGTCCCATATCTTTGCCTAAGTCTTCCACATTCAGTTCCGGATCTCTCATTTTCTCTTCCACAAGAGCCTTGAAGCGGGAAACGAAATCCTTATCCATATCGCTGATATTCTCTTTCGCCAACGTCTGGTTATCACCAAAAAACTGTCGAAGCTGACGACGGGAATCTATCAGATTACGGATACGGGACAAGAGCAATTGCGAATTGAAAGGCTTGGAGATATAAGAGTCCGCACCTCCATTGTATCCCTGGATGCGTTGCTCATCAAGCGAACAGGCAGTGAGAAGGATGACAGGGATATGGCAAGTCTGCAATTCCGTTTTCAGACGGCGGCAACACTCCACACCATCCATACCGGGCATCATTACATCGGAAACAATCACATCGGGGACGTACTTCATGGCAAGGCGTATGCCTGTAGCCGCTTCCGGTGCATCCAATACATGATATTCTTCGGCGAGCAGCGTCTTTACATAATGACGGATATCGGCATTATCATCAATAACCAATACTGTGGGACGTCCCGTTGCTCCTGCCTCCTCTTCATCAGCCGATAACTCGCTTTCTACTAACGTAGCGGAAACTTCCGTCTCTTCGGCAGGCAGCGTCACCACGGTAGGATGATATTGGGAAATGCTCTGAGCCGGAAGAAGGACGGCAAATGTCGTTCCCTTCTCATCACTCTGAGCAGTGATTTGCCCGCCATGCATCTCCACAAAGGCGCGTACAAGAGCCAGTCCGATGCCTGTGCCCGCCTGATGACCATCTATCTGATAGAAACGCTCAAAGATGGCATCCACTTCCTGGGAAGAAACGTAGCTGCCGGAGTTGAAGACGGAGAAGCGAAGACTCACGACATCGGCTTGCAGGCTCACGACTATCTTTCCATTCTCAGGGGTATACTTCACGGCATTGGACAACAGATTGAAGTAGATGCGCTCCATCTTCTCGCAGTCCGCCATGATGCGGAAATCCGCATCGGGCATGGCTTCGAAGGAGAAAGATATATGCTTTTTCAGGAGAGCCATGCGGAAGGAATCATTCCAGCTACGGAAATTGCTCAACAGGTCGAAAGGCTCCAGATGAAGTTCCATGCGCCCGTTCTCTACTTTGCGGAAATCAAGGATTTGATTGACGAGACGAAGAAGGATATTAACGTTCTTCTTCATCAGTTCCAATAACTGACGGGAATGTTCCCCGAGGGATTTATCAGCAAGAAGCTGGTTTATGGGGTCAGCAATCAGAGTCAGCGGAGTACGGAAATCATGAGAAACATTGGTAAAGAACACCAGCTTGGCGTGAGTGGCTGCTTCCAATTCATGGGAAAGTTGTTCCAACTGCTCCTTTTGCTGGATAAGTTGCTCCTTCTGTTGCGTCAACTGTTGCTTCTGCGCTTCCAGTATCTCCTTCTGGCGGGAAAGTTCCCGGTTCAGACGGTTCTTAGTGCGCAACGAAAGATAAACGGCAACCAACAGGCCGACAACCAGCAGGAGCACTAACAGACTACCAAACAGCACTACCTGTTGCGTGGCGTAACGGTCAAGATAATGATTCATCTTTCCGTTTAGCGTCTCTATTTTTCCGTCAAGGGTGGCAATATGCGTGGTCTGCATCTGCATAATCTGGGCATTGGTACTGTCCACAACAGAGGTATTTAATATCGTTTCGCGCGGGAAATCACGTTTATTCAGAATGTCCATTGCTATCTGTATCACCCGGTCGCCACCGGTGGGATAAATAAATGTGGCATCCAGTTCGCCTTTCAGCACCTGTTCCACACCATATCCTTCGCCGGACAGGGCATCCGTACCAATGAAACGCATCTCTCCTGCCCTACCTTTCTGTCGGACAACAGCATAAGCGCCTGCAGCCATCCGGTCATTCTGCGCATACACCACATCTATCTGAGGGAAGTGCGTCAGCAGCGTATCCATCTTCTGTCCTGCCTCGGAACGTAACCATCCGGCATCTTCGCGAGCCAGAAGCTTGATGCCGGGGTAAGGGGAAATGGCAGAGACAAAGCCCTGATGGCGGTCCATCGCCGGCGTGGAACCGGTCAGACCGGATATCTCCACTACATTGCCTTGTCCGTGAAGCATATTAGCCACATAATGCCCGATGGCTTTTCCTAATTCATAATTGTCGGCACCGATATAAGCGGTGTATTTATCGGAAAGTATCTTGCGGTCGAAGACAATGACAGGGATGCCGCGGTCGTATGCTTCTTCCACTACCGGAGTGATGGGGGCGGCTTCGTTGGGGGCAATGACCAGTAAGTCCACGCCTTCCTCGATGAAATTGCGGATGTCCTCTATCTGACGGGCATTATCATCCTTCACGGTGCGGATGTCGATTTCCACTTCATCATAGAAGAGTGCTTCGCGCAGCATCTCGTTATTCATCTGGTGACGCCACTCATCGTCGCTGCACTGGGATACCCCGATACGGAAACGAGGTTCATGCCGGGCGCACGAAGCTGCCAATCCAAAGAGGGAAAGTAAAGTTAGCAACAAATAAACATTGTATCTTCTCATTGTCTTTTCGGTTGTTTTAAGTATCATAGAGAAATCAGAAACTCAGTCCTTTTTCACGACCGTGATTATAGACGTCTTCCAATCCGTTGCCTGCAATGGTATAGAAATCGACTCCCATCTCTTTCAAATCATGGTCAGGCTTTATAAAACGGATGGTGGAGTCATTAATCCGGGCAGGAATTTCTTCTTCTGAGAAGAGATCAAAAGTCACTTTTTCTTTTTCTGTGCAGATGCAAACTATCTCTTTGTATCCCAATTCAGAAAGAGGAACAACGGGACAAATGGAAGTGTAACTACCGTCTACGTACGGTTTATTATTGATAAATGCGGGAATGTTCCAAGCATGAAGCATGCGGGTGGTGGCATAGGCCACTTCATCCAGGTTTTCTTTGGTCAGTAGCTCAGTCCGCTCATCAGAATGGGTATCGAACATCTGCAATTCGAGATTCTGGTTTTTCCATTCCGGTTTATGACGCAGGGCGTTTATCAGCAGCATTTGTCCCAGCCGCCTAGCTCCGTCCGATTGGGTGACTTGGGCAGCTTCTTCTGTTTTCACAAAACTGGTTGCCACCAACAGGCGGGCGGCTTGCGGGTTCCACAGATTGTTTTTAATCTCTGTCGATAGCCGTTGAATAGATTGCAGCATGGCACCGCTTTGGTTACCTTCGGCCTGACTCGTTGCATATCCGTCGCTCCACAAGGAAAGGCCCAGTGCACTCACTTTATTAAATGCTGCAAAGGCTGCTATCAAAACGGAAGAAGAGCAGGATGCATACGCTTTCGCCCTTATTCCTTTCTCCTCAAAAGCTCCCAGAACGCCATGAGTGAACACATTCTTATATCCACCCGACATACAACAAATAGCGATATCATCCATATTTTTTAGGGTATTAGTATCGCAAATATAAAAATAAATTGCACTATAACAGTGCAATTTATTGAATATTCTGCACTATGACAGTGCAAATCAAGATAATGAAAGAAAAACTTCGTCAGCCGCCTATCATTGAGCAGTCAGCTCAATAACACGGCTTTGAGTTTGCCCTAAACCAAATACATCCAACCCGACTTTCATCAGATAATCACCGGAATATACTTTTCCATTAGCGACCAATCCGGAACTTGCAGCAGGCATCAGGTTGATTTCCTCCACTTTATACTGTTTGTTCGGGTCCAGACCTTGCAATTTCACTGCCAGCAGCTTTTCCTGAAAGCGCGGATGAATGTCATAAGCAAACAGAACCGCCTTGTTTGCATCCTTGCTTACATAATTCAGTGCCATGTGATTGCCCTCATACGGAGACACCAAACGATATTGATCACCATCCATTATAGCGTTTTGGAGACGTTTCCAGTTGGCTACCGCTGTCTGGCAATAAGTCAGTTCATCAGCGGTAAGTTCTTTCAGACCGATATCGAAACCAAGTTTGCACATGGAGGCCACGTCGGTGCGGAACTTTATGGAAGTCGCCTTGTTCCAGCTCGTCACATGGGCATCCATAGCCTTTGCGGGGAAGAACTGGGAGAAACCCCACTGGATATAAATACGTTCCACCGGGTCGGTATTGTCACTGCACCAGAATTCCGTGAAGTACTTCAATGCTTCGTAATCGCAACGCGCACCGCCACCGGAGCAAAGCATCATCGGTACATTGGGATAATTCGCCTTTACACGTTTCAGAACATTGTATATACCACGCACATGGTCTATATAAAGTTGTCCCTGTTTGTCTTTCAGATAAGCGGAATAGATATTGGTGATGGGGCTGTTGCAATCCCACTTGAAGAAAGCGACATCGGGATTTTCTTTCATAATGTTTTCTACAACACCATATACATGGTCCTGCACTTTCGGGTTGCTGAGATCCAGTACCAACTGATTGCGGTAATAATACGTTTCACGGTTAGGCAAATGGATGGCCCAGTCCGGATGTTTCTCAAAGAGTTCGCTCTTGGGGTTCACCATTTCCGGTTCAATCCAGATGCCGAACTTCACATCCGCATCTTTGGCAGCTTTTACTAAGGCAGGAATACCACCGGGCAGTTTATCGTGAGTTACTTCCCAATCGCCCAAACCGGCATGGTCATTCTTACGCGGGTATTTATTGGCAAACCAGCCGTCGTCCAACAGGAACATATCCACTCCCAAATGCTTGGCTTCCTTCATCAGTTCGGCAAGTATCTCCTGATCGAAATTGAAACCTGTATTTTCCCAGTTATTCAAAAGGGTCAGACGGCTGCCTTTACCATCTTTCAGACTATAGTTGCGCGCCCATTCGTGCAGATTGCGACTGCCTTGCGAGGCACCATCATAACTTAAAGTGAAAATGAATTCGGGAGTGGTGAACACTTCATTCGGTTTCAGTTCGTAGTTCGATGCATAAGGGTTGATGGCAGGGATTACGCGGAGATTACCCACATTGTCCACTTCGAAAGTGAAACGGAAGTTGCCCGTCCAGCCCAGTGTACCCATCAAGACGTCGCCCTGGTGTTCGTTCACCGGTTGGTCCAGTCCCACTTCAAAGAAGGGATGGGTGTGCATGGCAGCACGGCTTCCCAGCTTCGTGTCAATCACTTTCTTGCCAAACTGCAATTGCTGACTGCTCATCTGCGCTTCTTTCGCCCAGTCACTGCTGAACTCGGTCAGGTAATAGCTGGAATTATTGAAGTAGAGCATGGTGGAGGCATAAGTGGAGAGCATGACAGGTTTCTTCTCCTGATGCTTTATCTCGCTCCACGTCTTGATGACGTTCTCTTTGGGATAGGCCACATAATGCAGTGCCACGTCTACCGGATACTGGTTATCGCGCAGGTTTATCACGGTTTCCGTACCACCTTCTACAGGCTTGAATGAGGAAGAAACGTAATAAAGAATCGTTGACGGATTGCCGTCATTATGAGTGATGGCGATGGCAGGTTCAAAGTAATCTTCATTGCCGGAACCGCTATACACTTCCCAGCCGCGCTTGCTCACACTACCGTCCGACCCGGCATGTATATTCCAACGGAAGTTCTGCAAATCCTGCTGGTGCAAGAGTTTCTCGCCCAGATACGTTTGATACAAGCGACCGTTTTCGCCTACCTGGAGCACCAGGTCGGTGTTGTCCGTAGAAATGCGGATAGTTTCTTTTTCCGCTGCATGGGCATACGTCAGGGATGCGAATGCAAAGAGAGTTACGAGTAAATTTTTCATGGTGTACGATGAATTTAGTTACAAAAATAGATTAAATATAATTTAGAATGAAAGACTTGCGCTGAATTCCAGAGTGAGCGGGCGTAAATAATTACCACTCATATAGTGATCCTTGAACTTTCCGGCTTCTTCCTTGCTCAACAGTTCGGCACCGTTGATAGTGCCGCTGGCACCCTTCTGATTCAGGAAGTTCACAACCGTAGCTCCCAATGAGAGATGCTTGTTCACCTTCCAGTTCACGCCGCCGAAGGTTTCCCAACGGCCGTTGAAGTAGAGGGCATTGGTCAGATTGGCATACGTCTTTCCGAAATAACGGAAGCTGAGCCATACGCGCAGGTCGGGAGTGATGTTGTAGCTGGGATCTATTTCAGCAAGTACCTGCGGAATTTCTTTCACGATGTTGCCGTTGGCATTCAGGTCGGGCACTCCTTCAAAGGGAGACTTGATGAAATAGTTGTTATAAGTCGGCTTCTGGTAAGTGAACAGGGCGTGCAGGTGGAAACCTTTGAACGGATTGATTTCTGCCGAGGTAGTCCAGCCCAGGGTCTTGATGTCGTATATTAATAAGGTGGTTTTGGATTGCGTCGTACCGGGTTTCGTTACATTCTGCTGGTCGATATTGTTCGACTTGGAGATATACGTAATCATGGAAGTCAGATTTATCCAGTTGTTATGATAAAACAATCCGCCACGCAGCAAAGGGATGGTGACACGCTTGTACTGTTCCTCGGTGGGACCTGTTCCGGCATATTCGTTGATGCGGGGGAAACGGGTGGCAACAGTTCCATCGGCTGTAAGACCGAAGTTCTTCGTTATCTTATAGGTGAATTGCGCGGTTGCTGCATAATTCAGCTTGTCTTTTATCACTTTATGGGGTTCTATCTTTTCAGTAGAAAGTATGTTGCCGTCATTGTCCGTATATGAATGGGTATCGCCGATGTGGAAACCGGCATAACGTCCGTAAGGTATCTGGTCGGCAGACATACGGTAGTATTCCAGGCGGGCACCGTAATAAACATTAAGCTTCGGAGTGACCTGCCAGTTGTCCGTGAAGTAGGCAGCCAGTTTGTTTTCAGTTCCTTTGGTATATTCCGGACTTAGTTCATTGAAGCCTCTGAACTTATTGGTGCTTCCATCGGCTTCCCGGCGATTCAGTATCTGCGGGTATTCAGTAACGGTTCCTATCCACTGGAAAGAAGAAGAATGATAATCCAGATGGTAGTACCACTCGTTCAATCCTAACCTCATATCGTGGTTGCCCACTTTCTTTTTCAGTTCGGAAGTAAGCAAGGCATTCTTCACTTTTCCGAAGTGCAACCAAGTGCGTCTTCCTTCCACCAAGCCGGTATAGGCTTCTTTGGAGTCATCCAGGAAAAGACCGTCTGTTACAGTCGCCTCGCTGATATTACTACCGCCAAAGTCCACATAGTTTGCTTCGGGGGCATTCATGAATTTGGCGTTAAGTGTCCAGTTCAGATTATTGCGGAAAGTATAGTCGAATAACATAGCTACTTCGTGCGCCTTGTTTCCGGTGAAATCGCCGAAGCGTCCGCTTTTCATCTTACCATCCGTCACGTCCATGTACTGAAAGCGTCCACCTTCGGGAGCATACGAGGAAGTACCCAGCTTGAAGCCCGGAATTTCTTTCACACTGCCATCACCCACATAAATAAAGGGAGCCGCATTAATCATTGAGCCGAGCGCATTGCTTTTCGAGAATTTATAAATGACGGAGAACTTCCCACGGTTGTTATTGAACAACCGGGTCAATCCGGCGTGATAGAGCTGAGTACGGTCGCTGAAGTTTTCAAACTTAGGGGCGAAGCTGCCCGGATCGAAATTCTGATAAATGCTGGCGGTATACAACCAATGGTCGCCAATGCCACCGGATACATTCATATCCACATTTTGCCAGCCGAAGTGATTGGTATGGTAATTCAGCACTCCTTTGAATTCCTTCTGCCCCAACTTGGAGAAAGCATTCACTGAGTAAGCGATGTTTCCGGTAGTGATGGCAGATTCGGACGGGTTCATCAGTCCCACTTCTCCCAGACTGGCATCGCTGCGCCAATGGGTAGCCAGTTTGTGTACAGCCGAAGAGTATACGGCAGGTAGTCCGTTCTCATATACATTCACATCCTCACTGGGGAGTCCGATTTGAATTTCACGGGGTTTGTTGGCATCCAAAGCATTCAGCATCACATTGCGTTCACTGCCTTCCGATTTCTTTGTACTAATGGTGTCGTTTACTTCCACCGGATTGCTTGCCATTGCAGAAGAAGCGAATGAGAAGATCGCCGACATGACGCAGGAAAAGAGATTGAGTTTCATACTATTCATTGATTTAAAATTAAACATTCTGAAGAAGGAACCAGAGAGGATTTCACTCCTTGTCTTTCAACGAGGGCAAAGTTAGGGGGTATAATAACGCACTGTTTCCGCAGGTAGTCGTCAGGTAGATTGGCAGGAGCATCGCGCAAGGAATAAACCATTCAGAATAAGTCACTTACTAACATCCATTTTAGAAATACAAGTAGACATACCCGTTTACCGGAAAGTTTTAATAACTTTGCATTTGTCTACTTTTAATGAATATACACTATGAAGAAATGCTTGTTATCGGGATTATTCCTGTTGTTCGTTCTCCTGCCTTTCCGTGCTGCAAACAAAGTTGACTTGTCCGGAGAGTTGGAAGCCGCCCTGAAACTGCGCAATCAATATTCACTCCGGAAGGAGGCACGGATTGACAGCCTCAAGCATTTACTCTATCCGGCCATGGGCGACGATGCACGTTTCCAATTATACAATGCCATTTATGAGGAATATTATACGTACCGTTTCGATTCGGCCATGCTTTACGTAGACCGGGAAGAACAAGTGGCTATGAAACTCTCCAACCCCGCATACCGCAATCTGAGCATTATTCACCGCTCCATCCTCCTCTCCACTTCGGGGTATTTCAGCGAATCCATTCAAAACCTGGAACAGATAGACAGCCGCATACTGGACGATGCATTGCGAATAGAATACTATACGGCTTACGAATGGGCATACAGCATGTGGGCCGAATATTCCAATGATAAAGTATACGCTCCCCGCTATTATGAAAAGGAGATGCTTTATCAGGATTCACTTATCAGTGTCCTGCCCGCCAGTTCACCGCTGCATCATTATTGGAAAGGTGAAAATCTCTATCGCCACCGCAGGTATGCCGAAGCGGAAGATTGCTATAAAAAGGCATTGGAAGGGTTGCCTGTCAATGTCCGATTGTATGCTATGGTGACTTACGGACTGGCATTAGTGTACTCACAAACCAATAATTGGGAAGAATATGAAAATTACCTGATAATGGCAGCCATCTCCGACCAGGTATGCCCATTGAAAGAGAATCTGGCTTTACAGGAACTGGCCCTATATATTTTCAAGAACAGAAGCGGAGAAGTTTCACGTGCCAACCGTTACTTAAACCATTCTCTGGAAGATGCCATGTTCTACAACAACCGCCTGCGTATGCTCGAAATAGCGAGGAAGTTCCCCTCCATCGTGCTTTCCTATCAGGAACAGAATCTTATCAAAAGTCAAAGATTGCAATGGTCGCTGATATGTATCAGTCTCTTGTCTATCGGACTGGTGGTTTCCCTGGTTTATATTTACCGGCAGATGAACCAGTTGCATAAGCGGAGAAAGATATTGGCGGATATGAACCAGGAACTGCAACATCTGAATAAAGCGTTGGTAGATACGAATCATACGCGCGAGGAGTATGTGAGTCTGTTTATGGATTTATGTGCCGCCTACATAGATAAACTGAATAAATACCAGGATTTAGTGAAGCGCAAGGTAAAGGCAAAGCAAACGGACGATTTACTGAGACTGGTCAATGCAACCAAGCTTTCGGACACGGATGCCAAGGAGTTCTTTATGAACTTCGATACGGCTTTCCTAAATCTGTATCCTAACTTTATAAAGGAATTCAATTCCCTGTTGCGCGAAGGAGAAGAGATTATGCCCAAGCGGGGGGAAATCCTGACTACGGAACTTCGGATATTCGCTTTAATACGGATGGGGATTAAGGATAGCTCCAAGATAGCCACTCTCCTGTTCTATTCTCCGCAGACGATTTATAATCATCGGAGTGTGGTGAAGAATAAGGCAAAGATGAGGGATAGTTTCGAGAAACAGGTGGAGGAGCTTTGTGCGGTGATGTAAATTCATTCATCCCGATTAAGATTATCTTCTATCCTTATCTATTTGAAGAAGGTTAGCCTTAAAACAAGAGTAGGAAGAAAACCCCTTCGTTTCCTTCCTACCCGATTCTTTATTCTCAAAAGTTTTTTCTTATGTAACAAAGATCTTTTTTTATCTTTCTTTGTCCTTTCTCTCTTACGGTACTATCGCCGCTTCCGTCACATTCACCGTTACCGTCACCTTCTTTGACGCATCCGACAGATTCTGGATTTCAAAGGTTGCAGCCCCGTTTGCCGGGAATGCTGTTGGGAAATCCTTCGCATTCTGATCCAGCGTCAGGGTGTAGTCCACGGCTTCGGTGGCATGTCCCACCGCCTTGTCAGCATTCAGCCAGGCGGGCAGACCGGAAAGCTTGCTGCCACCTTTGGCGGTCACGGTAAGTTTCATGGACGAGGTGGTTCCGGAACTCGCCTGTTTCTGCATGCTGAGTACTCCGGTTGTCACATCCGGTGATTCAGTACCCGCAGTGTAGGTATTGGCGCCGGTCGGTTCCGACGGAGTACTTGCCGCAGCAACAATTGTGGGCACTCCGACTGAGGCCTTCACCACAATCTGACTCTCTTCACGTCCCGCCTTGCTGCGCAGGATAATGATAGCCTTCGGGAACTGATTACCCGCATACCCAGACTTTTTTGACACCTTGCAGGTGTAAGAGGTAGAACCGGAACGGGTCACCACATCTTTCGCGATTGCTGTTTCCAACCATTCGGCGGCACCGCCCGCAGAACCGGTATAGACAATGCTGCATTCCGCTTCCGAGTTGCTGGTGAAAGGGATGTTGAAGTAAGTTGTTTCATCCGGAGAGACGGTGGCTTCATTGTTGCCCGCAATAGTGGTTGCTCCCGATTCTACCAGCGTCCCGATGGCCAGTTCATTTTCCGGCTGGTACTCAAAATCGCCGCCGTCCGTCCAGTCCGTGACGGTGATGTTCACATCCAGTTTGAACGGGTCGGCATCCGTGATGCGGACCGTGTAGCGATGGTTGGGTTTCACTTCGATGTATCCGCCTGTACCCGCTACCGATTGCTCAAATTCCACCATGTAACTCACTTCCTGCGGCACGTCCGTCATGTTCAGCGCATACTTGCCCTTGATAATCAGGTAGCCATTGTCCGCAATCGGACTGGGGTAACTGTAGAAAGCACCTTTCTGAGTGCCCTTGTTGGCATCGGCGCCGTCAAAGTCACGGTCGGGATAGGTGATGAGCGTTTGGGCGGGGATAGCATCATCCACCGGAACCACCGGGAAGAAGGTAACTCCCTTGCGGCCGTGGCCCATCGATACGCTGGTGATGGTGAGATGCGACAATTTCGCATCATTGATAATATCGAAACGGGAGACGATACGCGAAAGTGTCATGTTGATGCGGGTACGGGAACCCATACTGATGTCCCGCAGGTCGAGTGCGGGGCTATAAGAACCTACCATGGGCAGGGGCGTCAGCAGCACGTCTGTGGTTTCAGTAGGGTCCAGCAATGGGGTGGTAAAGGTGAGGAAGTCCGTTTCGGTGGGGACTCCCGCCTTAGTCACCAGATTATAATCCGTACCCGGGGAGTTTTGTTCCAGCGGGGTGAAGAGGGTGTATTCCGCTCCGGCTTTCAGCAATTTGGGCTGGTTGGCAATGCAGTAGAACTTGGTGAACAGGCCCTTTTGGGGGCGCAGAGTAGCCAGTGCCACGTTGTCGCCTTCCATGGTCAGCACAATCTTGGTGGCGCCAACCACGGTGGAACCGTCAGCACGGTAGCAGAAACGCTCCTGATAGGTGTAGGGGCCTTCTTCTTTGTCCGAGGAGAATACGTAGATGTCCAGTGTGGAGATTTCATTCTCTTCGGTGGTGGCGATGGGGGCGTCGGCACGGGTGGTGCCCGTTGTCTTAGGGGTGCCCGCCGTCTTTATGCTCAGCTTGTTCTGGAAGCCCAGGATGACTTCGCGGCGCGTGGGGTCACTGGCCAGCGGGTCATCGCCGGGAGTGGTTGACGGCAGAACTTCCGCTTCGCTGCAACCCGCAAGGGACAGGGCAAGCAAGCCTATCAACCAAGCGGAAAACTGTTTTCTGTTTTTAATCATGATCTTATTGTTATTAATTGATTACTTAATTAAGGAACAACGGGCGCAGGGCTTACCAGTACGGTCACGTCTTCCATGCCCGAGATGTTGTTTTTCAGCACAATCGGAGCGGCGGTGAAGTCGGTGACGGAATTCTTCACGGTCAGGGTGAAGGTCTGGGTGCCGGTGGCATCCGTCGCATTGGTTCGTGTAAAGGCGGCAGTCTCGGCAACGGTGAACCAGGAGGACAAGGTACTGGCCGTTACGCCTTGCGGAGAAGTTACTTCCACTACGACGGTGGTGGCGTCGGCACGCGGCACGTCGGTAATCTTATAATTGTTGTAAGTGGCTCCGCCCGGGGTACCCGTCAGTTCAATCGTTGTGATGGCAGGGTCAAGCAACTCTACCGTCAGTTCCAGTTTCTTGGCGGCATCGCCCAGACTGATGATCTCGAACTTACTGTCCACACCGCTGGTTGCCGTCACGTCTTTCAGTGTGAGCGTGTAGTACTCTTCTACCGGGGTATCAAGGGAAACATCCGTGGAGGGAGTGCCCGAGGTGCTTGGTGTGGGGCCTGTTTTACTTTTCGAGACTTCCAGCCATGGCATTTGGCTGTTCAACACCAGCTTTGTGCCGAAGAGACAGCTTGCTCCGAGTGTGATGTTGCTCTTATTCGTCTTATACATAGTGAGTTTGTTGTTTGCCACATCATACAGGTTGAAGTTCCCCGTAGCCGCATCCGGCGTAGCGAAGTCCAGTGCCGGGGCTATGGCGGGAGGCACAATGGTCAGTTTGGTGTACACCGATTCATCCTGTGAAGCCGATTCATTGGCAAGTGTCAGCGTGATGGGAACATAAGGCTTGGCGGCGTCCAGCGTGTAATTGAAGGTCATGGTAGTGGTGGTTACTCCATCCACAACTTCCGACTTGTAGTCGGCAGTCTTGTGCGTCAGCCAGTCGATGTCCCATCCGGTGGTGGTGCTGAATCTTGGCTGCACCTTGCCACTGGCTGTGGCGGTCAGCGTGATGGTTTTCTCCGCACCGTCGGCGGTTACACTGATTTCCTTGGTGGTGACGTCCTTGTCGGCTCCTTCCACATTCAGTGCAGTCACTACGGGTGCCGCGTTATCGGGTTTGATGATGACTCCGCCACCACTGGTCCAGTCCACGATTTCGAAGAAAGCGGTGATGGTGGCTTCCATCACTTCCTTGATGTGCAGGGTGTAGCGGGTATTGGCTACTACGTCCATGAACGTGGCAGCCCCGCCACCATCGGGAACACGTTGTATATCAAGATGGTACTCCACCGGAACGGGGTCTTTCTGCATCGGGTTCTGGTATTTGCCCTTGATGATGAGGAATGCCTTGTCCGTATCCTTGAGCGGATAGGTGTAGAGGGCGCTCTCCGTCAATCCCTGATTGGCTTTAGGTAGCATCAGGTAGCTGCCTTCGGCGGTGGGATACTGGATGAGGTTGGTGGCGCGATCAGGGTCGCTAAGGTCAGCCAGCGTGCCCGGCATTACTGTGGACTGATTGCGGCCGTTGCCCAGCGAGACGCTTTCGATAATCAGTCCCGTCTTGGCGGATTCGTTGTCGATGTCGAAACGGCTCACGCGGCGTTTGAGTTCGATGTTCACCGTGGCGATGTTGCCCAGTATCTTCGTAGTACCACTTCCGGTCATCACCAGCGGGGTGCCCAGAGCGGTGCCTGTCGGGAGGAGTTTGGAGGTGAAGTACTTTTCGAAATCCTCGTCCTTTGTGCCTGTGGTTACAATAGCTCCGGTGGCGGCATTGGTGGTCACCGCTGTCAGGGGATCGATGGCGGTTCCGTCAGTCTTGTAGAGCGTTGTACTGTTTGCCACGCAATACAGTTTCAGGTTGGGGATGCCTTTGAGTTCCGTGGGGAAGATGGAGGCTTTCCGGTCAGTACCGGCACCGCTCAGTTTGAAAGTCTTGGCTGCGGTGTTGTCATCCGCGGCAGCCGTCCACTTTTCAAGATACTGGTAATCACCGCCGTCGGCGGTGGCGGCGAATACATAGATGTCCAGATTATCGATCTGGTTTTCACTCTCGGAAGCGATGGCGCGGGTGTATTCCTGCGACTCACCTCCGCCACTAAATACGAGACGGATCTCTTTGCCTTGCGCTCCACCGATGGGAGTGTCGTCAGGTTCAAGCTCTGCCTGGCTGCATCCTGCAAGCAGGGCAAGCAAGGCGGGCATCCAAAGCATGTTCTTCTTTTTCATCATTTGTCTATACTTTTATTTGAAAGTTAATAAATTAATTATAAGCTATTTAGCCGGCCGTACTGTTACGGCACCCGTAAACGGTCAGTTACGCCAGTCGTAATAGTACTGTTACGGCACCCGTAAACGGTCAGTTACGCCGGTCGTAATAGTACTGTTACGGTACCCGTAAACGGTCAGTTACGCCGGTCGTAATAGTACTGTTACGGCACCCGTAACAGTACGGCTACCGGTTGCTGTTGTTTTTTTATCCCAACGGGTTCTCATCCAGGCCACCTTCTCCGCCACTACCACTACCGCTGCCCCCTCCTGAAGGTGCCGTGCCGATATAAATGGTCTTCACCACACTGCGCGGGACTTTCAGCAGCGTCTTACTGTTGCCGCTAAACTGTGTGGTTACTTTCAGTTCATACGTTCCGTCAGCCAGCTCGGCGGGGATAATGAATGTCAGTTTCGAAGGATCGTTCGTTACCCAGAGGTCTTCGGTCACTTTGGTTTCCTTGTTCTTGCTACTTGTCAGGGTAATACCCACCGTCGGGTCGGTTCCCGCTACTTTCAGCCTGCCGCCTGTTAGTGTGAAGGCACGTCCTGCCGTGGCTGAGGCGTCCAGTGCGCGGGTGGAGGCATCCTGCACGCCGCCGATGTACATGGCGCTGCCTTTCTCGCCGATAATGCCCACGGTGGTTTGCTTGATGGCTTCACGCAGGTCGGCGCCTACGTTGAAGTTCACCACGATGGAATTCTTCTCCGGGTTCCAGGTGGAACCCTCTATTATACCCCGGAAGTTGACGGAAGCGTAGTATAACCCTGTGTTCACACTCACTCCGGTCATCAGCAACCGCTTGATGACACGCTTCTGCAAGTCGAAGACGTGACGGATCGTTTCTTCGCGCAGACCGGAGTCTTCGGCTTTCAATTCGGCAATGATGCGGTTTTCATCCGCGTTGCCGATGGATACAGGGACAAGAATCACATCCTCCTTGTTGTCTACGGTCACGGTGTTGTCCGCCAGCTGACCGTTGATTTGATACTTGATTTCGTTTGCCATAATCTCTATGTTTTTATAATTAGTAATGTCGGTAAAACCAGAGTTCTGCCGGGTTAATAAATTCGATAATTAGGGCATGAGGAATGAGTTTCTTGGAGAAAAGCCGGGAGGGAATTCCACAAAAAAATCATTCCAACATGTCAAAGTACGAAAGTTCGTTTGACATGTTGGAATGATTAAAATATAGGGGGATGCTTAGCCTTTAAGCGTCAATTAAGATTCAACTATCCACTTCTCGATATTCCGGGTTTTCGCGCTGAAGTTTATTCCTATCTTAAGAAGCTTTCGCCCGTCGGCTGCAAAGGGAAGTGCATATTGCTTGTCGTTGATTTGCTGCAAAGCCTCTTCGGCAGTGCCATCCAGTTTGAATTCCATTATATAAATAAACTTGTCCGTCTTCAACACGAGGTCTACGCGGCCATTGTTCGTTTTATACTCTACTTGGGTATAGAAGCCTACCAGCTTGAAGACGATGAAGAGCACATTTTCGTAATGCAGTTCCTGCTCGCGGATTACTTCGTAAGTGGTATCGGCAAAGAAACTCTGCAAGCGGCGGAAGAAGGAGTCGTAATCGCCCGATTCCACTTCACGAACAAACTTCTGAATCTCAAACGGGGTTTCCACCTTACTTACGTTGGTATAGAAAGGCACAAGGAAACGGATAAATCCTTCCTCTACTTCCTTGTTGGGGAAACCTAAATGATACGTGCCGAAACGTTCATCATACCCCTTTATGGTAAGATATCCGCTCTGATAAATCACCGGAATGGGGTTCGTGGATTCAGAATCTACGCTGTTCAGCACCTGGACGTCAGTTTCTTCGTGCGCCATCCGTTCCAGGTCATAGTGGTGTTTTTTCAATAACTTCACCAGATAAGTGGGAGTTCCGGTTTCAAACCAGTAACTGTTGAACTCTTTGCGTTTGAAGGCGTTGAGCAGGCTGAACGGGTTATAAATACCAATAGAATTGTGCGTGAAATGGTAACCGTCATAGTTCTCCTTGAGTTCAGCACAGATTTTATCGTATGTCACTCCCCGGGCAGCGGCAAATTCATGCAGTTCGGCTTCCAGGTTCTCGTGAATCTCCCGTTCGCTGATTCCGCAGATCTCAATGTATTCGTTCCACATGGAAATGTCATCCAGATTATTCAGGTCGCTGAATACGCTGACTTTGCCGAATTTGGTTACACCTGTCAGCAGAGCGAACTTGATATAACCGTCTTTCGTCTTGAGTGCTCCATAAAAAGGTTTCAGGGTATCGCGGAATTGCTTTTGCAGTTCTTCGTTCCCGATAGCTTGCAGCATGGGTTTGTCGTACTCGTCCACGAGGATAACTACGCGTTGTCCCGTCTGCTCACAAGCTCGCTGAATGATGCCGGCAAAACGCAGGGAGAAGGAAGTCTCGGTCGGTCGGGTGCCATACAGACTTTCCCAATAGGCCAGATTATCATTCAGGATTTTCTCCAGGCTCTCCAAAGTGTCATACTTCTCTATGTTGAGGTCCAGGTGCAGTATGGGGTGCGTTATCCAATCCTTTTCCAGCTTTTCCACGGCCAGTCCGTTGAACAGCTCCTTCTTTCCCTGGAAGTAGGCTTCCAACGTAGAGATGAGCAGGCTCTTGCCAAAACGGCGCGGACGACTGATAAAGTAGTAACGTCCGGTTTTCACCATTTGATAAATCAATGCCGTTTTATCAATATAGAAATAGCCATCCTCACGAAGACTTTCGAAATTCTGGATGCCGATGGGAAAAATCTTATCGCTCATATTCTTCTACTTTTATACATCAATACACAAAAGTACTGATTTCTGTTTTATTCCCAATCGTAGAAGAGGTATTTATTTAAAAAGAAATCATTCCAACATGTCAAAGAACGAATGTGCTGTTGCCAGCTATGCCCAATGAAGGGATTGTCATTTCAAACGGTATTTGTTCAAGCAGATTTACAAATCCGCTGGAACGTACAGAATTATATATCTTTAGAGGCTAATCAGAACCACATTGCGTTTAATACTTTCCTGATACCAATCCCAATCTCGTCCCCATTGCCCATTTGGCCGGTTGAATTCAATTCTATAGTAGGGATCATTAGTGGTACATTTCACTTGTTCATTCGGAATGATATCAGTAAGGATGTTACTTATGCCTTGTGGAAAATTATGCCAACCCTCATCGTCAGACCAGTCACCAATAAAAGCTTTCCACTCATCCTGAGTAGGGAGTCTCCATCCACTGTATGCATTTCTTGCCCAACTGTCTGTCAGATTAGCAAAAGTTTCTGTAGTTTCTCCGGCATTTGCCCAGAACTTACCTGTATTATTATCCTTTCTGGCGAAGTATCCTTTGCAAATGGGCAGATAATTAATCATTTTAAGCGTATAATCCGGAAAATAGGCTGACTGATTACTTTTCAATACAATATTACCTATTGGTGTGTCGCCCCCTTTGCCTCCAAGGCAATAGTTATAACCACTAATATTGAAACGAAAGGTATCATAAGGTGCACCGGTAGTCCAGCTGCCGGTATGAGTGACACTAATAGCTCCGAAACTACTTGTTCCGGTAATATTGACACCTGCCGGAGAGTATACTTTGAAGGAGAAGTCATGTTTTCCGTATAAATTAGCGTTATCCATCACATCAAAGTAGCACCAGGTATTTGTCGCTTCATTGAAACGTACACAACTATAATCACTTGAGAAAGTGGGACGTGCCGCATCTTGAGCTAACGTAGCGGTAAGTTGTTTGCTATCGTCGGCGGCATTCTTTAGGTAGCAAGTGCTATTATTAGTTGCACCAAGCTGATCGCCGTTTCCATCCCAATAAATTTCGTATATCTTCTCGTAATTATTGGGAGCACTTATCACCCGCTGATAACACCAACTTCCGGGTGTAGTCAACGTGCTTCCTCCCAGCGAATAAACCTTTATCTGAGCTTTGGACTGCTTCCCAGTCGCGACACGATACATGTGTAGGGTATTGCCGCTTAGAGAATTCACGCTGGGTTCCATCGTGCCGGTGGCTGTTATCACAGGTGCCTGAAATTCTCTCGTGATATTTACTGTCATTCCTGTACCTCCGGCAGTGTTCGTGAACACGATTTGGGTATCACTGAAATTCGCCGCATCCTCTATCAGCTTGAAGGTAAAACTTATTGTTTTACTCTCCGGTGCGCTTCGTGTGGTTAGTGGTGTGGTGTTTTCCAACCACGACGGACATTTATTTACGGTCGGCTTGCTATAACTATCCATTGTTAGCGTGAATTGCCGCTCCTTGATGATGGGCATGGTAAGCGTGGCGGTGGTAGCCGTTATGGCTGATAGACTAATACCCTCTCCCTGGTCAGTTATCTGCAAGTTATTGATTCGGTTAGGCAGCAATTTCACCGTGATATTCCCGGCCTTCGCTTCCATTGTATTGTTTTTCAGGGTCACGGTAATATTTTTTTCCGTCAGGTCGGTGGCATCCGTACCTGCCCACCGGAAGGTATATTCCTGCGTAGTGTTCGTGCTTGAAGCCGGGGTGACGGTGATGCCCGCATTCTCAGGAATCTCTATCTTACTGCCGCCAATGGCTGTGACGGTTATCTTACCTGTGGATGCTCCGGAACTGAGTGTCTGTACCAGATAGAGTGTATTATCTGCCATGTCCCATTTGTTTATTCCATCGGGACTCATCGCGCCGCCTGTGGGTTTTACGATGGGGACGTCCAAAGTCGCATCTATATCTATCAGTATCACTTCCTCGCCACCTCCCGCTTTGTCCTTCAGGCAGAGGATGCCGCGGGGATAGTTGTCGCCTGTGTAACTCTCATCAAGAGTCACTTTATATTTCACTTGTTGCGTGGCACCTATATGTGCGGTGGTGATGGGGATTTCTTCCAGTTTCAGCCAGCCGTCCGCAGAGTTATCGCCATAGTAGCTTAGTTGCGCTTCGACTCCGGCATTGGAGCCGGTGGTGGCGGTAAAACTACTTCCTGTTTTAAGTGCCAGCGTAACAACACTAGTGTTAACGTCGTAAGTCGTTTCATCTACAGGCAACAGATTGGCTACGATGACAGCGTCGAGTCCGTTCTCAGGTTCGTAATCGTCTATATAGTCTCCCGTTTCCCAGTCCACCAGTCGGATGTTGGCTGTCAGTTCGAAGGGGTCGGCTTCGGTGATCTGCACTGTGTAGCGGTGGTTATGGTTTATTTCGATACGTGCCCCGTTACCATCGGACACGCGTTCGAAGGGGATGCGGTAAGACACCTCTTTCTTTTCATCCGTCAGGTTCATGGCATAAAGTCCTTTCAAAATCAGAAATCCTTCATCTGTCGCTTTGCAAGGATAGCAGTAGAAGGCTTTGGTGGTGGTGCCGACGTTAGCGTTCAGTCCGTCGAAGGCGCGGTAAGGGTACGTAATGAGTTGTCCGGGTGCGGCGGGAACATCGCCTGTGGGGCGGATGGGGAACAGCGTTACCCCTTGTCGCCCGTTGCCCATGGCAATGTCGGTAATGGTGAAATGAGATTTGGCGGCATCGTTCACCACATCGAAGCGTGCCACGGCACGGCTGAGCGAGACGTTCAGCCGCACAAATGTTCCCATGCTGTATTCCCGCAAGTCGACGGGCTGGCTGTTGGCACCGGACATGGGTAACGGGGTGAGCAGGATGCCGGCATTGAAACCGGTGGGCTCTAACAACGGGGTGCTTAGTTTGGTGAAGTCATTCTCGGTAGGGATGCCGGGTGCTATTACTGCATCTCCCGGTGTTCCTGCCTGATGTTGCGAACTTTGTTGCAGCGACGTATAATCGGTATACGCATGCCCTGCGGCATCATGCATGGCGGGTTGGTTTGCCACGCAATAAAATTTGGTAAACAAACCCTTGCGGGGATAGAACACCACATTCACTTTTCCGGCGGCTTCGTCCGATTTCAATTCAAGCGGGGAAGCACCCACGGGCAGTGTCCCGACTTCCGAACGATAGGTGAACCGTTCCTGAAATGTGTAAGGTCCTTCTTCCTTATCGCTGCCGAATGCATAAATATCAAAACTTTCAATGCGATTCTCATCCTCTTCGGCTATGCCGTCGCGGGGCGTAGCACGGCTTTCCGGTGTACCGTTCACCAGAATCAGCTTGTTCTGCAGTGAGATTACCACCGAGCGGCGGTTAGGGTCATTTGCCAGCGGGTTCTCCGGTTTTTCGGGAATTCCGCCTATGGTTTCCACCTCCGAGGTGCATCCTGCCGTCAGGCATGGCAGAAGCACCAATGAGAGGCGTAGAAAGAACTTAGCTAATGATTTCATTCCTTGTAGCATTTTTATGCAGTTACTATTTATTTTCATTCTTCATTTTCTTCAGGTTTTTCCTCGCCTTTTCCGGCTCTATGCCCAATGCCTTACGGAACCATTCCTCGGCTTTCTTCCGGTCACCTTCCAGATACGCCAGTACGCCGAAGTCATTCCACGCACGCGGCTCGTCCGCCACCTTATCCAGATATTGCCGGGCGCTTATCGGGTCGCCCGCCATGATCACCGCCGAAGCGACATTGATGTTTGCCAATGCATCGTCCGGGAAGTGATAAGCGGCTATCTCATAGACTTCACGGTATTGCTCCGTGCCGGGACGGTAGAAAGCCGCTACACGGTACATCTCCTGCAATGACAGCAGGCGGGGATGTGTATATATCAGGCTTGCCGCCTCTTCGATATTGAAAGCGCGGGCTTCATAACCCACCGTAACCCGTATGCGTCTCAACTGCGGGAAATAGTCTTTCAGGAGTTCCCGGTAGACAGTTCCCCCGTACATATCCATCAACTGCTTTTCACGTCCTTCAAAAATGCCTGTGCGTGAAATAAGAGTCAATATCTCGTCACCATGTTTCATGGGATACTGTTTCAGCAGTTCCACCAGCCCGTCCCAATCTTCGGGTATGGAAGATACTTTATAAAGGTTGTGCCCCGGTGCATACGTTGCGCACATATATTCCTTGAAACAGCGGGCGCGGTTGGAGGCAAGTTTTTCATTGTCTTTGTATGTCCCATCGGGTGAAGCGTAGCCGCAAATGGAAATTTCAGAGATGCTTGCCAGATTTCCTTTGGTGAGCGGACGCATCAGGCTGTCCAGCTTCTCCAGTTCCGAACGGTTGTTGTGGAACTCACGGCGGACATCATAAATTCCAGTAGGGTAGTCTATATATAAGGTGGCGCTTTCCGAACGGTGTTTCTGGGTTTCCATCTCAGGGGTGAGGTAAGTCACCATTGCCGTACATTCGGCGCAAGGCATACACTCCGGGCTGCTTTTCGTTTTCCGGTGGTCGGTGACGGTTTCACGTCTTTCTTCAACTGCCTGTGGAACGGCAAGTTGCTCCTGTGCAATCATTACCTGTTTTTGCGGAGCAACTATCTGTTTTTGTGAGCTTACTATCTGTCCCTGCGGAACCTTGAAAGGACTGTTCACGGCAAGGTCTGCTATCAACGGTTCTACTCCGAGAATCTTCATCCGGCAACAATCCCGTTGCTCGCGCATCAGCACCAGCGAGGCGTGTTCCATCCACGGACTGTAAGCGACGGACACATGATAGCCGATACTGTCTTTCCGGTTCCGGGCATAAAGTGTGCGGTAAGGAGGAATATAACCGGGTGCGGGTTGGAGCACCTGCTGCCTGTGGTCAGCACGGGCACGCCGACGTCCGCTCACCACCACTGCCGGGAGTTCCTGCAAGCGTCCTGCACTGCGCAGCACGGGCGTAAAGCGGTAAGCCTCCGCATTCCCTGCTTTTGTATCATCCAGATTCAACAGCAGTTCTATATGAAGACTGTCCCCTTGCGTAAAGACATGCGAACTGAGTACCGGAGTTCCGCCCGCCCATGCTTCCGCAGCCAGCAGTACCCCAACCAAGCCTCCTATTATATATTCCATCCCTTTCATTCTTTCACTCTTTCATTTTTTAATTCCTTCATTCCTTCATTTTTTCATTCTTAGCCTACCCCAGTCCTCCTCCTTCCGTCCAGTCCGACGCATTCATTTGCGTCACCACAATCGTCCGCCCTATGGTTACCAGCAGGTCGAATTCTTGTTCCGTGTTCTCATCCAGACTGACAGGCAGTTTGCGAAAGAATAGTTGCAGGTCTATCTCCTTCATAATCCTTTCATTTCCCCGGTAGATACTCAGCAACGGGTGCGAACCCGATGTCAGGCGGTACGTCACCAGTTCCCCCGTCAGTTCGTCATTGTAGTTCATTGCCGCCCGGGTCTGGTGCCACGTCACCGGACTGCCTATGGAGGGGAATGTGAAAGCCCCGTCACCCACAGCCAGCGGTATGTCGTAACCTGCCGGAAAACCGTATTCGCAAGGCACGCCCCGCATACGGAGCGTATATCCGCCCGTTCCTTCCGCAGGATAGTAACCGTCTTCCCAATGTACGGTTATCCGGAGTACGGCGTGGCAGTGTGTCAGGTATACGGTCCTGTTCACTGAAACCCCTGTGGCGGGAACTTCGAATGTGCCATATCCGTAATAGAGCCGTTCGGTATTGGTCCGGTATCCTCCTGAGGGTGTTCCCGTGGCCGAGGTCATTACCAGTTCACGGACTTTTGTCACACCGGGTTGCGGCGGGGGTAGTATATCGCTTTCATATCTCCAGTTCCCCCATGACACGAGGGTGTAGCGTCCGGGAGATAATTCTCCCTGCCAGTATTCCAGACTGTCGCCCTGCAACATCCGGGTATCCACCAGCACCCCGTCCGCATCGAAAAGGAACTGCCGGATATTATCCACATACATGGCGAGCTGTCCGGCATCGGGTCTTCCGGCATAGCGGTAATTCAGCCGTACATTGTAGGGACACACTCCCGGCTCGTCAAAATCGAACGTGCAGGAGGTGCAGAACCAGAGTATGCAGCAGAGAATTACCATAACTTTCATCGTATGAAATAAATGAGTGACACCCCGGCCCGTGTAGGCCCGAAATAATTCCTTTTATAATGTCCCATGCGCTCGCCGCAGCCCGCGCACCGGTATTTGTCGTATTCCATGCGGGCGTAGCCGCCACCTATCACGGCCTCCACGGAGAAGCGGTCGCCCAGTACCCAGTGATAACCGTAGGTGATGCCCCCGCCATACAGGTCACCCCGGTAAATGATGTCTTCCATGCCCGAAAAGAAGGGAATCTGCCCCACATTATAATAAGCGTAATGTCCGTGCACGCCGAAGAAATGCCCCTCGAATTTGCGGCAGGGCCAGTAGCGCAACTCCGGTTGCACCAGATAAAGGTTCAGTTTCATGTCATTGCCGAATTTCCATGCGTTGTAAGCGCCGTTCAGTACCATTGTGAAATGACGGTTGATGCTGGTTTCCACCCCTGCATTCGGGGTGGTGGTTCCCCATAACAGCAGGTCGGTGCGCAATGCCACACGTTGGGCAAAGGCAACGATACCCACTGGGCAAAGTAACAGGATTAGCATATAAAGTCGTTTCATGGGTAATCAGGATTTATAATAGGAGTCGGATGTGGGTTATGGCATGGTTATAGCATTGTTGCCCATTAGGAATTCACTGAGGGGGAGTTCGGCTATGGAAATCTCCATCAGATAGACGCGTGTCATTTGGTTGATGATACCCAGTTTACGGGCTGTTGTCCCGTAGCAGGAATAGAAATCCTCATCGCTGGGACGGTTGAAGTAGATACCTTCGCCCAATGCTTCAAGAATGGAGAGGAGGTTGATTTTGTGATATTCGCAGGCGAGGCGGTAAGATTCGGGCAGGTTGTCCGGCTGGTTCTCCGCCAGCATAATCAGATGTCCTTTTGAGAGAGCCTGCAACAGATAGGCTATTTCGGAAGGGGAATAATTGAAGGAAGTGCTCAACTGATAATCCTTATATTGGATGTCGTGTAGTACTGCCAGGGCGAGTTTGGTTCTGAGTGTTAACATAGCGCTTGCTTTTTATGTAGATTATTGTCTGTTTTGTTAAGGATGTTCCGATTCCCGGTAGGAAACGGAACAAGCGGCGGCGTAAGCATAGGACAGGCGGATAATACTCATCTTCCATTTTAAAAAGGCGGACAATTCTTCGTTTTTCCTCCTTGTATTCTTCAATTTAATAATGAGCTTCCCCCATATTGAGGTATGGGTAAGGGGAGTCGTATCTCCAAACAAAAAAAGTGAAAGCTTTTTAATCTATACAAAGACCTTTTGAAGCAGTATATCATATTATTACAATAATATCCTATTTTTTGACATGACTTTTTAAGACAAAATCTAACTTTCAGGATAAGAGAGTTGTTTTTGTCGTGTCTGATGTTGTAAACTAACCGATTTTTTACAGAAAAGAGGGAAACTTCGATAAGTATTTCCAGTTTTCCTTGTTTATCTCAATTGAAAACAGTTCCTTTACCACCGGAATCGTTCCGTTTCCTACCGGGAATCGGAACGCCTGTATGAAGCTCATTTTTAGATATTTTTCTTTCTTTATCGTTCCTATTTCCTTTTCCCTTTTCTTTTTCTTTCCTCTTCCATTCCTTTTCTGCCATCGGATTAACCAATGCTGCCATCTGCAAGTTCACCACCGCCAGTTGTTCTGTAGAAAACGAGCGCAGATAAGTATGCGTAATCTCTTCCGAAGCATGGCTCAACCCCGCACTAATCTTAGACACCGGAATATCCTCATTATACGCCAATGTCGCCCACGTATGTCGTGCTACATAAGAAGTCAGCCTCACCCCCAATCCCAACCGGATAGACAACCGGTATAAATGCTTATTATAAAGCCGCAAAGCACTCTCATACTGTCGTCTCTCTTCTGGAATACTCCCCGGATTCCGAATAATTCTCAGCAGATAAGGTGAATCCGGATTCTCACACCTATACCTCTCAATAATCTCCCACATCCACGGCTCCAGCGTAATACTCAGCACCCTTCCCGTCTTACTCCGGTGATAGTACAGCACATTATCATGAATATCCGTCTTCCTCAAATAAGCCAAATCAATAAAAGGAATCCCCCTCAGATAATAAGAAAGAATAAACAGGTCCCGTGCCATCCCCAACCTCGGTGCATCCTTCAAATCCGCCTCCGCCACCGCCCGAAGCTGTTCAATATTCAACGCCCGTTTCCTTGTCTCCTCATACCCCATAAAAATCCCGTTAAAAAGCTGCCGTGTATCCTTCAACAACTTTTCCTTTTCAGCCTGCCGGCAAATAGCCCGCAGTGACCGAAAATAACACGCCGAAGTATTCGGTGAACACCCCGAAGCCAACAAATAGTGTTCAAAACTCAGGAAAACACCCGCTGTCAGATTCCTAAAATCCAACAATTCCATATCCGTAAACCTCTCCAAACTATGCAGCATACTACGGCACGTATGTTCTGCAGAGAACTTGAACAAATCGTCCAAAGTTTCCGCATGAGCTATAATAAACTCCTTCAATGTCTTAATTCTCATTCCAGTGTTCTTTTAATTAATGGTTATTTCCTCCCCAACCCCACTCTACATCATTTGTTTTGGGGTGAGAAAAGAGATAAACGTCAAAAGTAAGAACAGGAGGAAAGGATGCTTGTTATGAAACACGCATAAATGATTGTTGTTATGCTACAGAGGGCAAAAAAAGGAATATGGAAGAAAAAGGAAATTCAAAAAACAGGCACTGCATATTATACAATATATACCGAGTTATCTATAAACAATCAATCTCCTTTACCATTACCATATCAGAACAGTAATGATAAAGGAGAAAATAATCTAATTGTAACCTCTCAGGAGCTCACTCCAACCGACTCTTAAAAGCAGCCGGCAACTCCGGCATAGCCCCGCTCTGTGTACAGACATAAGCCGAGACTTCCACCGCCAACTTATGAGCCTCGGGCACCGGCTTTCCGCTAAGTATGGCAGACGTGAAAGCCGCAGTAAATGAATCTCCCGCACCAACGGTATCGGCAACCGGAACCCGTGGTGTATCCTGGAAAGATACAACGCCCGGAGTAAACACATAACTGCCGTTCGTACCGCAAGTCAGAATCAACATTTTCAGGTTATATTTAGCCAGGAGTATCCAGCATTTATCCTGCAAGTCAATCCCCGGATAGCCGAAGATACGGCTGATAGTAACCAGCTCCTCATCATTGATTTTAAGAATGTTGCAACGGCTCATAGACTCGCAAAGAATCTCTTTCGTATAGAATCCCTGACGGAGATTGATATCGAAAATCTTTATCTGTTCATCCCCATCGGGCATCGTGTCCAGAAAACGTTGAATAGTAGCACGACTCACGGGACTGCGCTGAGCCAGCGAACCGAAGCAAACAGCACGGGTAGAAAGAGCCAGACGCTTCAGTTCATCCGTAAAAGGAATGTTGTCCCAAGCCACATCTTCCTTGATTTCATAACAGGGAACACCTACGGCATCAAGAGTAACCTGCACCGTACCTGTAGGATAATCCACCTGCTCTATCTGACAAGTCAGTTTCTTTTGGGCAAAAACATCCAATATTTCCTGTCCGTCAGCATCACGTCCCACTGCACTCACTACACGACTATCAAAACCAAACTGTGATACATGATAAGCGAAATTGGCAGGCGCACCACCTATTTTCTTTCCTTCGGGCAGCACATCCCAGAGTGCTTCCCCCATTCCTACGATAATTTTATTCATGATATGATTTATGATTTATGAAAACTATTATTTCTTTATCTTCAAAGTATAGTACAGCAAATAAAGTACTCCGATAGTCATCACGGCTACTGCACCACTTTGTCCTACGGCATCACTTGCCAATCCCATTGCCAACGGAAAAACAGTTCCACCAAAAAGTCCCATTATCATCAGCCCGGAAACTTCATTCTTCTTGCCGGGCATATACAGCAACGCCTGTGAGAAGACAATCGAAAAGATATTCGAGTTTCCGTAACCTATCAGCGCAATGCAAATATAAATAGATGTTTTTGAATGGAAAGCAAAAAGTCCAATCATTGCCAGTAACATCATAAAACTACTGATAGCAAAGAACAATTTAGCATTCATCCTCCTCAAAATAAAAGAACCTGTGAAGCAACCTGCCGTACGGAAAATGAAGTAGAGACTGGTAGCAAACGCAGCGTCATCCAATCCCATACCCAAACGCTCCATTAGAATCTTAGGAGCAGTAGTATTCGTACCTACATCGATTCCTACATGGCACATGATACCGATGAAAGAAAGCAAAACAAACGGCTTACCCAATAAAGCCAAACACTCACCGAACGTAGAAGGTTTTCCTTCCTCTTTCTCCTCGGCAATCTGTGTCTGTCCCAACAATAAAACGGCTATCACAGCTATCACCATATAAATAGGGAACAGCACACGCCAACCCAAACCGAACGACGGAATGGCCTGTGTAGCTCCCCACATAGCAATGTAAGGTGCAAGAAACGAAGCAATCGCCTTTACAAATTGTCCGAAGGTAAGGCTACTTGCCAGCCGGTCACCTCTCACGATGTTGGAAAGCAGCGGATTCAGTGAAGTCTGCATCAATGCATTGCCGATACCTAATAAAGAGAAAGAAAGCAGCATCAACGTATAGCTATCACCAAAAACAGGCAATAGCAACGAAGCAAAGGTCACAACCAAACTAAGTAGTACCGTCTTTTTTTGTCCGATACGGCTCATCAACATACCTGTCGGCACAGAGAAGATCAGGAACCAAAAGAAAACCAGCGAGGGAAAGATGTTAGCCTGAGAATCAGTCAGACCCAAATCTGCTTTTACATAGTTGGAGGCGATGCCCACCAGATCCACAAATCCCATAGCGAAAAAGCAGAGCATCACAGGGATCAGCTTGGATAACGAAGAATTAGATTTCATTGTTGTATGGTATTAATTTAAGTATTTCTTGCTCGGGAAAGCACGTTGCAAAGGAAGCGAATATCAAGGCAACAGGATAACAATCTTGTTACAAAGAGTGGCAATTATGATACAAGAATGTTTTTTAAGCGCATTTCAAGGGCATTATTTCTCTTTTTAGCTACATTTGTGGAAAATTATCCAAAGAAACTTTTTAAACAACAATATGGAAACACTCTTTAATGGACGACTCAGCATTGAAGTCTCTGCACATGGAGCAGAGCTATGCAGTATTTTTTCTAACGGAAAAGAATATCTATGGCAGGCAGATCCTGCATTCTGGAAACGCCATTCGCCAGTACTCTTCCCGATTGTAGGAAGCGTATGGGAGAATAAATATCGAAACGAAGGCACCACTTATGTCCTCACTCAGCATGGATTTGCCCGCGACATGGAGTTCACACTGATATCCGAGGAAAACGATGAAGTCCGCTACCAGCTTGTCAGCAACGAAGAAACGCTCAAGAAATATCCTTTCCCATTCCGTCTCACCATCGGCTATCGCATTCGCGAGAAGAAGGTCGATGTCATGTGGGAAGTAGAGAATACCGGGGAGAAGGAAATGCACTTCCAGATTGGTGCACATCCGGCATTCTACTATCCGGATTTCGATGCCGAAACGCAAGAACGGGGGTTCTTCGGTTTCAATAAGAAAAGCGGACTGAAATACATACTTATTTCTGAAAAAGGATGTGCCGACCCGGACACCCAATATCCTCTGAAACTGACAAACGATTTGTTGCCATTGGATACACATACATTTGACAAAGATGCACTTATATTGGAGGGAAGCCAGGTGCGGCGGGTTACTCTATATAACAAGGAAAAATCCCCTTATCTCAGCCTCCATTTCGATGCACCTGTTGTCGGACTGTGGTCGCCACCTGCCAAAAATGCCCCGTTTGTCTGTATTGAACCATGGTACGGTCGTTGCGACAAAGCACATTATACAGGAGAGTATAAAGATAAGGATTGGATACAGCATCTGCAACCCGAAGAGATATTCAGGGGAAAATATACCATTGAAATAGAAGAGTAAAGGAGAAGCCGTACCTGGTCCGTATCTGGTCCAAACGCTTAGGTACGGAGCAGCTACGGAGCGGGTACGGCTTTGATAAAATTCGGGAACAGAAAAGGAGGAAATATAGACCAATCTTATTTCAACTTATAAACCTTGAATGAACTTACCGCATAGCTACCACCTTTGGCATAGAAGCTGATACGGTTGTAAGGTTCCGAAGGAAACACAAGGTTTGTCATTGCGAAACGTCCGTCATCGCCAAACGCTTCAATACTTGATTTATCAACGAAAAGACGTAGCGTCATTTCCGAATTGCCTTCTATCGGGGCAAGAGTCAGCACCGGAAAGTCCGGACTGAATGATACGATTCCGCTCTTACTACGATCCATCGCAAACTTCTTCTCTACCAGATTATAGTAAATATCCACTTCTTCTCCTTTTGAATTGAAAAGTTGGAAGCCAATGACTTCTGCATTTCTGTTCTTAATCGTCATTTCAATTTCATACGTACCTGTATTATCCGAAAGCAGTTTGTCCATATTATAAGTACGGTCCACCTTGAAGGAATGCTTCTTTTCTTCTTTTCCACGCAGTTTCAGCAGTTCTCGCGAAGGGGAAGATTTCAAATAGGTCTCACCCGCCGAAGTATAGAGGCTCAGATCACGGGGAACAGAATTTGCACTACGATATTGCATGGTAGGCACATCATTGGCATACTGCCAGTTGCTCATCCATGCCAATGCGATATGTCGTCCTTCAGGTGCATTACTCCAGGTTACAGCAGCATAATGATCTTTTCCCCAGTCCATCCATTTCGTCATTTTCGGAGATTCATTTACGAATGTTTTTCCATCAAACATTCCTACAAAGTACTGGGCAGCACTACCACCGAAAGGTCCTCCCGGATTAATATTACATATCAATACCCATTTTTTCAGTTCCGTGCCTTCAATAGGTAATTCAATCAGGTCGGGGCATTCCCAAACGCCTCCATGAGCTCCCTGTCCTTCACCGAAACTACTTTCATAAGTCCAGTCTTTCAGATTGGCCGAAGAGTAGAACTGCATTTCCTGTCCCACAGCAAGAACCATAATCCATTTGTCAGTAGTATCATGCCAGAATACTTTCGGATCGCGAAAGTCTCGCTGTGTAGAAGTCAGAATCGGATTACGCGCATACTTTTTGAAAGTCTTTCCATTATCAAGGCTATAAGCCATGCTCTGCACCTGGCGTTCGCTTGCCGAAGTATAGAAAGCGATGATGGCTCCGGCACCGAAACCAGCCGTATTATCCTTATCTACTACGCAAGAACCGCTGAAGATAGCACCGAGTGCATCGGGGGCGATAGCTACAGGCTGATGTTCCCAGGAAACGAGGTCGGTGCTGGTGGTATGTCCCCAGCTCAGGTTTCCCCAGAATGAACCATACGGATTGTATTGATAGAACAAATGATAAACGCCATCTTTATATACCATACCATTCGGATCATTCATCCAGCCATATTGAGGAGTGAAGTGATAAAGCGGACGGAAACTCTCGCGATTGGATGTATCAAACTCATTGGAAAGTTTCATTTCATCCCAGCAAACAGCCGTATCGGGTATCAACTGAAAGTTGAAGGAAAGTGATTTATCATCAAATCCTGAGAGATCTACCGGAACAAAATAGTCCACCTTATTTATAGCCAGACGAACATTCATATTGCGCACTACGTCATTATCTGCTATCATATACAGTTTTGCTTCCGGAGAAGCCTCTTCCACGGGAAGCAACAAAAATTTCTTCTGGTTCTCAATCTGGACAATACTCTGTCCGTCACCTAAATGTTTAATCACGAAAGGAGGATTAATAGCCTGACACGAAAAGACAGACCAGATTGTACCTATTATAAAGGTAAGGGTCCATCGCACAGTCCACAAATTGTTTTTTAAATTCATAATGTTTTTGGGTATTACATTTAATTAATAATGGGTTGCTCGAGAAAGCACTTTGCAAAGGAAGCGAATAAAAGGGAAATAGTCTGTCATTTATGTTTCAGAAGCTAACAAAATTGATACAGGAAGAAAAAAAGGGATATTCAAATATAATTTTGTATCAAAATTACCAGTATCCGAAACATAAATTATACTTCCTGTCACATAAATTCCCTTTCTTTGCAACATCAAAACACTACTCGGGAAAGCATGTTTTGAGAGGTAATCCTCAGCGATTACAAAATGAAAAGCATATTAATTAAAATCTAAAAACATGGAAGGCATAAAAAAAATACTTCTATTTGTACTTGTACTTCTCCTTACAAGTATCACTTCATTTGCCCAACAGATTCAAGTGAAAGGTACTATTGTTGATAAATTGAATGGCGAGTCCATTATCGGTGCTTCTGTTGTGGAAGTTGGTCCTGTCAGTAATGGAACGATTACAGACATTGACGGCAATTTCACATTATCCGTTACTTCGGGAAGCACATTATCTATCTCTTATATAGGATATAAAACGATTGCAGTAAAAGCTCAGCCAACTTTACGTATTGAGTTGGAAGAAGATTCACAACTTATTGACGAAGTAGTGGTGACCGGTTATTCTACCCAGCGTAAAGCAGATTTGACAGGTTCGGTTACCGTAGTATCTACCAAATCGTTGAAAGCGACATCAAGCACTGATCCAATGAAAGCTTTGCAAGGTAAGGTGCCGGGCATGACAATTACATCAGACGGCTCGCCAAGCGGTGTCGGTACGGTACGCATTCGTGGTATCGGTTCTTTCAATTCTTCTCAAGATCCTTTGTATGTGATTGACGGTGTACCGACCAATGCTACACTCAATTCACTGAATACTAATGACATTGAAAGTATGCAGGTGCTGAAGGATGCAGCTTCGGCCAGTATTTATGGTTCGCGCGCCGCTAATGGTGTTATTATTATAACCACTAAACAAGGTAAAAAAGGCGATAAAGTTAAAGTAGACTTTTCCGCTAACTTAACGGCTCAGTTCTATACTCCACAGTCCATGATGGAATTATGCAGTACTCCGGAGTATGCTACAGCTATGGCACAGGCTGCTTTAAATGATGGTTTAGATCCTGTGGCCTATGCCAGTAACTACGGTCTGAACCTGAATGCTAAAACCGGAATGGGCATTTCCGTTTATAATCCGGCAACCAAACAATATCAGGATTATGTAGTGAACGGCCTCTATGACGGCTATATCAACCAGTCTAAAACAATGAAATGTTCGAATACGGATTGGCTGGATACGATTTCCCGGATTGGCTTTTCTCAGATTTACGATATTTCATTGTCTCATGCCACAGACAAGCGTTCATCCATGTTTTCATTAGGTTACAAAAAGAATACCGGTATTTTGAAGTATACTGACTTTGAAAATATTTCGGCCCGTATGAATTCTACATATCATGTGAACAAGCATATCAGCGTAGGTGAGAATTTCACAGTGACTTATACAAATCAGGTCAATTCTTCACCAATGGAGAATGCATTAAAGATGGCGCCTACCGTACCGGTTTATGAAACGGATGGAATGACATTTGCCGGACCTGTAGGCGGCATGAGTGACCGCCAGAACCCTTTACGAGAACTCTATCAAAATCGTGACAACCGTTTAGAGGTATGGCGTCTGTTCGGTAATGCTTACGTAGATATCAAACCTGTTACAGGGCTGGTTCTTCGTTCCAATTTCGGTTTGGACTATGATGCCGCATTCATTCATTCAATGGGATATACCTTTCAGTCGGACATCGTGAAGAATGATACGCCAAGTACTACTGTATCTCAAGCCAATGACTTAAAATGGACTTGGTCCAATACAGCCAATTATAATTTCAAATTAGGAACAGGCCATAGCTTTACCTTGCTTGCCGGCATGGAACTTTTCCGTCAGAAACGCGTGGATATGTCCGGATATGCCGAAGACTTTGCTATAGAAAACCCTGACTATATGTGGCCGGATGCGTCTACCGGAGTTCAGAAAGCTACCGGCATTGAGAACGGATATTCCTTAGTGTCTTTTTTCGGAAAGGTTGACTATAATTGGCAAGACTTGTTATTGGCTTCATTTACTATTCGCCGCGATGGTTCCAGCCGTTTCGGTAAAAACAATCGCTATGGCACATTTCCGGCAGCGACATTAGGATATCGCATTTCGAAGATGTTGAATGAGGAATGGATTGATGATCTGAAATTGCGTGTTTCTTGGGGTAAAACCGGTAATCAAGCCATTTCAAATACAGCCCGTTATTCTATCTTTATAGCCGACTATGGACAAGACCGGGTAACTTCTACTGCTTACGACTTATATCTGCAAGGATCAGGCAACTTTCCTTCAGGCTTTCGTACCAGCCAGGCTGCCAACAACAATTTAAAGTGGGAAACTGCCGTCCAATATAATATTGGTCTTGACTTTGCTTGCTTTCAAAATAGTTTGTATGGTTCAGTAGACGGTTACATCAAAGATGTAGAGGATATGCTGATTTCTCCGGCTTATTTGGGAGCTATGGGAGAAGGAGGCGCTTCATGGTCCAATGGTCCTTCATTGCGAAATTGGGGTATGGAGTTCGCCTTGGGTTATCGCAATTCCTTAAAATGCGGTTTAGGCTATAACATCAATGCAAACCTTGACTTCTTCCGCAACAAAGTTACTTATCTTCCTTCCACGGCTACAGGCTCGTATGCACATACCACAAAAGAGAATCTGGTAGAAGCCGGTGTGCCTTACGGTTCCATAGTGGGTTATGTAGTGGATGGTCTGTATCAGAATAAAGAAGAAGTTTTAGCCTCCGGTCAGGAAAATGCCCGTGTAGGCGGTCTGAAATATGCGGATCTTGATGGTAACGGTGTGATTAATTCAGATGACCAAACTTGGATATTCAACCCGGTTCCGGACTTTTCTTATGGTCTGAATATCGAATTGAACTATAAGAATTTTGACCTGGCAATGTTCTGGCAAGGAGTATGCGGACAAGACGTATATAATAACCAAAAGTACCAAACTGATTTTTGGAGTTTGACAGACGCTGGTTCCAATAAGGGTAGCCGGTTATTGGAAGCATGGACTGCCGACAATACAAGTTCTACCATTCCTGCACTGACCACCAACAATACAGGTGACGAAGGACGCGCTTCCAGTTATTTCGTGGAAAACGGTTCATACCTCAAACTACGCTCTTTGCAGTTAGGATACAATGTACCTACATCTTTTCTGTCCAAATTCAAAATGAGTAGCGCCCGTTTCTATGTATCGGGGCAGAATTTACTGACAATCAAAAGTAAATCACTGACTTGTGCTGATCCAGAAAACTCCAATTGGGCCTATCCGTTAGCTACTTCCATTTCATTTGGTATTCAATTAGGTTTCTAATATTTAATATATAGATCAGATTATGAAAAAGATTTCTATTATAACCATGATAGCTGTATTCGGCTTTCTATTCAGCAATTGCGATGATTTTATTAATGTTTCTCCGAGTGGTGTCATTGATGATGAAATAGCTTACTCCAGTCCAGAGGAAATGGTAACGGCAGCATACGCCATGCTGGGCAATTGTTGGTATTCCTATCCGTTCAATTTATGGCCTTATGGTGACGTATCTTCCGACGACTGTTTGAAAGGCGGGTCAGGAACTACAGATACGGGGTATCATCCTATGGAGATATGGTCTACGTTGACCGCTACTCCCGGTGAATTGGATGAATTGTGGTATCGTCTTTACTGTAATATATCCCGTTGTAACCGTGCTTTGATTTCCTTGGAACAATACGGCAACGAAAAATTAGGAGCCGATACTAAAGCAATCCGCATTGGAGAGATAAAATTTCTGCGCGCTCACAATTATTTTAAATTGGTGACTATGTTCCGTCAAGTGCCTTGGATTGATGAACAAATACTACAGAATGGTTTGCACGAACAGACCCGCAATGATGAATTTACGTATGGGGAACTGTTTGATAAGATTATCCAAGATTTTCAGAATGCATACGATGTTCTGCCCAAAGAGCAAGCTGACGGAGGCCGCGTGCACAAAGTGGCTGCCGCCGCCTATCTGGCAAAGTGCTATTTAACTTTGGCATGGGGTGACGGCTACGAACCCACCAATGGTTTGAACCACATCAATAATGAATATATGCAGAAGGTAGTGGACTACACCGATGATGTAGTGAATTCTAAATATAATTATGCGGCCGATTATGGAGATATCTTTTTACCGGAACATAAAAACAGTGAAGAATCTGTTTTTGCAGTGCAATGCTCCGATTACCAGGACGACAATACAAAATTCGGACGTGCCAACTGGTCCAACATGCTAAATGGTTGTTGGGGAATCTGGTCTTGCGGTTGGGATTTCCATAAACCGTCACAGAACTTAGTGAATGCTTTCAAAACCCAAGACGGTCTGCCAATGTTTACAGATTACAACAAGGAAACAAATTATCCGATAAACGGAAAAGTGACAGGGCAGAAGTGGGATCCCCGCTTGTTCCACACGGTAGGTATGCCTACATTCCCTTATAAATATGAGACGGAATACACGCTTACCAAAGAAAATTCCAGAACACCGAATACGTATGGATATTATACCTCACTAAAAGAAGTGCCGCAACGTTCCAAAGGAGAAACTTATAATGGTTCCTGGCAGGCCTTTGCCATGAACGATTATATATTCCGCTATACTGACGTGATGTTAATGCGTGCCGAAGCTCTCGTAGAATTAAACCGCCTTGCCGAAGCCGGACAGATTATCAATGACATCCGCCAGCGTGCCGCCAATTCTGTCAATAAGCACATTGCTTATGCCGCAGAACAATGTGAAATAGCACTTTACCCAAGTACGTATTTCCAAGATAAAGAGACTACACGCAAATGCTTACGCTGGGAACGACGTCTAGAAATGGCTATGGAAAATGGACGTTATTTTGACTTAAAGCGTTGGGGCATCGCTTCCGAAACATTGAATGCATATTTCCAATCGGAGAAAGCTTCTGTCTACGAAGGGCAATCATATGGTCAATATTATAATGATGCATATTACACTGCCAACAAAAATGAATTTTACCCGATTCCATATAATCAGTTGTATTATGTGCCGGGACTTTATGTTCAGAACAAAGGTTATTAAAAACAACTATATAAATGCATACAACCATGAGAAATATATATTATTTATTTTCTTTGTTTACCCTGATCCTCATTTCAAGTGCCTGTCAAGATAAAGACATAGAGAGAGAGGGAATGAAACTGAATGCCATTGATGAAAAAGATATTATCGGTGAATTACAAGGTGACAATTACATCTGGACCTGGCCGGAACAAGATAATTTGCAAATGCAGGTTACAACTTATACCAACGGCACCAAAGGCGGAACCATATTAGTTCAAGGAAACAGCTATACGCATACTGCGGTAGATACCAACATTGAATATATGTATGTATTCAAATTAACAGATGGTAGCAACTACTCCACAGGTATAGTAAAAAATTACATGCGAAAAGGAGCTACCCAAGTTACGGGTGTCTCAATGGTACAAGTTGACAAGCCGGGAGGATATGACGCAAAAGTGGAGTGGTCAGCTCCCACAGACGCAGAGAACATAACCTTCAGCGCAACAAACGGCAAACGTACTATAAACGAGACACTGGCAGGCAATATCACGGAATATCTCATTATGGATGTGAAAGTGGATGACGTCTGGAATGTTTCGTTGACAGCCGTCAATGCCAAAGGAACTTCCTTATCCGCTACCGTTTCTTTGAAAATAGGCAAAACAGCCATTGGCTTTCTTAGCGCTTATGCCACTCCCGAAGAGTTGCTGAAGACCGGTGACGATGATGAAGCTTCGGCTTGGTTGTGGCTGAAAAACGAATATCCTACAGCAGAATACATTTATTTTGGTGACATTGTTTCTGCCGGACAGCTTGATCTATACCGCGTTCTCTTCTGGATGCGTGACTTGGAAGGAGTCGGAGAAAACGAAGTATGGAACATGCCTCAGGTTGCAATAGATGCAGTAGAACCCATTAAAGCATGGTACGCTGCCGGAGGCAGTTTACTGCTGTGGAGTCATGCCATTCCCTATATCACCAACTTGGGACGCATTGATGCTGAGATATTACGTAACAATGACCGTGCCATCGGTACAGGTTTCGGAGGATGGAACGGTGATGCATGGTCTATGGCGGTTCAGCTACATCCCGGAAGTAAATTCAAGAAAGATTTTTCCACACATCCTATATACAGGGGGCTTGATGTCGTAACAACAGACCGCACGAAATTGATAGCTTTCAAAGGTGCCGGCTGGACGGAAGATCATAACTGTTTGTTCTTCAACCTACCTTCCATCCTTACAGGACTGGGCAATCAAGAAGAAGCCTGTTATTCTTTACTGACAGAACAGTATGGAATTTATCCACTTGGCATTTGGGACTCACAAATAGACTGGGTGTCACAATTGAACGTATGGGAAGCACAACAGGGTAACACCGAATTCAAGGGAACTATCCTTTGCATAGGAAATGGAGGCTGTGAATTTTCCATGAGAAATCCGGACGGCACACCCGATATCAGTGCCTATCCACAAAATAACATCTATCAAGACAATGTCTTAAAACTGGCTAAGAATAGTTTGGAATATCTGAAAACCCGATAATTTTAATAGTATGAAAAAACATTTATACCTCTTTGAATTAATTGCTGTCTTATCAGCATTCGCCATACTTTCTTGTACTGATAGCAAGTTTGATGAGCAACCCCAACTTCCTCCAATTGAAGAAGATGGTGGTAAAGGAGAAATACCCGTAAGTGGATATGACGAACCATATCGCCCACTGATACATTATACACCTGCCAAGAATTGGGTAAATGACCCGAATGGAATGGTTTATGTTGATGGTGTGTATCACCTTTTTTACCAATATAACCCGCAAGGCAACGAATGGGGAAATCTGAGTTGGGGACATGCCACCAGCACCGATCTTATCAAATGGAAAGAGCAACCGGTAGCACTGACAAGAGATGAATTGGGAGATATATTTTCCGGTTCTGCCGTATATGACAAAAACAATACAGCAGGCTTCGGAACAAGTACCATTGTGGCTATCTACACTTCCAGCGGACAGTATCAGCAACAGAGCTTGGCTTATAGTACAGACGGACAAACTTTCACTAAATATACTCAAAATCCAATTATTGCTAATAGCACTGAACCTGATTTCCGTGACCCGAAAGTATTCTGGCATGAAGAAAGCCAACGCTGGATCATGGCCTTGGCTATGGGATGGAAATATGCCATTGAATTTTGGAGTTCTCCCGATCTGAAGAACTGGACCAGGCTCAGCTCCTTCTCCACTGATATAGTCTCGTGTAATCGCGGTCAGTGGGAATGCCCTGATTTGCTGCGTATGGAATATAACGGCAAGGAAAAATGGGTACTGATTGTCAGTGTCAACCCGGGAGGTCCGGTTTCCGGTTCCGGAATACAATATTTTATCGGAGACTTCGATGGGAGGCAGTTTGTTGCTGATAGTTATAATTATCCTTTATGGTTAGACTATGGCATGGATAATTATGCCGGCGTGACTTGGAGCAATACGGCTAACAGGACTATCCTTATAGGTTGGATGAACAACTGGAATTATGCCGGTGTTGTGCCTACATCTCCTTGGCGATCAGCTATGACCCTCCCACGTGAATTAAAACTTATAGAATACGACGGGAAACCACTTTTAGCGAATACTGTAGTGCGTGAAATTGAGACTATTGCCGGAGAATGGCAAAACGTAACATCGGAATCATTGAATATCAGCGGGCCTTATCAGCTACGTCTGGAAATTGATATTACCAAAGACGGTACTTTTTCATTGGCCAATGAAAGCGGTGAGTATTTGGAAATATTTGTCAGTGCAACTACCGGAAAGTTGGTAACCCGTCGCACCGGTAATACGGGACTAATATCCTTTGCTTCCAATTATGCCATTCCTACTATCAAATCGCCATTCAATACTGAAGGAGACAAAATTATACTTGATATTTTTGTCGACCAGTCTTCAGTAGAGATATTTACCCAAAACGGTTCGATGGCTCAAACCAATCTTATATTTCCACGCAGTATATACAATCGTTTACAAACTACTGATATGGAACTAAAAGCACAAATACGTCCACTTGATAATATCTGGATGTAACATAGCCGGAACAGAGCTTAAGATAGTCCAAGAGGTACTTTTTAATCTCCTCTTGGACTATTATGCTTTTCCATTTTCTATAAATTAACCATCCCTATTTCTCTATAAATCAGTTAAAGTGTATTCAATCCTCCCCCTGCATTTACGAATGCCGGAAAAACGCTACATTCCGCATGATTTCCTTATATCAATGAATTAATGCTCCTCCTTAGACAGCCAGATACTAAAGAAAAGGTCGTACACCTGATAAGAGTCACGTTCTTTTGTGATGAAATCCTTATCAAGCAATCCCGCCAACGCTGAGCGCACAGAACTGGGAGATACCAATCCATGACGTTTAGAAAAGGCACCGGAAACTACATTACGCGCCTGTCCTTCCCGATTGATGGCAATCAGCACCTGTTTCTGTTTTTCGGGCAGTTGGTATAATAATTCGGCATAAGTATCTGCTGTGAAATTAACAATGTAGTTGATAGCGTCTTCTATCATTTCCATACCACATATAGCTCCCTCAGGAGTTTTCAGAAAAAGGATATTCATTATTTTCTGCAAGTAGAAAGTCCCGCCATGAAAACGGTCGTAAAGCACATTCACCACCTCGGGCAAAAGTACCTTTTTATATTCTCGAAAATGACAGATAGCAAACTCTGTATACTTTTCAAGAGGGATAGGAGGCAAATTCATGATAGTGACACTCTGGTAAAACGGCCGTGAGGGAGAGGTGAAAATAGTCCCCATCAGATGACGCTGTGAGCCGGAAAAAACGAAGCGGGCATTACTACAATATTGCACATAGGTACGTAATGTAGCCTCAATAGTATCTTCCGGATACTTCCCTATCTGCTGAAATTCATCAATAGCTATCAAGCATGGACGGTCAGCATGCTGCAAATAATGGAATATCTCATCAAGAGAAGCGGCAGGATTGGTTATGTCGCCAAGTCCTATGTTCCAGGAAGGAACTCCACCTATATCATAAGTGATACCTGCCTGTAAAGAAGCAATAGCATTCACAAAAATCTCCCAGACTTTACGCCCCCGCGGTTTCAAAGCATCCAGAATAACCTTTCCGAACTTGTTCACGAAATCACGCAACGAACGGGTAGCATAAACATCTACTATAAAAGTATAATAGTGTTCCTCTACCTCAGGTTGGGAAAAACAATGACGAATCAAATCCGTCTTTCCATAACGACGGGGAGAAATAAGTGCTATGTTATTTCCGTTAAGCAGCAACGTTGTAATATCTTTAGTCTCTGTTTCCCGGTCGCAGAAATACTTTGGAGAAACATAACCGTTAGTTACAAATGGATTATTCATATCAGACTTACTAAAGTTTGTAGTCCGACAAAGATAAGAATAAAGAAGCGCATTGCCAAATGATGATTGCCACTTTATAGCAATCATCATTTGGCAATGCGTTTACAATATTTTGATTAATCACTGAAAGTCATACTTCGCCGCACATGCATAACCTTCTTCATACAAATCAGTCAATTTCCTGATATCCCGTTCGATACGGTCGACCGTTACAGGTTTCTGCGGACGGATTACAGTAATCTCTCCTGCCGCTTCCATACGTTCCACCATCTCCAACTGCTCGTTGTATACACGGCAACGGCGGCTTAAAGCCTCACGCATCTTTGGGTATTTACGGTACAGGAAAGAAGGTATATGCATATCCTTCGCTTCTTTACGATATCCTTGATTACGGGTAAGCACTACCACATTATGAGTAAATCCCTCACTCCTGGCACGCATCAGAGGAATACTGTCGACAATACCTCCGTCAAGCATCGGCTCATTATCCACATAAGCAATAGGGCAGACAAAAGGCAGGCTGCTTGAAGCACGCACAATGTCAATCACACGATGCTTGTCCCGTTTCTCCTCAAAATAGTTAGCCTCGCCCGTCACACAATTTGTAGTCACCATTTCATAGCGCTCCGGGCAAGAGAAATATGCTTCATAATCATAAGGAAGAATATGCTCGGGGAATTCCTGGAACAGCAGATCGAAGTCCATAATATTACGTTTCTTCAACAAATATTTCAACCCGATATACTGATATTTCTCCAGTAAGTCAATGTTACTGTACTTGGCACGTCCGCGCTGACCGGACATATAAGAAAGTCCATTGCATGCTCCGGCACTGACTCCGATAGTATAGGGGAAGCGGATGCCACGGTCCATAAAGCTGTCCAGCACGCCACAAGTGAAGACACCACGCATGCCGCCGCCTTCAAGAACCAATCCTGTCTGGGGGTTGATATGTATCTTTTTCTCCATAATTATCTGATAAAACGCTCCAAAGATAGCTTTTGTTTCCGAAATCTCCCTATCTTTGTGGCAGTAACAATCATTTAATATCAATTTAATTATGATGAAAAAGTCAATACTTATTGCCACTTTAGGCTTATTGAGTTTCAATGTGTCAGCACAGGACACTCCGAAAGCGGAAGAAGGCTTCATCTTCACAACCGTTAAAGAAAACCCGATTACTTCCGTTAAAAACCAAAACCGTTCCAGCACATGCTGGAGTTTTTCGGCTCTTGGTTTCCTTGAAAGCGAATTGCTGCGTATGGGCAAAGGCGAATATGATTTATCTGAAATGTTTGTGGTACACCACACCATGATGGACCGCGGCGTGAACTACGTACGCTATCACGGTGACAGTTCTTTCTCACCCGGTGGAAGCTTCTACGACATCATGTTCTGCCTGAGAAACTACGGTCTTGTTCCGCAGGAAGCTATGCCGGGCATCATGTACGGTGACACATTGCCGGTACACAACGAGTTGGATGCCGTGGCCGGTGCTTACGTAAACGCTATTGCCAAAGGCAAACTGACCAAACTGACTCCGGTATGGAAGAAAGGCCTGTGCTCTATCTATGATACTTACCTCGGCAAGTGCCCCGAAAGCTTCACTTACAAAGGAAAAGAATATACTCCGAAGACATTTGCCGAATCCCTCGGAATCAATCCGGACGATTACATATCTCTGACTTCATTTACCCACCATCCATTCTACACTCAGATGAACATCGAAATCCAGGACAATTGGCGCAACGGCCTTTCTTATAACCTGCCTTTGATGGAATTCATGTCTGTTATCGACAATGCCGTTAACAACGGTTACACTGTAGCTTGGGGTAGCGACGTCAGCGAAAGCGGTTTCACTCGTGACGGTATCGCCGTTATGCCCGACGCGGATCGTGGTGCCGAACTCACCGGTTCTGACATGGCACGCTGGACAGGTCTTACAGCTGCCGACAAACGCAAAGAACTGACTTCCCGTCCATTACCGGAAATCACCGTAACTCAGGAAATGCGCCAAACAGCATTCGACAATTGGGAAACTACCGATGACCACGGTATGCTTATCTACGGTATAGCCAAAGATCAGAACGGCAAAGAATACTATATGGTGAAAAACTCCTGGGGTACTAACAACAAATACAAAGGTATTTGGTATGCTTCTAAACCTTTCGTTGCTTACAAGACTATCAACATCCTGGTACACAAAGATGCAGTGCCCAAGGCGCTGTTGAAGAAGCTGGGAGTTAAATAAAGTATGAAGTATGAAATATGAAGTATTAAGTATGAAGTATTAAATATGAAGTATGAAGTATGAAGTATTGAAGCTGCGCTGTAAAGCAACACACTTAATACTTAATACTTCATACTTAATACTTCTCTTTCATTTCATCATCCTACTATTAATATATTCCGTAAACTGATCCTTATAATTCTCTCCTACCGGAATATAAGTCTCTCCAAAAACGATGCGCAGGCGAGAAACTTCCGTTATCTTTTTCAAATTGACAATATAAGAACGATGTACCCGCATAAACTGAGAGGGAGGCAAAGTTTCTTCCAGACGCTTCATGCTGAGTAAAGGCATAATGGGCTTAGCCTCTCCTTCTACAAAGATACGTACGTATTCACTCATTCCTTCAATATATTTAATATCTGCCAGGTTGATACGCGTAACGCGGTAATCACTCTTCACAAACAGAGTACCGTCATTGAAAGAAAGTTCGGACGGGGCTGACGGTGGAGCAACTGTTCCATGACCTTTAGTACGAAATTCCCACCATTTATACGCTTTATCCACCGCCTTCAGGAAGTCTTGAAAGCCAAACGGTTTCAGCAGATAATCCAGTGCATCTACTTTGAAGCCTTCGACGGCATACTCCGAATAAGCTGTTGTGAAGATAACCAACGGCTTTTCCGTCAGGGAACGTACAAAGTCCATCCCATTCAGATCGGGCATATTGATATCGACAAACATCAGATCAATCTTTTGTGCGGAAAGAACACTCATAGCATCGAAAGCGTCTTGGCAGGAAGCTACAAGATTCAGAAAAGGTACACGGGAGATATATCCCGTCAGTTGGGTAAGAGCCAACGGCTCATCATCAATAGCTATACAATTTATCATAATATACCTCCATTCTGTATTAACTCACCGGCACAAGCAACTGCACATCAAAGCAATCGGCCGTATCATCAATAGATAGTTTATAACGCTCACCGAACAACAGACGCAAACGCTTACGGATATTATCAAGACCGATACCGTGGTGCTGATCTTCGGACCTATAATAATTACTGTTGGAACAAACGAAATGAATTTCCTCTCCCACCACCTGCAAACAGACTGATACGAATGAAGCATGCTGATAACTGACACCATGCTTAAAAGCATTCTCTACAAACGAAACAAACAATAGGGGCGGTACTTGTACTTCGCCCGTATCCGTAGGAAAAGATACATCTATCCGCACTTTATCCGTATAGCGGATGCGCATCAACTCTATATAATGATTGAGGAACTGCAACTCCTTGGAAAGCGATATCAAGCGGTTATTCGATTCATAAAGCACATAGCGCATTAACCGTGAAAGCTCGACAATGGTTTGTTTGGCCTTCTCCGTATCAATATCCACCAATGCATGTATATTATTGAGAGTATTCATGAAGAAGTGCGGATTTATCTGGTATTTCAGATAATCCAACTCCGTCTGAAGATTGTTATGCTCCAGTTCTTTCATAGCCTCCCGATCGCATACTGACTTAAAAAACAGCTTAACAGCAATGTTGAAACTGAACATAAGCAAAGCTATCAGCATGCGCCCCAGAAAAGGTCCACGAAACAGGGGCACAAAGAAAGGCATCTCTTCGAAAGGCGGACGCGGGAAGTCAGAATGCCGAGGATCAGGACGTTCCCCCCGTACAGACGGCATATCCGGTCCCGAAGGCTTACCGGGAGCATCATGCTCTCTCGGTCCGGGACCTTCCTTTCCCCGGTCGCGCATTCTCTGTTCTATTTGCTGCCGCTTCATGACAGGACGACTGGGAGACACCATATCCACTACCCAGAAAGTGAACGTAGATAATAATATGGCAACTACTACATACACTACCACTTTCTGCTTCAGGAAAAGGAAAGGAGCAAGCACACGATTATTCAACAAGAAAAGGAAAAAGAATGGCAACACATTGAGCCATAAAATAAAAACTCCTTTCCATCGCATCACTTCCACCTTACCCGATAAAAGTTCGAAGAAATTGCTTACCACCGGCACCATCAGTACGATAAGCCACACAGCAATGTAGATCATCATTTCCGGCAGGTAACGTTTATAGGTAGCACGGGCAAACACTTTCTTCATGTTTTGTTTCCTTTTTAGAGATGTCATGGCAAATATAGCAGACTTTCGATTAACTAACAAAAGAAATAGACAAGGAGGAGCTTTTCATCTGAACCTGTTGTATAGATTCCACCAACAGTCAATCCATAGAATTCAGTACCTCCGGTCACCGAACCGCCTGTATAAATCGTATAAGTGGTGCCCGATGCCAACTTCGAACTGCTGAACAACAATGTCATTTGCGAATAAGCACGGGGAATAGTGTAAGACATCACCTGATCAGAACCTTGAATACTCAAAAGCGTACCTTTACTACCCGAACCGCCATAGATAACCGTGCGTTGTGTACAAACGCTGGACGTGGGAGTACTAGTGCCGCCACTGATTCCCAAGATAGTTCCTCCTGTTATCTTAAAAGTATTCTGATCGCAGTCAAATCCTTCCTCGGGAGATGTAGTACCGATAGAGACAATCGTACCACCGGTAATAGTCAGGGTACCGTTAGAATCGACACCATCATTTCCACTGCTGTAACAATAGATATTGCCACCGTTGATAACAATGCTTTTAGAAGCATTCATACAGTCATCATAAGTTTACTGTGACATGTGCTCCGTTTGTGGTTACTGTAACCCCACTCACAGAGCCTGTCACCGTTGCCAAACCATTAGCATATGCTATTTGTATGGAAGAAGCGAATGATGAATTCTCTATAAAGTCATCATATTCGTCATCATCCTTGTCGGTTATGATAGTTTCAGCTATTTCAACATATGAATTATCGGCTATATCTTCCCACGAAACATCAAAGTCAAGTAATGTACCCGAAGCATCCGAACTGCCTGAACTTCCACCGGGATTCGTTCCCCCATCCGTTCCGTTCTCTCCCCAATCATCAAAAGGACTATCAGCACTACACGCGACACACAAGCAGAAACACACTGCATAAATCCCTATTTTCTGTATTCGTTTCATTTCCATCATTTATTTATGTGACTAATAAATCATTCACTTAAAACTTAAACGTATATCCCGCACCTACTACGTGCCCGTTCGTCTCGTCATCATCTGCATGATTCTGATACCGATAGAAAAAATTGCAGGACCGAATATATCCAGCATTTCCGCTATATCCTTCAATGTTTCTTCTGTTATCATACCTGTTTCGTTTCTGCGACAAATGTAACCGCAGGAGTGAAACAAAGAAAATAGATTCAACCAACAAGTGATTTTTAACGATAAACACAATCAAAAACGATGTGTTTTTTCTACCCTCTTTTGCTCAAAACCGTTCTGTATGTGCATTTTTTGCCCGCATTTCTTGTCAGAACGAACAGTTTGACTAATTTTGCACGCTGATAATTAGTTAACCGGATAATTTCAGTAGCTGGACACCGTGTACCTCCTACTCCTATTCCCGGCGATGACACTCCAAAGAAATACTAATACTAATAATTAATAACATGAGTTTGAAAATCGTAGTATTGGCTAAACAAGTTCCCGACACACGTAATGTTGGGAAAGATGCCATGAAAGCCGACGGAACCATTAACCGTGCGGCACTCCCCGCCATCTTCAACCCCGAAGACTTGAACGCTCTTGAGCAAGCCCTCCGACTGAAAGATGCACATCCGGGCTCTACCGTAACCATCCTGACAATGGGACCGGGACGCGCAGCCGAAGTTATTCGTGAAGGAATGTTCCGCGGTGCCGACAACGGCTATCTGTTGACCGACCGTGCTTTTGCAGGTGCAGATACCCTTGCCACTTCGTACGCTCTTGCTACTGCCATCAGGAAGATAGGCGAATATGACATCATCATCGGCGGACGCCAGGCTATCGACGGTGACACGGCTCAAGTGGGTCCGCAAGTTGCTGAAAAGCTCGGTCTGACACAGATCACTTATGCCGAAGAAATTCTGAATGTGGAGAAAACTACCGGACGTGTTGTCGTGAAACGTCACATTGACGGTGGTGTGGAAACTGTAGAAGGCCCTCTGCCCATCGTTATTACTGTGAACGGAAGTGCAGCTCCCTGCCGCCCACGCAACGCTAAGCTGGTACAGAAGTACAAACGTGCTCTCGGTGCACAGGAAAAAGCTGCTATCACCAAAGAAGGCGCTACCCTGCCTTATGCCGACCTCTACGAGAAGTATCCTTATCTGAACATCACCGAATGGAGTGTGGCAGACGTGAACGGTGACCTGGCACAATGCGGTCTCAGCGGTTCGCCCACTAAAGTAAAAACCATTCAGAACATCTCTTTCCAAGCCAAAGAAAGCCGTACACTGACCGGAAGCGACCAGGATGTAGAAGATCTTATTGTTGAACTACTCGCCAATCATACGATTGGCTAAGCTACGAGCAACAAGCGACAAGCTACAAGTTGCTGCGCCATTATACTGAATAGCACTTGTAGCCCGTAGCTAGTAGCTAAAAACTAAAAGTTATGAATAACGTATTTGTATATTGTGAGCTTGAAGGCACCGTAGTTGCCGAAGTAAGTCTCGAACTCCTTACCAAAGGACGCAAGTTAGCTAACCAACTGGGCTGCCAACTGGAAGCCGTTGTTGCCGGTACTAACCTTGCTGGTATCGAAAAACAAGTATTACCTTTCGGCGTCGACCGTCTTCACATCTTCGACGCTCCGGGCTTGTTCCCCTATACTTCACTGCCCCACTCTTCCGTACTCATCAATTTGTTCAAGGAAGAAAAACCGCAGATCTGTCTGATGGGCGCCACTGTTATCGGTCGTGACCTCGGTCCGCGCGTTTCTTCTGCACTGACCAGCGGATTGACTGCCGACTGTACTTCACTGGAAATCGGTGAGCACGAAGATAAAAAAGCAGGTATGGTATATGAAAATCTGTTATATCAGATCCGTCCCGCCTTCGGTGGTAACATCGTGGCAACCATCGTCAACCCCGAACATCGCCCGCAGATGGCAACCGTTCGTGAAGGTGTGATGAAGAAAGAGATTCTTAATGACAAGTATCAGGGCGAAGTTATCAACCATGACGTTGCCAAATATGTACCGACTACAGACTATGTAGTAAAAGTAATCGACCGCCATGTAGAGAAAGCGAAACACAACCTGAAAGGTGCTCCTATCGTCGTAGCCGGTGGTTATGGTATGGGTAGCCGTGAAAACTTCGACATGCTGTTCGAACTGGCTAAAGAACTTCACGCTGAAGTAGGCGGCAGCCGCGCAGCTGTTGATGCTGGCTTCTGCGACCATGATCGTCAGATTGGCCAGACAGGTGTTACGGTACGTCCGAAATTATATATCGCCTGCGGTATCTCCGGACAAATCCAGCACATCGCCGGTATGCAGGAGAGCGGCATCATCATCTCTGTCAACAATGATGAGAATGCTCCGATTAATACCATCGCCGACTATGTAATTAATGGCACGGTGGAAGAAGTGATCCCGAAAATGATTAAGTACTACAAACAGAACAGTAAGTAAGCTATGGCTAATTTTTATACCGAAGTTCCTGAATTGAAGTTCCAACTGAACAACCCGATGATGGAACGTATCTGCGAGCTGAAAGAGCGCGGATACGAAGATAAAGACAAATTTGACTACGCTCCGCAGGACTACTCGGATGCGATGGACTCTTATGATAAGGTGCTTGAAATCACCGGAGAAATCACTGGAGAAATTATTAACCCGAACGCTGAAGGCGTGGACGAAGAAGGTCCTCACTGTGCCGACGGTCGCGTAGAATATGCCAGCGGTACGAGACAAAACCTCGATGCCATGGTGAAAGCCGGCCTGAACGGCATGACTATGCCCCGCCGCTTCGGTGGATTGAACTTCCCGATCACTCCGTATACCATGTGTGCTGAAATCGTGGCTGCTGCCGATGCCGGTTTTGGTAATATCTGGTCTTTGCAGGATTGTATCGAAACACTGTATGAATTCGGTAACGAAGATCAACACAGCCGTTTCATTCCACGTATCTGCGCCGGAGAAACCATGTCTATGGACTTGACAGAGCCTGATGCCGGTTCTGATTTACAGAGCGTAATGCTGAAAGCCACATTTGATGAAAAAGAAAATTGCTGGCGCCTGAATGGTGTAAAACGTTTCATCACAAATGGTGACGCTGACCTGCACCTCGTACTAGCCCGTTCGGAAGAAGGAACCAGAGATGGCCGTGGACTTTCCATGTTCATCTATGACAAGCGCGAAGGTGGTGTAGATGTACGCCGTATCGAGAATAAGTTGGGTATCCACGGTTCTCCTACTTGTGAACTTGTTTATAAGAACGCAAAGGCTGAACTTTGCGGTGATCGTAAACTCGGTTTGATCAAGTATGTAATGGCATTGATGAACGGTGCCCGTCTGGGTATCGCTGCACAGTCGGTAGGTTTGTCACAAGCTGCCTATAATGAAGGTCTGGCATATGCAAAGGATCGTAAACAGTTCAATAAAGCTATTATTGAATTCCCGGCTGTATATGACATGCTGGCTATCATGAAAGCTAAGTTGGATGCGGGTCGTGCTTTGTTGTACCAAACTTCTCGCTATGTGGACATTTACAAAGCTTTGGATGATATCTCCCGCGAACGTAAACTGACTCCGGAAGAACGTCAGGAACAAAAGAAGTATTCCAAACTTGCTGATGCCTTTACTCCGCTGGCCAAAGGTATGAATTCCGAATATGCCAACCAGAATGCTTACGACTGTATTCAGATTCACGGTGGTTCCGGTTTTATGTTGGAATACGCCTGTCAACGTATCTACCGAGATGCCCGTATCACCAGCATCTACGAAGGTACAACTCAATTGCAGACTGTAGCTGCCATCCGTTATGTAACAAACGGTTCGTATGCCGCTACTCTCCGCGATTACGAAACAATTCCTTGCAGCGAAGAAATGCAACCGTTGATGGATCGCTTGAAAGAGATGACGAATAAGTTTGAAGCTGCCACCAATGCAACGAAAGAAGCTGCCAACCAAGAACTGTTGGATTTCGTAGCCCGTCGTCTTTACGAAATGGCTGCTGTATGCGTGATGTCTCATCTCCTCATTCAGGATGCTACCAAAGCTCCTGAGTTGTTCGCGAAATCAGCTGTTGTTTATCTGAACTATGCTGAAGCTGAAGTAGAAAAGCACTTCAATTTCATCCGCAAGTTCAAGGCTGAGGAGTTGGAAAGCTATCGCAAGTAATTGACTGACGAATAAGATAAAGAAAGCTGTCTCCACCAAAGAGACAGCTTTCTTAGTTTATACAAGTCAGAGACTTATCTTTCTATAGGTTTCGAATCACATTTCTGTCCTATAAAGAATACATAACCAAAAAACTCTTTATACCGCTGATAGACCAGAATATCCTTCTTCATCAGAGCAACGAACTTCTGTGCCGCTATGCTGTTATCATTCTCTTACAGAAAGTCCCGCATACGGGTTTCCATCTGGGCATAATAGTTGACCACCCAGCAACATTCGGAAACAGCGATATAACCTCCGCCCGGAAATGATTTCTTTAGCCAGAAGGTATTCAGCCGGATAAATTTCGTGACCGATGCCATACAGGTGAGATAGCTTATAGCCGAATCTCTGATAATAATTGGGATCACCCAACAGGAAAGCCGCCCCGTAGCCTGACGCTTCGGCAATGCGGAAACCTTCTTTCATCAAGGCAGAGCCAATACCTGCATTGCGGTATTCCAATAACACAGACAATGGAGCCACCATCAGGGTATCATACTTGCTGCCGTCCGGTTGGGCGACATACGTTTTTGTAAACATGACGTGCCCTATCAGTTGCCCGTCAAGTTCTGCCACTAAAGTATGCAAACGAATAAATAATCAAAAAAATAATGCTGCATGTCTGTGAATCAGTTTTTTTCGTGTACATTTGTCAAAGCTAAAATTAGACAGCTATGATAGAAATTCCTGAATCTACTACCATTAGCCGCCAGGCAACAGACGTATTGAAAGGCAAGATTGTTGCCGATGTAATGAACGCCACCAGTCCGCACCGCTTTGCCTGGTTCAATGGAGACGCAACGAAATATCCGGAACTCTTGATAGGAAAGACCATAGAATCCGTCAATGGTTACGGCTCTTTCATTGACATCTGTTTCAATGAAGATACCCATCTGGCCATCGGTGACGGCACCCATATGAAATATTATACCGCCACAGAGAAATGCCCTACTAAATTTCAGTTACTCATCGCTTTTGAAGATGACACGTATCTCGTCTTTACAGTAGCCATGTATGGTGCCATCTATGCTTTTAAAGGAGAATTTGATAATATCTACTACCGTGGCGGCATAGAAAAAGTTTCCCCGATGGAAGACCGTTTCGACTTTCCTTTCTTTGAAAGCATGATTGCAGGCATCGGAAAAGACATTTCGGTGAAAGCATTGCTGGCTACGGAACAACGCATTCCGGGACTGGGTAACGGTGTATTGCAGGACATTCTGTACAATGCCCGCATCCATCCCAAACGAAAAATCAGCACCTTGTCCGCTGAAGATAAAGAACAGCTTTTCTATGCCGTCAAAGACACGCTGGCGGATATGATTGAGAAAGGAGTGCGTGATACGGAAAAAGACTTCTACGGAATCCCCGGCAAGTACATAACCCGGCTTTCCAAGAATACATATACGAAGCCCTGCCCGCAGTGCGGTTCACGAATCATAAAAGAGGCTTATCTGGGCGGCAGTGTTTACTATTGTCCATGCTGCCAGCAATAAAACAAGCGTACTTTAATACACAATCCAATGAAGCTATTTACTATTCTACTATTATTATCATGCTTCATCTCATGCGGTCTGCGCCCCCAAAAGAGCATAGACGACCGCATCAATGAAGCCATCGAGCTGCAAAAGAACAAGCAACCGGAAAAAGCCATGGCAATCTACTACCAGGTACTTCCAGAGGTGGAAGACCTGAGCAAACGCTCCGTGATATGCTATAATTTAGGAGTAATGTACCTGTGGGACCGCGTATTCGACAAAGCATACGATATGCTTCATCAGGCTTACGTCTGCGACTCGATCCTGAAAGATACCTCCGCCATGAGTAGCCGGCTCAACTGTATGGGAAGTGCCCTGAATCACATGCAGGACTCCTTAAATGGAGAACGGCTGCAAAGAAAAGCCCTGTGCCTGGCACATGCCGTAAACGACTCCGCCATGCTCTACGAACTATACAGCCACTTTGAATATATGCACCAGCGCCTGAGGCAATGGGATTCGGTAGCCCACTACATACAACTTGCCATCCGCTATACCCCCGCAGGCCAGTCTCCATCGAAACAATATGCCGTTCTGGGCGAGGTATACCGCATGAAAGGCGACGCAGACTCCGCCCGTTATTATTATAAGAAAGGAATGGCTTGCCCGGAGATAGACGCACGGCTGCCGGCTTATTTTTATAGCGCCCAGTTGGAATCGCACCTCGACAACCATCAGAAAGCCTACGAACACCTGCTTGCCTACACCATGAGTGCTGATACCATCTACGCCCAACAAAAAACCACCGAGCTGGAAAAACTGGCTTACCAACATGAAGCCGAAATGAAAGTGCGCATAGTAAAAGAAAAACAACATCTGTACATCGGCTTAGGCATTTTAGTGCTTGTAACCGCCACCTTCATCTTCCTGCTTTTTGTGCAAACTCTCCGGAAACGGAAACGTATCATCCGGCTGGAATACGAGAACGAACTGAAAAATCTCCGCGAGAAAATAACTTTGCTGAAAGAGAACTTACACTCCGAAAGCCACGAAAAAGAACATATGCTGCAACAAATGGAAGAACAAATCAGCCAGTTGCGCAGCATTTCCTTCCGTCGCACTCCCATCTCCCGCCGCCTCGACACTCTTGCCGCTCAAAACAGCAAGGAAAAGAAGAACATCAAAGTGATGACCGAAAAGGAACAGACCGAGTTGAAACAAGTCATTTTCGAAATCTACGGAGATTACATCTGTCAACTGCAAAACCAATATCCCAAACTGACGGAAGCGGATTTGCTTTATTCCTGTCTCGCTTCTACCGGATTAAGCACTTTCGCCATCGCTCTTTGCTTCGGTAACACCGACACCGGCATCGTTGCCCAACGCAAACGCCGGTTGAAGCTAAAAATGGAGACGGAAGAGGCAAACGAAGAGTAAAATGTCATAACCGACCATAGTATTTCACTCATTTACAACGGATTGATTTTTTAGAATGTCATCCGTTTTTTTTCTTTTCCAGCCCGCACAGACCTAACTTTGTTGCATCAAAACATATAACTAAACGTATGCAGCAAAGACACGAAAATAGAAAGACTTACTTTCAGGAACTGGCAGCGACCAGTGAACTTCATTTCCTTCCCTACATTCACCGATTCACCTCCGTCACTCCCCAAAGCCGGATTCTTGAAATCAGTTGTGGCGAAGGTGGAAATCTGATACAATCATGAGGAACCGCATTCAAGAGCTGGACTATCTTAAATGCCTGTTTATCATACTCATGGTCATTTTCCACCTGAGCTATATAGGAGGTAAGTATCCGTACGTCAAAAGCATCGTATATACTTTCCATATGTCCGCCTTTCTGTTGATTTCGGGTTATCTGATTAATGTGCATAAAAAGCCGAAAGTTTTTCTGAAAGCGATGGCATGGATATTCATTCCATACGCCATTATGGAAATCAGTTATGCCTGCATGTCTACGCTGTTTCCCGTTTGGGACGGGATAAAAGAAATCAGCGCCTCAGTTCTATTCAGCAAAGTGCTGCTTGATCCCATTGGGCCTTACTGGTATCTACACACATTCATATTATGTGGCACAAGCCATTATTTCGTACATACTTATCTCCGGGCAAATCCATTTATCCGTCTGTTGGCAACAGGCAGTCTTCTTCTACTTTTCTCCGACGTCTTTCATTTGCTGACATTTGCCAATGCTTTCTATTTCATGGCAGGCACCGCTATCCATCTAGGCAAACGTTCGTTCCTGTCTTGTTTTCCCTCTTCTTTTCTTGCCATTATCCCTCTGATCTTTCTGTGCAGTCAGCCGGAGAATCTGAACAGAGGCACTTTAGGAGGAATATTAATCACCGGACTGGTCATCAGCTTCTCGCTGTACATCTACAAATATCTCCCCTATACAGTGAAACAGGCTTCCCTGTTCATCGGAAAGAACACATTGCCCATTCTTCTTTTCTCCCCCATCTTTACCGCACTATCCAAACTCTTTCTGCCTCTCTTTTCATTCGACCCGACAGGAATATGCTTTCTCTGCACCGCCACAGCCACCACCCTGTACGGTAGCATTTTCATGGCATTCTGTCTGGATAAAGCACGCCTCTCTCCTTTCTTCTTCGGGAAAAAGATGCTCATATAAAAAATTGGCATTTCAATAGAATTAAATTCATTACCGCTCCGAAATGAGTGAAGTGTTTTCGTTTATTTATCTAAATTTATTACCAACTTAAAAACAAAACGTAACCATTTGATTATGAGCGCATATAAATAGGGGCTATCTCAGTCGTATACTTAGGGTACCTCAGTCGTATACTGAGATACCCTAAGTATACGACTGAGGTACCCTAAATATACGACCCGAGGTAAGTATCTGCTTTTTGTAAAATAATATTCTCTTCAGATATCATCTGAACAGCCTCAACTGACTGCGCAACTCATGAAGTTCCCGTTGCATCTCTTCCATACGCTGCAACAGATGATGAATGGCATCGATCCCTTCCATATTGATGGACAAGTCATAATACATGCGGCTATAACGTTCCACGTCCGGCAGTTGGGTAAACGTCAGATAACGTTCACCACCTTCGGTTGTTACATCTATCAGACCACCTTCCTGCAACAAGTCAATAAACGACGGTTCGATGTGGCATTTGCGACAATATTCGCTGACTATGATTAATTCGTTCTGCATGGTACTACCTCCTTTTAGTTCATACTTTGAAGTTTACGGAACAGCTCTTTCTGTTCTTCCGTCAAGTTCGTCGGCAGTTTCACGGAATAAGTCACAATGAGGTCACCGAACTGTCCTTCTTTCTTATATACAGGGAACCCCTTACCTTTCAGACGGGCCTTCGTGCCATTCTGGGTTTCGGGTTTCACTTTCAGTTTCACCTGTCCGTTCAAAGTGTCCACCAACTGGTCGCCACCCAAAAGAGCGGTATAAAGATTGATGGGCACGTCTACGTACAAGTCATCGCCCAAACGTTTGAATACCGGGTCGTCCGCAATCACAAACGTAATGTACAAGTCACCGGCAGGGCCGCCGTTCACACCTTCGCCGCCGTAACCTTTCAGCTTGATAACTTGTCCGTTCGCCACTCCGGCAGGAATGGTGATACGCACATTCTTTCCGTTCACGGTCAGAACCTGCTTATGGGTTTGTGCCGCATCGCGGAGAGACAGACTTAAATCTGCATGATAATCCTGTCCGCGGAAACCGGCATTAGCGCCTCCACTACGTCCCCGATGTCCGAACATAGACTCGAAAAAGTCAGAGAAACCGCCACCGGCACTTCCGGAAAACTCCTGCCCGTCGGATGAATACCAGTAACTGCCGTTGCCATCCGAGCCATATCCTGCGCCCGAACCACCGAAGCCGCCACCTCCAAATCCGCCGAAACCACCGGCACCCGCCTCCTGTCGGGCTCGCTTCTGAGCTTCAAACTCATCGGCATGCTTCCAGTGCTCGCCGTACTCATCGTACTTCTTACGCTTTTCAGGATCGCTCAGCACTTCGTTCGCTTCATTAATTGCCTGAAACTTATCCTTGGCAGTAGAGTCGTTCGGATTCAGGTCAGGATGATACTTGCGTGCCAACTTGCGGAACGCTTTCTTTATATCATCCTGACTTGCCTTTTTGTCCACCCCAAGGACTTGATAATAATCTATATAAGCCATAGTCTATAATTTTAGTTTTTTCTTATATACCTTATCACAAATAACGCACCAAGCCCACCTTTTGAATACTAAAATACGTAAACGAAAATTAAAAAGAAGTATTACAGACTACAATACAAAGATACACAACTAATTAACCCTTCTATACAATCCTTATTAACACTATTTGAATTTTAAAATAATGTAAACGACACATAACATCAATTAATTATCCCTACTAAAAGTTCCTAAAATAAGCGGAAAACACTTTATTTGTATTTGAATAATGCAGTTACGGAGAGCAGATTTCCCCCAACCTTAATATATTGACTTATTATGAAAAGTAACCATTGGCTACTTACGGTAGCACTCACCTTCATCGTCCTGCAAGTAAAAGCAGATGCATGGATACGTATTAACCAACTTGGCTACTTGCCGCAAGCTGTAAAAGTGGCAGTGTTCATGAGCGAAGAACCGGCTGACATACAAGAGTATGCACTGGTAGACGCTTTCACCGGACAAACTGTCCGCACCTTCACCTCCACCAAAGCAACCGGAAAGATGGGCCTCATGAAAAGTACCTATCGTCTGAATTTCAGCGACTTCAATCAGCCGGGAACTTACTACCTGAAAGCAGGCAAAGCTGTTTCTCCCAATTTCCCCATCAACAACCACGTGTACAACGGCACCGCCGACTTCCTGCTGAACTACATGCGCCAGCAGCGTTGCGGCTACAACCCTTTCCTGAAAGACAGTTGCCATGTGCACGACGGCTATATCCTGTATCACCCCACCAAGACAGGACAGCACATCGACGTCCGCGGTGGCTGGCACGATGCCACCGACTATCTGCAATACACCACTACTTCCGCAAATACCATCTACCAGATGATGTTTGCCTATCAGGAAAACCCGGAAGCTTTCGGTGACTTCTACGATGCAGCCGGACTGCCAGGCGCCAACGGTATCCCCGACATCGTAGACGAAATAAAGTGGGGTCTCGACTGGCTGAACCGCATGAACCCGGCCCCCGGCGAATTGTACAACCAGATTGCTGACGACCGCGACCATGCCGGTATGCGTCTGCCCAACAAAGACGAGGTGGATTACGGTTACGGTCCGGGCAAGGGACGCCCCGTTTATTTCTGTAGCGGCGAGCCTCAGGTGCGCGGTCAGTTCATGAACGCAACCACGGGTGTAGCCAGCACAGCAGGCAAGTTTGCTTCCTGCTTCGCTCTCGGTGCCCGTCTTCTGAAAGATTTCTATCCTGAATTTGCTGCCGAAATCGGTGCAAAGGCCGATGCTGCCTATCAGGAAGGCGTAAAGAAACCGGGTGCTTGCCAGACGGCATCTGTCAAATCTCCCTATATCTACGAAGAAGATAACTGGGTGGATGATATGGAACTCGGTGCTATGGAACTTTTCAAAAGCACCGGAGACTTGAAATATCTGGAACAAGCCGTTGAATACGGACGCCGCGAACCCGTTACCCCGTGGATGGGCGCCGACAGTGCACGCCATTATCAATGGTATCCGTTTATGAACATGGGGCACTATCACCTGGCAACCGTAAACAATGACCGTCTCAGTAAAGAATTTATCCGCAATATGCGTGCAGGCATCGTTCGTACTTACGAAAAAGCTGTCGAAAGCCCCTTTATGCACGGTATCCCCTATACTTGGTGTTCAAACAATCTGACTACTGCCATGCTGACGCAATGCCGTCTATATCGTGAAACAACAGGTGACGACAGTTACAAGGAAATGGAAGCCGCCATGCTCGACTGGCTATTCGGTTGTAACCCCTGGGGCACCAGTATGATTGTGGAACTTCCTCTTTACGGAGATTATCCCTCCCAACCGCACTCTTCCCTACTCAATGCAGGTGTAGGCAATACCACAGGTGGCGTAGTGGACGGTCCCGTTTACCGTACCATCTTCGAAAGCCTGCGTGGAGTAAATATGACGGGTATTCCCGGCACTCCCGGTCAGGATTACGAACGTTTCCAGCCCGACCTGATGGTTTATCATGATGCCATCCACGATTACTCCACGAATGAACCGACCATGGACGGAACTGCTTGTCTCACTTATTATCTCTCTGCCATGCAGAAAGAGGGTATGAAGCAAGCAGGCATCCAGAGCGACAAGAATGTATACGTGAACGGAGGTATCATCCGTACCGACCCGTCAAAGAAACAAATAACCCTCGTTTTCACTGCCGCTGATAAAGCCGACGGCGCAGATGCTATCATCAGTACGCTGAAAAAGCATGGCATCAAAGGCGGTTTCTTCTTCACCGGTGAATTTTATGAGCTGTATCCTGATGTGGTAAAGCGCCTGCGTGCAGAAGGTCATCTGGTAGGCAGTCACAGTTACGGACATTTATTGTATATGCCGTGGGAAAACCGTGACTCACTGTTAGTGACTCGCGAGGAGTTTGAACAGGATATGCTGAAAAGTTACGAAGGTCTGCTCAAAGCAGGCATCGAGTATAAAGACGCTCCTGTCTATATCCCGCCCTACGAATATTATAATAAGGAAATTGCCGCATGGGCAAAGAATATGGGTATACAACTTATCAATTATACACCCGGCACGATGAGCAATGCGGACTATACCACTCCAGACATGGGTGCCAAATACCGTAGCAGTAAGTTCATCTATGACAAAATCATGGAGGTAGAGAAAAAAGAAGGATTAAACGGACACCTGATGTTGATACACTTCGGTACAGACGACCGCCGTACAGATAAGTTCTACAATGGTTATCTGGACAAAATGATTAAAACGCTGAAACGGAAAGGTTATACTTTCGTACCTGTCCTTGAAGCAACAGGAATATAGTTCATACCCATAGTTATTATAAAAAGGTTAGTTAAAGGTTATCATGCAAAGGTATTTAAGGTAATATTCAATCGGTTTGTTTTCAGTAGACTTTTTCCCACCCCCAAGGGAAAAAGTCGCAAACCAAAGCTCCATGCCTGCGAAGGTCCGGAGCTTTTTCTATTGTCAGATTTAAATAAATGCGTGATAACGAAGAATCAGAAACTATCCTTCACTGCCTGCAACAAAGACAGAATATCTTCTTCTGTCGTATCAAAAGAGGTCACAAAACGAATTTCATTTTCAGCTTCATTCCAGAAATAAAAGAAATAAGACTTCATCAATCTATCAATAACCGGACGAGGCATAGTCAGGAACAACTGATTACTCTCCATCTTTTGTGTGAATTGTACATCCGGCAATGTTTGCAACCCTTCATATAGTTTACGTGCCATCGCATTGGCATGTGCAGCATTCTTTTTCCACAAATCATCTGTAAGATACGCTGTGAACTGACAAGAAAGGTAACGCAATTTAGAAGCTAACTGAGCCGATTGTTTCCGTACATAGAGCGCTTCCTTTTTCAGGTCCGGATTGAAGATTATTACACTTTCACCTAACATCAATCCATTCTTCGTTCCACCGAAACTAAGAATATCAATGCCACAATCCACTGTCAGTTCCTTGAAACTGAGATTCAACGCAACACAAGCATTCGCTAAACGTGCCCCATCCATATGCACATACATACCATATTCATGCGCCAGGGTAGTCAGCGCTTTCAATTCTTCCGGAGTATAGACAGTACCTAATTCCGAACATTGAGAAATATAAATAGCACCCGGTTGAGAATGATGCTGTTCCCCGAAGTTCTTCAGATAAGGACGTATCAACTCCGGCGTCAGTTTACCATCCGGCGTTGCAATAGGACGTATCTGGCATCCTGTCATACGGGCAGGTGCACCACATTCATCTACGTAAATATGTGCAGTCTCCGCACAAAGAATTAAATTATAAGGGCGGGTAGCCAACTGCAAAGCTACTGCATTACTTCCTGTTCCATTGAAGACAAACAGTGGCTCACAATCAGGCGAAAATGTCTCTTTGATTTTGCGAACGGCTTCCTTAGTCCAAGGATCGTCACCGTAGCCAACTGCGTGATTTTGGTTTGCCCGGTTCAGCGCCTCCATCACCAATGGATGTACACCGGAATTGTTGTCTGAAGCAAAACTTCTCATAGTTATATTGATTTTATCGATAAATAGTTATAGCGTATAAATAATCCTTTAGCTCTAAAGGATATGCAAAGGAACGAAATAATTCGTTAGTAGAAAAAAAGAAGCGTGGATTTTACAATCCACGCTTTCGTTTAGGTTTTCAATCGGTTTTTTCGTTCTTACCCGATATAAACATTCACGCCCAAAAAAATGTAGAGCTCTCCGTCCTCCTGGTGCAATACGATCTTGTCTTCACAAGCTAACCATCCCAGGGCCGCTCCCAGTTCTTTGTCCTTCAGCCCGGACTTTCTCTTCAAAGTCCCATAGTCCCACTTGGCATAATTGCTAAGCAACCTCCAAATTTTGCCTGCGTTCAGGCCGATGTCGCTTTTGTTCATCTCTTTTCGTCATTAAAAAGGTTAAATAATTGATTGGTGATTTGTTTAGGTTATCCTATTATCAGCCTAAAGGTATCACTTTTTATTTATAAAACATAAAAAACGAACAAAAGATATTCTTTTTAATCAAAATTGTAACAGTTTCGTAATAATATACAGGTAATATAAGAAAAAACAGGCCAAAAAAGAGAAAAAAAGACCACAGCACCTTCAGAGAGATGCTGTGGTCATTTATTATAATTATGAATTCAGGGAAAAACGGGTATTACATCATTCCACCCATACCGCCCATGCCGGGAGCACCCATTGGCATTTCAGGTTTGTCTTCCTTCTTCTCAACGATTACACATTCAGTAGTCAGGAACATACCTGCAATAGAGGCAGCGTTTTCCAAAGCTACGCGAGCTACTTTTGCAGGATCAACTACACCGGCAGCATGCAGATTTTCATATACATCAGTACGAGCATTGTAACCGTAGTCACCTTTACCTTCGCGTACTTTCTGTACAACTACAGCACCTTCTTTACCTGCATTGGCAACAATCTGACGCAACGGCTCTTCAATAGCACGTTTAATAATGTCAACACCTGTAGTCTCATCAATGTTATCACCTTTGAAACCTTCCAATGCATCGAGTGCACGGATGTAAGCTACACCACCACCCGGTACGATACCTTCTTCAATAGCAGCACGTGTTGCACGTAAAGCATCGTCTACACGATCTTTCTTCTCCTTCATTTCAACTTCAGAAGCAGCACCTACGTAAAGAACAGCAACACCACCAGACAATTTAGCCAGACGTTCTTGCAATTTTTCTTTGTCATAATCAGATTTAGTAGCAGCAATCTGAGCTTTGATCTGTTCGCAACGTTCCTTGATATTTTGTTTGTCACCGGCACCGTTTACGATGGTAGTGTTATCTTTAGAAACTGTGATCTTATCAGCAGTACCCAACATTTCGATGGTAGCTTGTTCCAGTTTCAGACCCTTTTCCTCGCTGATCACTACACCACCAGTCAATACGGCGATATCTTCCAGCATTTCTTTACGACGGTCACCGAAGCCCGGAGCTTTCACAGCACAAATCTTCAACTGAGAACGCAGACGGTTTACAACCAACGTAGTCAAAGCTTCACTGTCCACATCTTCTGCGATTACCAACAGAGGACGTCCGGTTTGTACAGCAGGTTCCAAGATAGGCAAGAAATCTTTCAGGTTAGAAATCTTCTTGTCGTAGATCAGGATGTATGGTTTTTCCATTTCGCACTCCATCTTCTCCGTATTAGTAACGAAGTAAGCGGAAAGATAACCACGATCGAACTGCATACCTTCTACCACACCAATAGTAGTATCAGTACCCTTAGCTTCTTCGATAGTAATTACACCGTCTTTAGAAACCTTACGCATAGCATCAGCGATCAACTTACCGATAACCGGATCATTGTTGGCAGATACAGAAGCAACCTGTTCAATCTTATCGTAGTTGTCACCTACTTTTTCAGCTTGTGACTTAATTGAATCAACCACTTTGGCAACAGCCTTGTCAATACCACGTTTGATATCCATAGGACTTGCACCGGCAGTTACGTTCTTCAAACCTTCAGCAACAATAGCCTGTGCCAATACAGTAGCAGTAGTAGTACCGTCACCGGCATCGTCACCAGTCTTGGAAGCTACTTCTTTCACCAACTGTGCACCCGTATTCTGGTATGCATCAGACAGTTCCACTTCCTTAGCTACAGTTACACCGTCTTTCGTGATGTGAGGAGCACCGAATTTCTTTTCGATAATCACATTACGACCTTTAGGGCCGAGAGTTACTTTCACTGCATTTGCCAGTGTATCGATACCTTTTTTCAATTGGTCGCGGGCATCGATATTGAATAATATTTCTTTTGCCATAATGATATTTACAATTTAAATATTTTATAATTACTATATTAACCTAACACAGCGAGTACGTCACTTTGACGCATAATCAGATATTTAGTGCCTTCAACTTCCAGTTCAGTACCGGCATACTTGCCATACAAAACAGTGTCGCCCACCTTCAATACCATCTCTTCATCTTTCGTACCGTGACCAACTGCCACAACTTCACCTTTCAAAGGTTTTTCTTTTGCTGTATCCGGAATAATGATACCGCCAATTGTTTTCTCTTCTGCAGGTGCAGGGAGTATCAGCACTCTGTCTGCCAATGGTTTAATGTTCATAGTTCTTTTGTTTTTTATATGTTATACATTTATTATAGTAATGTCTTGTCTCGTTATTAGTGAGACGCAGAACAAATTGCGAAAATCGTGCCAAACGGTAAAGCGAAATTTCTGTCAGTATAAAAACTGACAAATTGGCATCTCAGCATAACTTTTTCATGCAAGCATGAAAATTATGCTTTCGATTTGCATTATCTTTGCACCCTCAAAAAACGTTTTTAGAACATGAATGCAGTCTGGATTGTTTTGCCTATTCTCACATTATTAATGTTTGAGTTGGGACTAACACTTGAAATTAAAGATTTTAAATTATTTCGTCAACGTCCCTATCCTGTTTTTGCAGGATTGATAGGGCAGATAGTCCTTTTACCAATATTGGCTTTTGCATTGGGTTATCTATTTCATTTGGAACCTCTGTTCTTTATCGGACTTGTGCTCATTGCTTGTTCTCCGGGTGGGAGTTCTTCCAATATATTCTCTATGATAGCCAAAGGTGATGTCGCACTTTCCGTATCACTGACTGCACTCAGCAGTATTATTACTTTGTTTACTATTCCTGTCATTATGGAGTTTGCCACGCAAATTGCAGGAGACAATAGTGGAATAACTATACATTTACCTATCGGCAGCCTCATTATCCAGAATCTACTGCTCATGTTACTTCCTATTGCAATAGGCGTTTTAACCAAACACTTTTGTCCTAAAGCAGCCGAACGGATACACAAAGTATTATCTAAGATAGCCTTCCCTGCCTTGATTTTATTAGCTACTGTTTTCTTCATACAACATCACGAAACGATAGCTGCACAGATCGGCCGATTAGGCTTGTGCATCACACTAATGATATTATTGGCTATGGGTGGAGGATATTTAATCTCCCGGTCAATGAAATTGAACAGGAAAGAACAGCGTACGCTTATCATTGAAATAGGTATGCAAAATGCAGCCCAAAGTATTGCTATTGCAAGTAGCCCGTTTATTTTCAATAATGACATAATTGCCATACCGGCTATAATTTATGCACTGATGATGAATATAATTCTATTAGTATATGTGGGAATAGTGAAGCGGAAATAACACCGTAGCCAGTCATGGTACCCCAAAATCCCCCATACAAGAAGTTAAGACTTTGCATACAAGAAGTTAACTTCTTGTCAACAGGGAGTTAAGTTCTTGTCAACAAGCTGTTGACGACTGATAAATAACAAGACTAAGACAGTTTAGTCAATATCCAAGTCTGTATCACAACTCAATTCAGTCGAATATCCCTGCCAGAAGCTCTTGGTAGAATGTACTAAAGCACTCCCCATCAAGAAAAGGAATATTACGGCTATTAATGTCATCACCATACCAATGGCTGCGTAATACTTCGGTTCTAAAACATCCATAATAGTTATCTTTGTTAGGTTAGTACTACAAAGATAACCAAGATGGATTACAAAGAGCTTACTCTTTTATGAAGTTTTTATTTCTTTAAAGTTTGTATCAATTCTTCGGCCGAAACCAGAGTCTGTTCACCAGTCTCCATATTCTTGAGTGTCACCTTATTTTCGTTCATTTCATTCTCTCCTACAAGAGCTACAAACGGAATATTTTTGGCATTGGCATAGCCCATCTGTTTCTTCATTTTAGATGAATCCGGGAAGATTTCCGCACGAATACCTTCTGCACGTACTTTGGCAAGTACATTCAAGGAAAAAGCTGCTTCTTTCTCACCAAAGTTGATAAATAGAAGTTGTGTACCGTTTACAGCTTCTTTAGGATAAAGATCAAGCTGGTTCAGCACATCAAAGATACGATCCGCACCAAAGGAGATGCCTACACCGGAAACTCCTGCCATACCGAATACACCGGTAAGATTATCATAGCGACCACCGCCTGTAATACTACCGATTTGTACATCCAATGCTTTCACTTCAAAAATGGCACCGGTATAGTAATTCAACCCACGGGCAAGTGTCAAATCAAGTTCCAATTCATTCTTCAGACCGAAAGCCGATAGAGTTTTCAAGATAAATTCGCTTTCTTCCACTCCTTTCTGACCTGTTTCACTTCCGGAAAGTACTTCTTTCAGGGTAGCCAGTTTCTCCTCGTTGGTGCCGCTCAGTAGAATGATAGGTTGTAATTTGGCAATAGCCTCATCGCTGATACCTTTTTCTTTCAACTCGGCATTCACATTGTCCAGACCGATTTTATCCAGTTTATCAATAGCCACAGTAATATCCACAATCTTATCAGCCTCACCGATAATCTCCGCAATGCCCGTTAAAATCTTACGGTTATTGATCTTGATGCAAACACGGATACCAAAGCGAGTAAATACAGTATCGACAATCTGCATTAATTCCACCTCGTTCAGTAAAGAATCACTACCTACCACATCAGCATCACATTGATAGAACTCACGATAACGGCCTTTTTGCGGACGATCGGCACGCCACACAGGTTGTATCTGATAGCGTTTGAAAGGGAAAGTTATTTCATCACGGTGCATCACCACGTAGCGGGCAAATGGCACTGTGAGATCATAACGCAAACCTTTTTCACAGAATTTACTTGCGAGTTTGGTTGCATTACGGCTCAACAATTCCTCATCGGTTAGTCCGGAGAAATAATCACCTGAATTCTGTATTTTAAACAGAAGTTTATCACCTTCTTCACCATATTTCCCCATCAGTGTGGAAAGCATTTCCATTGCAGGCGTTTCAATCTGTTGGAAACCATAAAGATGATATACATCGCGAATGGTATTGAATATATAGTTACGCTTCGCCATTTCTACCGGCGAAAAGTCACGGGTTCCTTTAGGAATACTGGGTTTTGCTGCCATAATTGTTTCAATTACTATTAAAATCGGAGGGCAAAGTTACAGGTTTTTATCGAGATAAGAAAAGAGATAAGCCGGTTTTATGCAAAACAACAATTAAGCTTGTAATACACTCAAGTGTTTACATTTGATTAAAACATTCATTTCTACCGGACAAAACATTCGAGCTATTAAAATTCCCGCATGCTGACTATAGAATAAGATTTCGAGTTCTTTTTATGGAACTTTTACATGCGCTTATGAAAAGAAATCGTATTTTTGAGACGAAATTACCAGATTTAAAAGAAGGATTATATGAATTCAGTTATCAGGGAAGTCAGGCAGTGTTTACAAGACAATATAGATGAAAAAGTGTTGAAAACTTCGGGACATTTCTTCAATTTGTGAGTTGAAGGAATGGGCGACATCCGAAAACCGCTGGATGAAGCGTGGTGAGGTATGCTATTGAGAAAATGCCACAGGAATTGAGGAAAGAAGCTATGAAAAAGGAGTAAGTATGAATATTGAAGAATACCGGGAATATTGTTTAAGTATCAAGGGAGTAACAGAGAGTTTCCCCTTTGACGAGCATACACTTGTCTATAAAATCATGGATAAGATGTTTACCTTTGCTCCGTTGAATCCTAAAGAGGGGCGTTTTTGGGCGGATACAAAATGCGACACTACCAAATCAACGGAACTGATGGAGCAGTATAGCGGCATTTCATTCGGTCCCTACTCCGATAAGAAATACTGGATTACCATCTATCTGGAAAGTGATGTGCCGGACAGTCTTATAAAGGAATTAATCAATCATTCCATAGAGGAGGTGGTTAAGAAACTGCCAAAGAAGAAGCAGGAAGAATATTATGCCGCATTAAGATAATGTAAAAGATCAGATACGTTTATTCCAATCCCGATTCTTCAAATAGAAATAGGAAAGAAGCAACAACATGCCTCCATAAATATACTCGCTAGTCCAGGCTACTGCCACATCTACCTTGAAGTACATAACCATGATGACGACATAAACGACATAAACAGCAATCGTCATCAACATGATTCTCATGGACTGGTTCGTGTTTCCTGTTCCTGAAACCGCATTGAACAGGACTAAGCCGGGGGCCGAAAGGAAATATCCCACCAACATGACGTAAGTGGTCGGCAAAGCTGCCTGCACCAGTTCCTCATTGTTCGTATAAATCTGCAACAGGGCAGTTGGAAATAAGGCGGACAGCAGCAAGAACGGGATACCAATCAGATAAGTCAGCTTTATCGCCCGCCTGCATGCAAGCCGGATTTCACTTTTATCTTTGCCACTTCCCAAGAGATTGCTGACCATAGAACTGGCCGTATCGGCAAATGCAAAAATCACCATAAAGAAGCAGGTGTTGATGCTGCGCATGATATTGGCTATCGCCAAAGAACGCTCACCCAAATGCTCTATCGCGATGAAAAACAGAAACCATTGCGATGGAAATAGTATGGATTGGAGCATCGTCCAACAAGAAATACTCCAAATCCGTTTGAACTCCGACAGCCGGAAAGCGAACCGCTGAAACAAGGCATATTTCTTTTTGTCCACCTTCAACCAGGTATATACTACGTAAAACAGCAAAGACACCAATTCCGCCAGTGATGAACCAATAGCTGCCCCCGCAATGCCTAGTGCCGGAAAACCGAACTTTCCGAATATAAGAATATAATTGAAAACAACGTTACTGAGCACCATCACAACAGAGTTAAGCGTCAGCGTGCGTGTTTCAGTAATACCGATGTAGAAAGCGCGAAACAGAATAGCGATAAAAGAGAAGAAAAGCCCGTATCTTCTCCATTCCAGATAAGAAGCTGCGGCAGCATAAACCTGGTCGGAAGAAATCAGTCGGCCGAGAATATGCGTTGTGATATAGTCGCACAAGAAAAACATGATAGTGGCCAATGCCAACAGGAAAAAGGCACCTTGCATGAATATTCCGCCAATTTCATCATACTTCTGTTCACCATTTCTACGCGCTATCAGTATCTGAACCCCAATGCTAAATCCAAACCCAAGCATATAAATAGCCATATAGAGCACACCCGCCAGCGCAGATGCTCCCAACTCCACTTCGCCTACATGACCTAAGAATGCCGTATCCGTAACATTTATCATGTGTTCCATCAGCAAGCTGATGAGAATGGGATACGCAATTAACCAGATTTGCTTATAGCTGAAATTCATATATATAAGAGCGGATTACCGCCTGTCTTTTCCCGTTATTTTGCCACCGTAGTGGCAAGTTATTGCCATCGTATTGGCAAGGCTTTGCCATAGGCATGGCAGGACTTTGCCATCGCATTGGCACAAGCGTGCCAAGCCTATGGCAATATCTTGGCACACTTATGGCAAAAAGTTCAGAGGATATCCCCCTTGTGGAGCATATCCTCTGTTGATATCAGAAATCAAACTTTTCGAGCTTCATGGAAGCCAATCCCTGTATTTTGGGAACCAACGTCACAAAATGTTCCGCTTTCTCATGGGCGGACAATGATTCTGCATCCTGCCATGTTTCGCAAATCATCAGGACATCATTACGGGTAGCGCTTTCAAAAACATCATAGGCAATGCAGCCTTTGTCCTTCAAAGAAGATGCCACCAACTCTTTTGCAGCTTCCAACACCGCAGCACGGTTACTTTCGTTTACTTGAATAAAAACATTCAGTCTAATCATATTTGTAGAATTTTAAAAGTACGCTGCAAATGTAAACAGAAAAGTCGGAACTCTGATTCACTTGTCTGCATAAATACCGATGCGGTTGCCTTCCGAATCGGCAAATACTGCAAAATAGCCTTTGCCATCGGCTTCTATCTTCGTACAGGGAATGAGCACTTTCCCACCCTTCTGCACCACACGTTCAAGGGTAGTCGCTATATTATCCGTATTGAAATGGATAAGTACACCCTTCTCAGAAGGCTGAAAATCGGGCAGGAGGTCAAAAGATTGTGAGATGGCTCCTACAGTCTCACCGTCTTCGGTGAAGCATGCCATCTTCTCCTGTTCACATTCAAAGACCGGAAGTTTCATGTTCAGTACGGTTTCATAAAAATCTACAGCCCGACGGAAGTCTGTAGCGGGAATCTCAAAAAATGCAATCAACTTTTTCATTTTGGTTTCTTTTTAGGGTTATTACTATGCCTTTGCAAAGACATTGCAAAAGTAGGGCAAGCCGGGAAACCTCCATAGAAGAAAACGGACATCTTTAGAGAGAAGAAAAAAAGTGTTTTTAGAGAGTGGAGAAATAATCGGAAACGGGAGCGCATACGGACAGGTATTCCACAGGGGTGTAACCGGAGAAGAGTTTAAACTCCTTAATCATGTGCGACTGGTCGGAGAAGCCACATTCATAAGCCACTTGCGCGAAAGGTAAACCGGGGTTTTGTTGCAGGACGTACAAGGCACGCTGCATACGCACGATGCGAAGAAATTCTTTTGGGGTAGTACCGATATAATCGGTAAAGACACGGCTGAACTGCTTGGTGCTGAGACAAGCTACATCGGAAAGTTGCAAAGTGTTTATCTGCGGATGAAGATTGATTTCGTCCAGAACTGTTGATAACCGTTTCAGGTTATATTCAGAACCGGAAGCCAGACGGCGGAAAAAGAATTGTTCAATCAGCCGGATGCACCGGTCGTTATCCGGAGTATCTGTTATCCGGCAGGATAAATCGAAAAGCTCCCTGTCTTCCACTTCGTCCGTGGAAACATTCTGCCCGTTGAAAAGATGCAAGGGAATTTGCAGAAAGACTTTTGCCGCATAGGGCTGAAAGACGACCGTTATCATTTCTATAATTCCTGTCGACACAACATCGGAGAAACCGAAAGTTTGTCCGCTAATAAAGGATTGCGGCTGCAACTGCGAATCTTGCAGGCACATCAAGCGCTTGCCTTTATGAAACACCAATTGCACACAGCCGACGGGTAGAGTCCGTTCCGATACCGGCATAGCCGCATCATCCCGCAATATCCAGTAATAACGGATATAGGGAGACAATGCAGGAGCTGGTTTTACGATACGGAAAGTTTGCATAGTGCAAATATACGGGATTTGATTATTGCGGCAAAGGTAGGCAAAGGGTTTTAGGGGGAATAGTAAAAATGGGACATTCTTCTGAGAGAATTTATCAGTCTCCCCACCTCTTATGGTATGCCCTATAGCGTTCATAAATATCCAATGAATATTTATCTCCGGATATAAATCCGCTTGAGAAAAATTCGTCTTCTACCTCTGCATAGTTACCGCAGCAGAACCGATCTACCAAGCCGGTAGTATACATGGCTTTTATCTCCGGCAACAATTCCTCAGCCCTGATATCCAGCAAATCACTAACCAACATTCCTGCCAAAGTGCCATCGCAATAGATATTGTCTGCAAGGTTTTTTGTAAAAAAGGTGAGAACCTGACGGAACCATTCAATGACTTCCTCCCTGCGTTCGGGCTGCAAGCGGGCAATGAGTGCCACCGCCGGAGCCACATGGCAACGGGCAAAGGTATATAGTCCCGGCTCCCTCATAAACTCCAGCAGCTGCGGCAAACGATTTTGACCTAATAAATAGAGAGTGGGAACAAATACCTCGTCACCCGTATCTCCGAAATAATAATCAAAGAATTCCTCTCTTTGTCTCAGCAGTTCAAGTATAACTGCCAGACTATCTTCCGCTCTCAATTCTGCCAGAAAGAAGGATGCATGCAGCAAAATATTAGGAGAACGCTCTTCACGACGTTCTTCTGATATTTCGTCACAAGTACAACCTGTTTCAAACAATGCCATTTGTTCCAAATCACGAATCAAGGATTCGCGAGGCAGTGATAATATATCACGGATGGTTGCATCAGGAAGCAGGCAACTGTCATTATTATAAAGCAACGTAATCAGTTGCTTATTCTGAACATCCAGTACTGCGGGATAGGCTAAGTGGACATAAGAATAAGGAGTAATTGGTATCATTTGTTGTTCTTCCGCTATTGTTTGAATCCGGCCCAGTGCTTCCAGTATATCCTTGACAGCATCACTATCCAAGGGGTCTTCATCATAATCTTCATATTCATCATATTCCTCCTCCTCATCATCATCTTCTTCTCTTAACACATACGAAAAATTATCTCCCAGATTCTTCTTCATCAACGGAAGCAACGTGTTGACTTGAAAGCGGCTTGTTGCCACCAAAAAGTGCTTTCCGTCTTTCCCGAATTCATATTCTATAAGAGGTATCTCCTCCGTATCTTCCTCCAGAATATACTGTGTCAACTTAAAAGAAGAATGCGGACTGAGCCCGGCTTCTTCAGCAAAAGCTATAACCCCGTAAACCAGGTTATGCACTTCCTCATAGCTAATCGAGTCCATTTCCAAGAAAGCGCGGCTCTCCTCTAATATCTCTTTATATTCATATTCCGACACATTGAAGTAATATAAGGAATCGGTCAATCCACAACAGAAAGTATCGAACATATAAACGCCCAATGTATAGTTACCATTTTTATGCTGTCGGGCTACAATTACCGTCCCGGAACCAAATTTATCCCAACCATTCGTTATCCAACACTCGGCTATCGGTAGCAAACGCGCCTTTTCCTTGATGTATCGTTCCGGTGATAAAGTCCGTTGTTGTGGTGCCTTTTTTTTCTTTGCCATATTCTTCCGTTCATTAGTAGTTTTATAATATGAGACAAAGATAATTTTAATATCACAGTTTACTGGCTTTTCATCAAATAATATATGTTTCATCACCATAAAACAACTAACTTTGCAAGCTCAAACTTATTATTTAGAAAACAAACGACACTATTATGTAATTATGTGTAAAACAAGCAGCGAACTTAAAAAGCAGATAGAAGAGCTTATTGAAGACCACAAAGAACAGAATCAGGTTCACTATAGTGACAACCACCCGCCACTATTTATTATTCACCCCATACCCAAATAAAGCGAAGTCTCCGAAACACGGATCATCCGGAAAGACTTCCGCCAATGCGGCAGTTATCCTTTGCGCGTTCTTCAAAGAAAAAGTTTCCGTTTCAGTCAGTTCCAGCAAGCAGGCTACGCGACAGACATGCGTATCCAAAGGAATGATTAAATCCCGACAATCAAAACTTTCCCAAATACCGAAATCAACTTCCGATCCTTTCCGTATCATCCAGCGCAGGAACATATTCAGTTTCTTCTGAGGACTTTTGTACGAAACTTCCAGAAACTGGCAAAGCTTCTCCATCGGTTTTCCCGGATATACCAGCAATGCATCTTCCAGACTGTCATAATCCGAATAAGCCGTATGCAAGCGTTCAAAATAAGAATGGAAGTCCGCATACGAAAGCATCCGGTAAAAACTGCGCCGCTCTTCCACAGGAAAATCTTTCTCCCAACGACGCGAAAGTACATATTGATAAGGAGAAGTCCCCATACAATCGTGTAATTCATCGGCCTTCTTCAGAATCTGCTTGCGATTGCCGAAACTCATAATAGCAGTCAACAGACCGCTGATTTCTATATCCTGTTTCTGCTGGTAACGATGCGGGAATTGTACCGGATCATTTTGAATAAAATCCGCACAATGATAGGTCTTTGCCCACTCCTGTAGTTTCTTTTTTATATCTTTGGTCATTTCTTTAAAATCATGGGGAGCTACAAAGATAATGTAAATCGAATGCAGAACTTTCATGCTTGCATTAAAAAGTTATGCTGAGATGCAGCTTATCTTATCCAAAGATATTGAATTTATAGCAACTTTGGACAAGTCCCCTATTCTATTTACCCTTATTTTTGCATCGTGAAATTCAAAAAAGAACTTATGGAACATAACAAGAAGACCACGCGTGAAGAGTATCAGAAATGCGTAAATGCAGTAGTAGATTACATCAACCTCCATCTTGGAGAAGAGATTGATCTGAAATCGTTGGCCAAGATTTCTCATTTCTCTCCGTTCTACTTCCATCGCATCATGAAAGCATTTCTGGGCGAGCCAATCGGGACGTTCATAGTCCGGACACGAACAGAATCTGCCGCCCGCCTGTTGCGTTACTCGGACCTGCCTATAGCAGATATCGCTTATCGCATCGGGTATTCCTCACCATCGTCACTGTCGAAAGTATTCAAGCAGTTCTATGGAATTTCACCTAATGAGTATCGTAACAATAAAAACTTTGTAATTATGAAACCAGCAATTATCAGACCCGATTTAGAGTTAAAGAAAGAAATAAGAGAAGTGCCTGCCAGAAATGTAATTTATATCCGCCTGTTCGGAGACTATAAAATGAATGATTACGGAGGCACATGGATGCGTTTGTTCCAATTTATCAAAGAAGAAAAACTGCCGATGGGTGACATGGCTCCTTATTGCATGTACCACGATGATCCCAAAGTGACGCCTGCCGACAAGTTGCGTACCGATGTTTGCATGGTGATGCCTGTAACCGTAACTCCCAAAGGGGATGTCGGCTTCAAGCAATTGCCTGCCGGACGTTATGCAGTGTTTACCTACAAAGGATCTTATGAGTATCTGCAAAGTGTATACGACACGATTTACGGAAAGTTCATTCCCGAAATGGAATGTACAATGAGAGACGAGTCGAGTGCCGAACGCTATCTGAATGATCCGTGCAATACGAAACCGGAGGATTTGTTGACAGAAATCTTCATTCCGGTAGAATAATCATCTTTAATATATTGTGGGCAAAGACTATTTGCCCGCAATATATAACTATTACTTTATCTCTCTTTTCATCGGCACATACTTCAGTCCATTCGTAATCTGTGGTTCCTGTACCTGCTCAAATCCCAGACTTTTATAGAAAGGCACTGCATACGTAGAGGAATTTACAGTCATTTCAGGCACAGAAGTCTCTTCGATAAAAGCATCGAATAATCTTCTGCCTATGCCCTTCCGGTGATATTCTTTCCGTATGAAAAACAGAGAAATATGTTTCCCTTCATTTTTGCTCCCCATCACACCCACAAGTTTTGCCTCATCAAACGCACCATAAATGACCAAGCTGTTTATTATCGCCTCATCATTGACGAAGCTTTTAAAAGTTTCCAACCCTTGTTCATCAAAATCTTCTTCACCCGTCTGAAGATATATTTCCAGAGAAAGAGACGCGGCTTCTTTATATTCGGATAAGTCTAATCTTCGAACGCTTATCCCCGGGGTTAAAGTCAAAGTATTCATAATAGTTAAGTTACAGTTCGCAACAAAGATATCAATTTTCTGGAAATGATGATTAAGACATTCCCATTATTCCATCCAGAAACACTATCTTTGTACAGGACATTTAACTAACCCAACTTTATTCAAAGATATGGAAAGACTTATCGACAAATATCTTCCGGCAGATTATCATGATACATTCGTTTTGAAATCCAGAAAGCCTGCAGAACAGATAATTCCCAAAGAACTGATCAAAAAAATATTCAACCACTCCCCGGCGTGGCTCAATTTTTTAATGAAAGTCAGGAATATTCTGGTAAAGCCTTTGGGGCTTGAAACCGGAAAAGTGTTGAAAACAGAAGATTGTATAATAGAAGATACGGAAAATGAGGCTATCATGAAGAAAGATGATAAGCACTTATTGTTTTATGTCTCCATTGCCAAGATAGGAAACGACCTGATAGATATAACAACCGTGGTTCAATATCACAATGCATTAGGAAAGGCTTATTTCTTCTTTATTAAGCCTTTCCATAAAATGATTGTGCCACGTGTAGCGAAAGAACTTATATAATGCCTAATCCGTAGCTACTGATCTCCTCAAAGTCCTCATCAGCATATGAGTTCTTCTGACGGGCATCTTGTACTATTTTCAGAAATCCTTCTGTTTTCGACAGGAAATCCTTGAATTTCTCTGATTCTTCCTCATGTCCTTTTACTACCGGCAGTTTCTCTGCCGCATCCAGTTGAAGCCGCAGTTCCATAATCTTTAAATCTAGGCGGGATTTATCTTCAACATGCTTACGGGCATACAAATTGATGATACTCTGCATAGTCGTACTCATGCTTTTCATCGCAATGATTTGCTCTTTCACAGGATTTTCTGCCAGAAGAACCCGCTGAGCATTTAAAGCAATCGGGCTCAATATATCAAATATATTCTGCTTACATTCAGACATTACCACGCTCAATTCATAGTTATCATTCAGCAAATCAGCCATCCCTTCGGTCTTTTTTTCTTTCAAGAGAGACAAGTATTTATTGAAATTAGCATAGAATTGATTTCTCGACTGAAAAAGCTCCGCATAATTCTGTATCAGGTTCTGTCTGACATCTTCACCGAGGTATTCACCCGGCAGCATCACGGCCGCAGAATCTTTCTTCGAAATGATAGGAGACATGATGTATGAGAACATGGGTACTTCCGTTTTTTGCTCCATATAACCCAATACAGCATTTACATCCCTCTCTTTTACCATATTTTTCAACAGAGCCAATGAAGTGTCATAGTATTTCATCACCTGCCCTGCATCTGCTATTTCTTCAGGGGTATAAGTCACTGTTTCTTTCCTGCCGCCTGTACATGAGGCAAGCATCAGGACGCTTACGAATGCGCCCAGAATTAATAAATTCTTTCCCATAACAATTTCGTTTTATAAATAGTTAATTCAGTTAAGCCAGACAGATAGAATGGCGTTGCTGTAATAACAAAAAAATTGCCTTTTGGGTCAGTAAGAGAGAAAAAAAGATAGAAGTAGAGAAACAGAATAAATTTGAGAACTTACTTGCTCTTCTTATAATCAGTGATGAAACCTTCCATCATCCACTTCGCCAATGCCTGACGATTGGAACTCATAACAAACCGGCGCTGGTCGAAAGTATTCTGAATATTGCCCAACTCTACAAACACTCCGGCAGGACTGGAATTGGCCAGCACATACAAATTGCGTGGGCTGACAGTTCCCGAAAAGCCGCGGTTAGGTTGGTGGCGGTCATATTTAGATTCGAAAGTATTCTTCATTGTAGTTGCCAATCGTTTACCATTGACACTTTTGGGAGCATGATAGAAGAATACATCCGTCTGGTGACTCTTACTACGGCTATCCACATGCAAGAAGATGGAACGGCAATACGTATAACTCTTGCGGTCTTTCTGATAGAGCGCATTTATTTTCTCACAGCGCTGGCGAAGGCGGGCAACCTGGTTCAGAGGAATAGGATCACCCATACAAGTTTCACGCTTACTGTTATTAAGGTATTGATCGTCACGGATACCGTCTTTGGCATCCTGAATAATAATATAAACCTTAGCGCCTTCCTCCATCAAATTCCGGGCAAGACGGAGAGCGACATCATAAGCATATTCATCCTCATGCAGTTCCACGCTTCCTATCCTGCCAATAGCACCGGGATCAGGGCCACCATGTCCACTCACCACGTAGAAACACGCACCTTGGAGACGGTTTCCCGTCACTTTAACTTCAGCAAGGCTTTTTCCGAAAAGAGGTTCACGAATTGTTTTGTTGCCGGAACGGGCAGAAGAGTTTGAAGCAGATGAATTGGATGAAGCAGCCGTATTGCCACTCCCCTTTTTCAGAGGTGGAAGCAAATATTTCACTCCCAGCCGCAATTCTTCTTTACCTCGCAATTGTTTCTTATTCAGTTTCAGGAACTCCTGATAGTACGCTTTTCCGGTACGCCCGTTACGTTGTAGAAAACCAGATATTCCCTCACCGCTTTTCGGCGTAGCCCGCTCTTCCTGGGCCAACGCTTCGTAAGAGAATGACATGCAAAAAAGCAAAATAAGAAAGCAAAATAACTGTTTCATTTTCCATTTATTCATCTTGCGGACAAAAATACAATTATTTTCCCTACTTTTGCGTCCACAAATGCGTTAATTGATAAAAAACTATAAAAACAGATAGCATTATGGCAAAGCAATTTAAACCGGAAACCCTCTGCGTACAGGCAGGATGGACTCCCAAGAAGGGCGAGCCCCGTGTACTCCCCATTTATCAAAGTACCACTTTCAAATATGAAACCAGCGAGCAAATGGCACGTCTCTTCGATCTTGAAGAGAGCGGTTATTTCTACACTCGCCTGCAAAACCCTACCAACGATGCTGTTGCCGCGAAGATAGCTGCTCTTGAAGGCGGTGTTGCCGGTATGCTGACGTCCAGCGGACAAGCTGCCAATTTCTATGCTATATTTAATATCTGCCAGGCAGGCGATCACTTCGTTTGTTCGTCCGCTATCTATGGCGGTACATTCAATCTCTTCGGGGTGACTATGAAGAAATTGGGTATCGAAGTTACTTTCGTTAGTCCGGATGCCAGCGAAGAAGAAATCTCCGCAGCTTTCCGCCCGAATACGAAAGCATTGTTTGGTGAAACCATTTCCAACCCGTCACTGGAAGTATTGGATATTGAAAAATTTGCCCGCATTGCCCATAGTCACGGTGTACCTTTGATTGTAGACAACACCTTCCCGACTCCTATCAACTGCCGCCCATTTGAATGGGGTGCTGATATCGTAGTACACTCTACTACCAAATATATGGATGGTCATGCCACCAGCGTAGGTGGTTGTATTGTAGACAGCGGCAAGTTCGACTGGGATGCACACGCTGATAAATTCCCCGGATTGTGCACACCGGATGAGTCATACCACGGACTGACTTATACAAAAGCTTTCGGCAAGATGGCTTATATCACCAAGGCTACTGCCCAGTTGATGCGTGACCTCGGCAGCATCCAGTCTCCGCAGAACTCTTTCCTGCTGAATCTCGGTCTGGAAACTCTGCACCTGCGTATGCCGCAACACTGCAAAAATGCACAAGCAGTTGCCGAATATCTTTCTAAAAATGACAAAGTAGCTTGGGTGAACTATTGTGGCCTTCCCGGCAATAAATACTATGAGTTGGCACAGAAGTATATGCCGAACGGCTCTTGCGGTGTTATCTCCTTCGGATTGAAAGGTGGTCGCGAGGTTTCCATCAAGTTCATGGACTCACTGCAATTGGTTGCTATCGTAACACACGTTGCCGATGCACGTACCTGCGTACTGCACCCTGCCAGCCATACCCATCGTCAGTTATCGGATGAGCAGTTACTGGAAGCCGGAGTGCGTCCCGACCTAATCCGTTTATCGGTAGGTATCGAAAACGTAGACGATATCATCGCAGATATTGAACAGGCTCTGAACGCATAATTTCATAAAGTACCTATAAAACAAATAATATATCCCCGTCTCCGCAACCGGAGTACGGGGATTTTCTTATCTTTGCGCCCAGTAAACATTTAATAAAGAAAGATTTATGAAACGTACAAAATTAGCTGCATCCTTTCTGTTGGTCGCAACTCTATTCCTGACAGGATGTGTGACCAAGAAGGAATTTGTGAATCTTCAAACAGATTATAACAAACTGAAAGACGAAAAGTCTGCTCTCGACAAGTCATATCAGGACGCACAAATCCAGCTTGCCGAATACCGTACACAATCTAAAAGCTTGGAGGATCGCCTAAGCGAAGCCAGAAAAAATAATCAGGAGCTGCGTAACAGTTACGCTACCCTGCAAGGATCGCTCGACAAGAGTCTCCAGCAGAACTCACAAGGCAACATCAACATCTCCAAACTGGTAGATGAAATCAATGCCTCCAACCGCTACATCAAGCAATTAGTGGATGCCAAGAGCAAGTCGGACTCATTGAACGTTATGCTGACCAACAACCTGACCCGCTCCCTGAGCCGCGAGGAATTGAAAGAAGTAGATGTGAAAGTACTGAAAGGTGTGGTTTACATCTCTTTAGCAGACAATATGCTCTACAAGAGCGGCAGTTATGAAATCAACGAACGCGCCGGCGAAACGTTGAGCAAGATTGCCAAGATTATCACCGACTACAAAGATTACGAAGTACTGGTAGAGGGTAATACGGACAACGTCCCCATCTCACGTACCAATATCCGCAATAACTGGGATTTGAGTGCCCTACGTGCCTCATCTGTAGTACAAGAATTGCAGAATAAATATGGCGTTGACCCTAAACGGCTTTCTGCTGCCGGACGTGGTGAGTACAATCCTATCACAGACAATGATTCCGAACTGGGCAAACAACGCAACCGCCGTACACAAATCATTGTTACACCCCGACTCGACCAGTTCCTGGAGTTGATAGATAAGGCTCCGGAAGCTGAAGGAGAAACGGCTACAGAATAAAGAAAAGCCATCTACTGCTGTATTTTCACAGGTAGAGGTATTTAAAAGCAGTCTATACTCAGACTATTTACAAACAATAAGGCGAAAGACTTTTCAGTCCTTCGCCTTATTGTTTGTTTCCCCCCCTCATCCTTGCTTTGACTTCCGACAGATTAAGTACTATTTAATAGTTTTTATTGCATGCGGACTTACACTTTATCACATTTATTCCTACCTTTGCGGCAAAATTATAACTTTTAACTAACAACTCATAATCAACTACCATGGCTAAGATAACTAAAGAAGCTGCCTTGCTGTATCACTCACAAGGCAAACCAGGTAAGATAGAGGTAGTGCCTACCAAGCCCTACAGTACCCAAACCGATCTTTCGCTTGCTTACTCTCCCGGTGTGGCGGAGCCGTGCCTCGAAATAGAAAAGAATCCGCAGGATGCTTATAAATATACAGCGAAAGGAAACTTGGTTGCTGTAATCTCCAACGGTACTGCTGTACTCGGTCTTGGTGACATAGGTGCGTTGAGCGGTAAGCCCGTAATGGAAGGCAAAGGACTTCTGTTCAAAATTTATGCCGGAATCGACGTATTCGATATTGAAGTAAACGAAAAAGATCCCGAAAAATTCATCGAAGCTGTAAAGGCCATTGCTCCTACCTTCGGTGGTATCAACCTGGAAGATATCAAAGCACCTGAGTGCTTCGAAATAGAGCGTCGTTTGAAAGAAGAGCTCGATATCCCTGTGATGCACGATGACCAGCATGGCACGGCCATCATCTCCAGTGCCGGACTTGTGAACGCTTTGCAGGTAGCAGGCAAGAATATTGAAGATGTAAAAATCGTAGTGAATGGTGCCGGTGCATCTGCCGTATCTTGTACAAAACTGTATGTTTCACTGGGTGCTCGCTTGGAAAACATCGTGATGCTGGATAGTAAAGGTGTAATCAGCAAAGCACGTACCGATCTCAACGAACAGAAACGCTACTTCGCTACTGATCGCACAGATATCCACACCTTGGAAGAAGCCATCAAAGGTGCTGACGTATTCCTGGGATTATCCAAAGGAAACGTTCTGTCGCAGGACATGGTACGCAGCATGGCCCCGTCTCCTATCGTTTTCGCACTGGCTAACCCTACACCGGAAATCTCTTATGAAGATGCCATGTCAGCACGTCCCGACGTACTGATGGCAACCGGACGTTCGGACTACCCGAATCAGATTAATAATGTAATCGGTTTCCCCTATATCTTCCGCGGCGCACTCGACACGCAAGCTAAAGCCATCAACGAGGAAATGAAGATTGCCGCTGTACACGCTATCGCTAATCTGGCAAAACAGCCTGTACCCGATGTTGTGAACGAGGCTTACCACGTAAACAACTTCAGTTTCGGCCCTGAATACTTCATCCCGAAACCGGTTGACCCGCGCCTTATCACCGAAGTGTCCTGCGCCGTAGCACGTGCAGCCATGGAAAGTGGCGTAGCCCGCAAGAACATCGAAGACTGGGATGCCTACTGCGTACAGCTCCGCGAACTGATGGGTTACGAAAGCAAACTGACCCGTCAGCTTTACGACACCGCCCGCCGCAATCCGCAACGTGTGGTATTTGCCGAAGGTTCTCACCCCAATATGCTGAAAGCAGCCGTAGAAGCCAAAGCCGAAGGTATCTGCCATCCTATCGTTTTAGGTAACGACGAGACCATTGAGAAACTGGCAAAGGAACTCGACCTCAGCCTGGAAGGTATCGAAATCGTAAACCTGCGCCATCCGAACGAGGCATCACGCCGCGAACGTTATGCCCGCATCCTTTCTGAAAAGCGTGCCCGCCAGGGTGCCACCTACGAAGAAGCCAACGACAAGATGTTCGAACGCAACTACTTCGGTATGATGATGGTGGAAACAGGCGATGCGGATGCATTCATCACCGGCCTTTATACGAAATACAGCAACACTATCAAGGTAGCCAAGGAAGTCATCGGCATACAACCGCAATACAAGCATTTCGGTACGATGCACATCCTGAACTCCAAGAAGGGAACGTATTTCCTTGCCGACACGTTAATCAACCGTCACCCCAATGCCGAAACATTGATTGATATTGCCAAACTGTCGGAGCATACCGTGCGTTTCTTCAACCATACCCCGGTAATGGCCATGCTGAGTTACTCCAACTTTGGCGCAGACACCGAAGGTAGTCCGGTAAGCGTACACGAAGCCGTAGAGTACATGCAGCAAAACTATCCTGATCTTGCCATTGACGGTGAAATGCAGGTGAACTTCGCCATGGACCGCAAGATGCGTGACGCCAAATATCCTTTCACCCGCTTGAAAGGCAAGGATGTGAACACCCTCGTATTCCCGAACCTGAGCTCTGCCAACTCCGCATACAAACTGTTGCAAGCCATGAATACGGAAATGGAATTGATTGGCCCGATACAAATGGGACTGAACAAACCTATCCACTTCACCGACTTCGAAAGTTCCGTGCGCGACATCGTAAATATCACCGCAGTAGCCGTTATCGATGCTATCGTAGACAAAAAGAAAGCAGGTAAATGAGACGTCCGTTATCGAAATCACAAAGTGTTTGCATTGTACTGCTTTGGGCAGCACTTTGCTACATAGTTCTGACTACTGTCGAACGAATTGATGGCCCAGTCATCATGACGCTTATCATTTCGGCAGCGTTAGTGTTCATTCCGGTAATAAAATCATTAAAGAGAGGATAAATAATGTCTTTTTATTCCTTTTTGCGGTAGAAAACAATAAAAATGTTGTTTTCTACCGCATTTTCTTTATAAATTGTTTGTTTGTCTCATTTTTATGTGTACTTTTGCAACCGCAACAGAGAAAAAGGGAAACGAGATACGAGGAAACAAGTTACAAGGAATTCCCTGCGGCAGCGCAAATGCCTTATCAACTGAATCCCTCGTCAACTTGTCAACTGAACTCTCGTCAACTGAAAAATAACCAATAAAAGAAATAGATTATGAACGCAGCTAAGGTATTAGAAGATTTGAAGAGACGGTTCCCCAACGAACCAGAGTATCATCAGGCAGTGGAAGAAGTACTTTCTACAATTGAAGAAGAGTACAACAAACACCCGGAGTTTGACAAAGTCAATCTGATTGAACGTCTTTGCATCCCCGATCGTGTTTACCAGTTCCGCGTGACTTGGATGGACGATAAGGGTAACATTCAAACCAACATGGGTTATCGCGTTCAACACAACAACGCTATCGGCCCGTACAAAGGTGGTATCCGTTTCCACGCTTCTGTAAACCTTTCAATCCTGAAATTCCTTGCTTTCGAGCAGACTTTCAAAAACTCACTGACTACGCTGCCTATGGGTGGTGGTAAAGGTGGTTCCGACTTCTCTCCGCGCGGTAAATCCAATGCCGAAGTAATGCGTTTCGTACAAGCATTCATGCTGGAACTGTGGCGTCACATTGGTCCTGAAACTGACGTTCCTGCCGGTGACATCGGTGTAGGTGGTCGTGAAGTAGGTTTCATGTTCGGTATGTACAAGAAGCTGACTCGTGAATTTACCGGTACATTCACTGGTAAAGGCCGTGAGTTCGGTGGTTCACTGATTCGTCCGGAAGCTACCGGTTACGGTAACATCTACTTCCTGATGGAAATGCTGAAGAAGCAAGGTACCGACTTGAAAGGCAAGACTTGTCTGATTTCAGGTTCCGGTAACGTAGCTCAATATACTGCTGAAAAAGTTCTCGAACTGGGTGGTAAAGTTCTGACAATGTCCGACTCTGACGGTTACGTTTACGACCCGGCAGGTATCGACCGCGAGAAACTGGATTACATCATGGAATTGAAAAACCTCTACCGTGGACGTATCCGCGAATATGCAGAGCAATATCCGGGTGTTAAGTATGTAGAAGGAGCTAAACCTTGGGGTGAAAAAGCTGACATCGCTCTGCCTTCTGCAACTCAGAACGAACTGAACGGCGATCACGCTCGCCAGTTAGTAGCAAACGGCTGTATAGCTGTTTCCGAAGGTGCTAACATGCCTTCTACTCCGGAAGCTATCAAAGTATTCCAGGATGCCAAAATTCTGTATGCCCCGGGTAAGGCTGCCAATGCAGGTGGTGTATCAGTATCCGGCCTCGAAATGACTCAGAACTCTATCAAACTGAGCTGGAGCTCTGAAGAGGTAGACGAGAAACTGAAGAGCATCATGAAGAACATTCACGAAGCCTGCGTACAGTATGGTACAGAAGCTGACGGTTATGTGAACTACGTGAAGGGTGCTAACGTTGCCGGATTCATGAAGGTGGCAAAAGCTATGATGGCACAAGGTATCGTGTAAAGAAAGCTATAGTTGTTATATATGAGAATCCCCTTTGCACCCGGTGTGAAGGGGATTTTCTTTATAACTCGTCGTCTTCAACCTCATCGGATATCCAAGTAGAAGCAATTTCACAGACCGCACAGTCATCCGTATAAGCCACACCGTTATCCTCCATCCACCTTTCTATCCAGAATTTCATGCGTTCGTTTTTAAATGCGAACCACTCTTCATATAAATATTTCTATTCTGTTTTCACATCAAACACTTCCTCAAATATATAGTGTACTTCACTTTATTTCAGTAAAAATACTACCTTTGATACACTTTTCCAAAGATAATCTCTATTTTTGCAGTAATAGCTTTATTCTTTAATATATTATGCCAGTAACAGAAGAAGAATTAAAAACGATATTTGCATCCTCATGCATCGAGTCCGCTGCCCGTGCTATTGGATGTCCGGCATCAGAAATGTATTTGCGCATGAAGCGCATCAATCTGATTGAGAACTATATTTGAGAATTTTATGATGTCCTTCATACCCAAAGCAGGGAATATGTGACAGAAGATATCCTGAAAACATTGAATATTTGGGAAAAGAAAGCTGGAATAAATCACTAATTCAAAAGAAAAATATATGTTGAGTGACCTTCTTATGTGGAACAAAATCGGAGGAATCGTAATGCGACTTTCCGAAAAGCTGGAGATTTCTCCATTACGTGCTTTGGATGTTTTCTATACATCAACAGTTTGCAACCGTCTGCATGACCCTGAAACCGAACTATGCACTTTCAGTGATGCTTATTGTAGATGAAATTATTATGGAGATTCGTAACAATAAGTATGTATAAAATCAAATATTTCATACTTTGTTTTCATATCAAAATATCTCCTCAAATATATTTCCCTGTAAGCAGTTCTTTCTTCAAATAACAATACACATACTTGGGACTTTGTGTATAGAGTCCAATTTCCGCATCATCCAATTTCCTGAAAAGTTCCGAATGATATATAGCTTTCATAGCGGTTATCATATCCCAACGGAATTCATCCATCAGATAAATAACCATCTGACTGACGATGCTTTGCACCAAATACTCTTTCGTACTCATATCTTCTTTAGTAAATTAATAGCCTTTACGGTGCCGAAATAATACTGTTTATTCAGTTTCTTATATTCTAAAGCTTTAGTCAATGCCGCTAAATCTATAAATCCATCCCTAAACAGCCCTATTTGCAAAGCCACTCCATCATCAGCTATAGGGCCTATCACAACATCATAATCATGTATAACCTTATTCGCAGGATTATATCGATTTGATATAATAAATTGTGCCCATTCTTCCGTAGGGCCTTCAAAAACCTTCACTTGAAGCGTCCCATCCTTCAAATAGTTCTCATCAAATCCATACTTCAGCACACATGGGGAACTTTTAGGAACAAATCTCGACTTACGAATAGCCATATCCTTTGCCTGCTGTTCAATATCAGTGAGATAGAATCCTTTTCCAAAATCCTTGTAAGGCATACATCTATCTAAATCAATAGAATGAATATCTATATATGTCCCATGATATAATATCATTCCAACTTTCCTCCATTATTTTTACATATAATACTCAAATCCCTAACAGCATCTTCTATAGATAACAAATGTTCTGCCGCATAACATTCATCCAGAAAAGCCACCCCTCCATATCGTTCCAGATAATTGAATGATTCCAGCAATGACATGTCATACTGCCTGGCAAAAGCATTAACACAGAAGTTAATATACTTCACTTTATTATCATCTATAGAATGTTCCATTTGCATATTATTTAAAACTCTCTTTTACAAAGGAACAAATTAATAGGAGGATTTGCAAATGTATTAAGTGAATTTTAAATTCTTTGCATTAAAGCATAAACCTTTTTCTTTATCAATCACGACAAAATATCCTGTTTCTTTTGGGTTTCATGCACTCACTTGGTTTATTACCTTTTTCTCATTTTCGGTTTGACAAATTATAGCAAATGTTGTTATAAGCATGTTTAAATAATCTTTTGCAAAAGTAAACAGAATAAACCAGAAAACAGAAGAAAGCGTAGTAAATCTGGCCAGCAAGAGCCAAGCCTTGATACCTTAATAAAACTAATACCATCCTTACTAAAAACTAATCCCCGCACCGCAAGGAACTAATAATTTGTTGCCTAAAAATTATTCATACATCAATTGTTGTAAGATAATTCTATAATTATTGTAAGAGAATAGAACAATTATTGTAAGAAACTACTATATTTGTAGTATGAATATTTTTTAGTATCTGAGATATTAGTTCGTAGCACATCCGACATTAGTTTCTTGCGGTTCCGGTGCCAGTTTGTTTCTACGGAAGTATAAACCTCTTAAAACAATGTATATATGAGTACTTTTTATGACCTCTACGAAACACCGGACCCCAGTGGCGAAGGCAAGAAGAAACCACTGCACGCACGCGTACACTCCAAAGGCACCATTACGGCAAAAGAATTTCAGGAACGGGTGATGAAGGAACAGCACATGCCGCACGCTATGATAGTAGGCATCATGCAAGCCATCAGCAATGCGCTGGGCGACTGGCTTGCCGAAGGCTACAATGTGGAATTTGACGAGTTGGGCTACTTCAGCACTACACTGAAATGCACACGGCCCGCTATGAACAAGAAAGATATCCGTGCCGAATCCGTACGGTTCGAAACGGTGAAGTTCCGTCCAAGCAAAGAATTTAAAAAATACGTGAGGTATCAAATGCATTTGGAAAGACTGGACAAGAAGATGGCAACAAAGAAACCGGCAGTAGCCCCGGAAAAAAGAAAAGAAATGATGCTGAAATTCCTGGAAGCAAACATCTGCATCACACGCGCCGAGTACTCCCGCCTGACGAATATAACGGACCGCCGTGCCAGTAGTGATTTGCAGGAATATCTGGCAGAAGGCATTATCCGCAAACGGGGTGGAGGACGTTCAGTGGTTTATATAAAAAATCAGTGATAATCGGTCTCTTTTACCGAGGAAACCTGAATGAAAGCGCCTCGTAGACCGCAGGATGGAGGAAGTAACGAACATCTTTCCCTTCCTCCATCGCCCGGCGAATAAAGGTAGAGCTGATTTCGAAAGTAGGCGAAGAAGCTACTTTTACATTCTTCGAAAGGGAATCGGAAGAAACCGGATAACCGGGACGGGGGTACACAAGAATATGGTTTTCAGCAAGAATACGCTCCGACTGATACCAGCGGGGAAAAAGCACCCAGTTGTCCGAACCAATAATCAAATGAAATTCCCGGTCGGGATAGGTTTCTTTCAGTTTATCCAATGTATGGATGGTATAGGACGGACGGGGCAGATTAAACTCAATATCAGAAGCTTTAAACTTGGGATACCCCGCAATGGCAAGTTGAACCAACTTCAAACGGAAGGTATCATCCATCAATTCATCTTCTTCCTTCAACGGATTATGAGGGGTTACGAGAAACCACACTTCATCCAACCCTTCATACTCGCAAAGATAATTGGCGAGGGCAAGGTGTCCGATGTGTACCGGATTGAAGGAGCCACTGAAGATACCCGTTTTCATTCTTTTATTTTCATACGTTTCCAGCAAGTATAAACATTGATGCAGCTTGAAAGCAGTACCACAGACATACCAATAATGATTGTCCATTGCAGGTAATACAAAGCAATCAACCCTGACACAAGAGAAACAAGTGCCAGGAGAACGTTGAGGATCAACAATGCTTTGTTTTGTTTGGGAGAAACAGGCTTCGGGTTATACATAGGAGCCAATTATTCGGATAAAAACTCTGTAATTACCTGCAAAGCTTCCGCCTTTGCCTTCTCCAAATCATCATTTACAATGACTTTATCGAACTTAGGGGCAAACGTCAGTTCATATTCCGCCTTGGCTACGCGGGCTTCTATCACTTCGGGAGCATCCGTTCCACGTCCTATCAGACGTTTACGAAGTTCCTCTACCGAAGGAGGCTGAATGAATACTGACAGGGCACGGTCACCATAAAACTTCTTTATATTGCAGCCACCTACAACGTCCACATCAAAAACCACATTTTGTCCGGCAGCCAACTGAGCTTCTACCTGAGACTTCAATGTACCGTAATAACGGTCTTTATACACTTCTTCATATTCCAGGAACTCATCATTGGCAATGCGGGTACGGAATTCTTCGGGAGAAAGAAAGAAGT